>JBDRKM010000230.1:0-10979 GCA_043814015.1 Pseudomonadota bacterium
GCGCTGGCGGCGGCGGCGATGCCGACGCGGGCGGCGGCCAGCAGCGCGGCCTCGCTGGGGCGCCCCTCGCGGGCGAGGCCGTAGCCGGGGTACTCCACGGCCGCGAAGTCCACGCCCCGCAGGTTCATGGCTTCAGCGAGCCAGGTGGTGTCGGCGAGCTGCTCGGCGTTGCCGTGGAACCAGACCAGCCAGGCGTCTCCAGCGGCGGGCAGGGTGAGGACGGGCACAGCGAGCGCCCCTGCTCGGCTCACCGTGGCGCCGGGCAGCTCCGGCGCGCGCACCTCGGGGCTCGGGTAGTAGATGAGGCTGCGCTGGGCCGTGAAGAAGAAAGCGACCACGCCGAGGTAGGCCAGGACGGCGACGAGCGTGGCGGAGAGCAAGGCGCGGGCGAGGCGGCGCAAGGTGCCGGCGCCCTATTTCACGGTGTACTCGACACAGCCCGAGGCGATGTTGGTGGTCTGGATGGAGACCGGGTCCTTCACCTCGCGGGCGCCGTCCCAGCGCTTCTCGAAGTCGTCGGACCAGTTCAGGAACACGAACCCGCAGACCTTGCCGGTGTAGGGCAGCGCGGCGCCCTGCTTGGCGGCGATGGCGCGGATGACCGCGTCCGGGTCGAGGCAGCCGGCGTCGCTCTTCGTGGAGCAGCGCGAGTCGCTCGGGTCCATGATGAAGCGCTGCTGGTCCCAGGTGGCGTTGTCGCCGTTCATGCGCAGCACGCCCACCGTCTCCCACTGGCTCACCCCCTTGTCGTCGGCCACGACCCAATGCACGTTGTAGCGGCCGTACTCATCCCGCAGCGAGTTGAAGAAGGCGCCCAGGGACTGGTACTCCTGGAGCTGCTGCGGGAAGTAGCAGCGGGCCTCCTTGATGATCTCGGGGGCGGTGAAGGCGGCCTTCACGGAGTAGCCGTCCTCCTGCTGGTACGGCAGCGAGCCATCGCTGAAGACGCAGTTGCCCGTGCCGTCGGGCTTGAGCGCGCGGTACTTCGCGTCGGGGGTGGTCAGGGTGGCCCAGGCGGAGCCGGCGATGGTGAGGGCGGCGACGGGCAGGAGGACGAGCAGGGGACGGCGCATGGGGGCTCCTCGTGGTGGAAGGCGAAAAACCCATGCTTCCACGCGTGGAGTCTCGATGTCAACCCGCGCCGACCTTCCCATGCCCCGCCACCTCGCTGACCATCGCGACGAGCCGCAGCACGGTGGCGTGGTCGCGGGCAGCGACCCGCGGCTCATCGAGCAGGGCCCGGGCGGCGGCGCTGTCGGCGATCCCAGCGGGGCAGTGCAGGAAGGCAGCGCGCGCGCCGAGGTGGAGGTGCTCGGGCGTCGCCACGTTGGGGCGCAACGACTCCAGCGCCCGCAGATCAGCCTGCTCCTGCGCGAAGACGACCAGCAGGCAAGAGGAATCCACGGCGACGTGCGGGTTCTCGGCGTAGGCGGCGCGCAGCTCGGCGCCGGTCTTCACCACGACGGATACCTCGGATCCCAAGGCCGGCACGAGGGCGGCGGCGATGCTGGCGGCGTGCTCGGCGGGCTCGCCCCCAGAGGCGAAGAAGACGGCGTTGCCGCTGTTCAGGAGGACCCGCACGCCCGTAAACCCCAGCCCGGCCAGCAGGCCGCGCAGCACGGACCCGGGCAGGCGCCGGGCCTTCCCGCCGTGGACACCCCGCAGCATGGCGACGAAGACGGGCATGGCTCAGTCCTCCTCGTCTTCGAGCGGCGCCGGCACGGAGAAGTCCCACCCGCGATCCGGGTGCTCGGCCATCCACCGCCGCAACCGGCGGTAGCTGGCCTCGTAGATCTCGTCGTCGCCGTCGTCGTCGCCCTCCAGGCCCTCGATGGCCTCGAGGTCACCGGCGGCCCAGCGCGCCAGCACAGAGCCCGGGCGGGGGTGGCCGTGGAAGTACCACCAGAGCCACTCGCCCAGCAGGGGCGCGCGGTCGGGGCCGGAGAAGTCCATGCGGGCGGTGATCGCGGGGGCAGGATCGGGCCGCCGCGCGGTGTCTTCGTCGTGCCAGGGGATGGCGGCGGGCAGGGCGTCGAACGGGGTGAGGTCCGCCTCGGCGGTGAAGGCGTCCCACATGGGCGTGGCCATGGCGTCGAAGCGGTTCATGGGCGGCAGGCCCAGGATCAGCTCGATGGTCTTGTAGACCGAGGGGAACGACGTGAGCACCTGGCTGACGTGGCCGCGGCGTGAGTACGGGGAGGCCACCAGGCAGAAGGAGCGGTGGGTGTCGATGTGGTCGGTGCCCTGCTGGGGATCGTCCTCCACCACGAAGACGACCGTGCTGTCCCAGTAGACGGAGCGGGAGAGCTTGTCGATGAAATAGCCCGTTGCGGCGTCGTTGTCGGCGATCATGGCCTCGGGCGTGGGGTCGGTGCCGCCGCGGGTGTGATCGTCGGGCAGCAGCATGTAGACGAAGGGGGGGAAGTGGCCGCCCTGGCCGTCGGCGCCGAAGAGTTCCTCCGCCGCCCAGGCGGCGCGCTCCGTGTCCTGGGTGGAGAGGTCGAAGAAGACGCCGGGGTAGCCGCCGTCGAGGTGCTCCATGACGGTCTCGCCGTCGACCTCGTCGAAGACGCCCACGATCTCGCCCAGGATGGTGAAGTCCACGTCATGGCGGATGAGGTGGGTGAAGAAGGAGCCGTAGCCGGGGGTGGCGGCGGGCAAGACCGGGTCCGTCGCGAAGTCCCCTCCCCCATGGTAGTCCTCCATCCAGGACTTCTCCATGAAGTCGTTCACCCAGACCTGGGTGAGCCACAGGTGGCCCTGGGTGGAGACCTCCGAGTCGGTGTAGAAGTTGTCGTTGACGCCGAAGCGGTCGGCCAGGGCGTGCAGGTTGGGGACGTAGGGCGCGAGGTAGGCGCCGTCAGGGTCGCCCTCGGAGCCGGGGTAGTCGCCGAGCAGCACGTCGTAGGTCTTGTTCTCGCGCACGATGAGGACCACGTGCTCGATGACGGCGCTCGGCTCGCCCCAGCGCGGCGGCACGGGGAAGGTGCCCGCGCAGGGGAAGGGGTAGACGTCGTCGGGGCGGCGCAGGTTGTCCTCCACCTGTGCCGTGGTGGCGGCGAGGTCCAACGCGGCCACATCGACGATGCTGACGGTGCCCTCGATGGTCTCGGGGGTGGAGTCGGGGTTGAGGTTGGGGCCGGCGCCCGTGCCCTTCATGTTGACCACGACCACGGTGCCATCCGGCGCGACGGCCAGATCGTCCGGGTACCAGCCCACGGGGAAGGTGCCGAGCAGGGCCAGGCTCCCGGCGTCGAGCACGCTGACGGCGTTGTCCGCGGAGCGGGCGACATACAGCACGCCGGCCTCGGCATCCAGCGCCAGGGCGTTGGGACCCACGGCGGGCAGGGGCGTGCCCTCGGGGCCGGCGAGGTCGTCGGCCAGGGAGGCGGTGGCCACGGGGGCGAGGGTCTCGACGTCCCAGGCGACGACGAGATCGGTGTTGGAGAGGGCGGCGTAGACGGTGCCGCCGTCCGGGGAGACCACCAGGCCCTCGGGATCGCTCACGGCGTCGAAGGTGGCGCTGACCACCCCGCTCTCCGGGTCGAAGACGGCGATACGCGAGGAGCTGATGGCGGCGGCCCAGACCTCGCTCTTGCCGGGGACCTTGACGATGGAGAAGGGGTGCAGGCCGAGCTCGGTGGCGCCGAGGACGGCGCCGGTGGCGACCTCCACGCTGGTCACGTCGGTCTCGCCGTAGCGTGCGACGTAGAGGACCCGCTCGTCGTCGGAGAGGGCGAGCCCGGCGGGGTAGCCGTCCACGAACCAGGAATCGGCCCAGGTGAGCAGGCCGTCACTGCCCACGTCGTAGACGTCGATGTCGCCGGAGCGGCCGCCGGAGGCGTACAATCGCCGGCCGTCGTCCGTCATGGCCAGGCCGAACCAGGCGTCGTCGCGCTCGAGATCCTGGACGAGGGCGCCGGCCTGCAGATCCACCACGGAGAGGGTGCGGGTGCGGCGGTTGATGCCTGAGACGTAGGCGAAGCGGCCGGCGGGATCGAGGGCGATGCTGCCGAGCTGGGTCTCGAGCCGCACCTGCACGCCGACGGGGGTGAGGACGCGGCCGTTGGGGAGCAGGACGGTCTGTGGATCCTGGCCGAGGCGCAGGGTGGCCTCCGCTGGCGGCGTGGGGGTCTCGCAGACCGGGATGGGGGCGGTGTCCTGCGGGTCGGGGTGGCAGGCCAGCAGGGCAAAGAGCAGCAGCATCCTACCTCCCGACCAGCTTGGCGGCGGCAGCCACCGCGGCGGGCTCGTCGATGATGCCGCCGCTGTAGGGCTTGGGCAGGGGATCCGCCGAGGTGATCAAGACCTGCCGGATCTGGGCCGGGGTGAGCTCCGGGTACAGCGAGAGCAGCTTGGCGGCGGTGTCCGTGGCGTTGGGGGCGGCCATGGAGGTGCCGGACATGGGGATCATGCGGCCCGTGGGGGAGGTGCTCCACACGTCCACGCCGAGATCGTAGACCTGGACCAGCGCGGGGTTGAAGTTGGTGAAGGTGGCCCACTCGCCGTCGCTGTCCACAGCCCCCACGACGAGCAGGTTGTCGTGCTGCACCGGGATGGTGGTGGGGACGTCCATGAACTCGGTGATGTCGTGGTCCTCGTTGCCGGCGGCCAGGACGAACAGGGTGTCGGGGCAGCCGTCGAACAGCAGGCGCCAGGACTCGCGGCGGTGGGCCTGGATCTGCTCGGCGCGGGTGTGGATGGCGGCCAGATCCAGCTCGTGGGTCTTGCGGCCCTCGGCGTCGAGCTTCGCGTAGGCCGGGAAGCCGGGGTCGAAGACGTCGCGCTCCTTGGCCAGGGCGGCCTCCTGGTACTCCACGGTGAAGCCCAGGCTGGCGTTGATGACCTGCACGTGCTGGGCGTTGACCCAAGCCACCAGCTCCAGGATGCTCTGGCGCTCCCAGCGCAGCTCCTGGTCCGAGGGGCCGCGCTCGAAGTAGATGCGGCCCTCGCCGGTCCAGGCCAGGCGGAAGGCGGCGATGCGCGCCCAGCGATTCCCCGCGACGGCCAGCCCGGCCACGTGGCTGCCGTGGGCCCACTCGCCCACCTCGCCGAAGGCCTTGCTGTAGGCCTTCTGCTCCTCCACCGACGAGAGGCTGGTGAGCCTGGCGGTGACGGCCTGGGCCTCGGGGGCCTCGGGGTGGCCGGTGCGCCGCTGGTAGTTGCCCACGATGTAGGGCTCGAATTCCTGGACCTGGGCTGGCGGGAGCTGCTCCACCAGATCCAGGTTGCCGTGCTGCTGGCGCTTGGCCGGGTCCCAGTCCCAGACGAGGCCGTAGAGGTCGTCGACCGTGCCGTTGCCGTCGTTGTCCAGGCCGTCTGCCCGCTCGCCGGGGTTCTCGTACATGTTGAAGCGCAGCGGGTTGACCCCCGAGTCCATGATGCCGACCACGACGGGATGGGCCTCGGCCACGTGCTGCTCCATGTCCACCGTGGCGAAGACGTGGGGCTTCCGCCGCGCCCGCTCCTGCTCCATGATTGGGCGCAGGGCCTCCTCGGCCTGGGTGTACAGGGCGATGTGGTCCCACCAGCCCTTGTTGTAGGTGCGGCGGGCGAGCCAGGCCGAGGCGTTCTCCGGGGTGGCCGGGTAGGTCTGCATGTTGGCCAGGCTCGAGGCCCACATCTGGGGGAGGTCGGCGCCGGCCTCCTGCTCGGCGGCGGCGGCCAGGGTGTCCAGGGTGGAGACGGTGCGCAGGAAGCGGCTGGGAGGGAGCTGGCCGAGCACCCGCTGGATCATCTGCAGCTGCGCCCGCTCGGAGCCCGCCTGGGCGCGCAGCAGCTCGGCGTAGGTCAGGGCGCCGTGGTGGATGACCTTGGGGTTGAGGTTGGCGTCGGGGTTGCGCAGCAATTCCACCAGGCCCTGGGCCTGGGCGAGGTCGCCGCTCGCCAGCAGCACGGGCAGGTACAGCCAGAGGGCGTCACCGGCGCGCCCGCCGAGCCTGGCCGGGAGCTGGCGGGGATCGGCGATGTAGGTGGCGAGCCGGTCGAGGTCGAAGCCAGGAGCGCCGATGGCCAGCTCGGCGCGGACCTTCTCGGTGACCAGGCCGACGAGGTAGGGCTGCAGGTCGTCGCCGCGGTCCCAGGTGGGGTCGATGGCGGGGGCGGGCGCTTCGGCCAGGGCGGGGGTGGCGAGGCCGAGGGCCAGCAGGCAGAGAGCGAGAGGCAGGGCGCGCGGCATGGGATCTCCTTGGAGAAAGAGAGGTGGCGGAGAGGTATCACGCTCGCGGCGGGTGCCGGCGCGTATTCCGGGCTACGGGCCGCGGGGGGGAGCCGTGCGCACCCGGTCGAGGTGGCTAGGTATGCGCCGCCTGCCATGTGTCGTGGCGCCGGCTCCACGAGATAGACAGGTGACCCCGCACCCCCGGAGGAGGAGATGCTCGCTCGCCCCGTCCTCGATCGCGTCCACTGGGTCGGCGCCCAGGATCCCGATCGCACCGTCTTCGACGCCCTGATCCCCCTGCCCCACGGCACCACCTACAACGCCTGGTACGTCCAGGGCTCCGAGCGCGCCGCGCTGATCGACAGCGTGGAGCCGCGCTTCGGGGAGCAGTTGATGGAGCGCCTCGAGGGCCTCGGGGCGGATCCGGAGATCCTCGTCTCCAACCACGCCGAGCAGGATCACTCGGGCATGCTGCCCGCCCTCGTGGAGCGCTTCCCCCGCGCCACGGTGCTGTGCACCCCCAAAGCCGCCGCTATGCTGCCGGATCTGCTGGGGCTCGATCCCGCCCGCATCCGCACCGTGGCCGATGGTGAGGAGGTCTCGCTCGGCGACCGCAGCCTGCGCTTCCTGCACGCCCCCTGGGTCCACTGGCCCGAGACCATGCTCACCTACATGCCCGAACAGGGCGTGCTGTTCCCCTGCGATCTGTTCGGCTCCCACTTCGCCAGCAACACGGCCTGGGCATCGCAGGCCGTGGGCGTGCTGCGCGAGGCCAAGCGCTACTACGCCACCATCATGATGCCGTTCACCAAGCCCATCGGGAAGCACCTCGACCGGCTGGACGCGCTGGATATCCGCACCATCTGCCCCAGCCACGGCCCCTCCTGGGACGAGCCCCGCGTCATCATGGACGCCTACCGCGACTGGACGAGCGGCCCCATGCGGGATCGGGTGGTCATCGCCTACGTGTCCATGCACGAGAGCACCCGCAAGATGGCGCTGCACCTCGAGGACCGCCTGTTCGCCAACGGCACGGCGGTGGACGTCTTCGATCTCGAGAAGGTGGACCTCGGCATGGTGGCCGCCGCCGCGGTGGATGCCGCCACGGTGCTCATCGGCACGCCCACCGTGCTGGGCGGGGCCCACCCGCTGGCGGTCTCCGCCGCCTACCTCATCGGCCTGCTCAAGCCCCGCACCCGCTGGATCGGGCTGTTCGGCAGCCACGGCTGGGCCGGGCGCGCCATCCCCCATCTCGAGAAGCTGCTCGAGAACGTCAGGTGCGAGCGCCTCGATCCCGTCGGCATCCAGGGCTTCCCCCGCGAGGGCGCGCTGGCTGCCATGGACGGCCTCGCGGAGCAGATCATCGCGCGCCACGCCACCCTCACCCCCCAGGGCTGACCCGCCCGCCAAGGAGTCATCATGTCCAAGCGCAATTCCATCTACCGCTGCGCCCTGTGCGGCAACATCGTCGAGCTCGAGGTGGTCGGCGGGGGCACCCTGGTCTGCTGCGGCAAGCCCATGACCCTCCAGGATGAGAACACCACCGAGGCCGCGGTGGAGAAGCACGTGCCGGTGCTGACCCCCATCGCCGGCGGCTACAAGGTCACGGTGGGCAGCGTGGCGCACCCCATGGTGGACGCCCACTACATCCAGTGGATCGAGCTGCTGGCGGGCCAGGACGTGCTGCGCCGCTTCCTGAAGCCGGGCGAGGCCCCCGAGGCCACCTTCCTCACCGCCGCCACCGCGGTCACGGCCCGCGCCTACTGCAACCTGCACGGGTTCTGGAAAGCCTGAACCATCGAGTCGCAGCTTCCCAGGGGCCGTTGGTGTCCACGGGGATAGGCCGGCCCTTCACACTCGCGAGGACGGCTCGTGGACTTCCCCGTCTTTCACCTCGACTTCCTCGGCAACCGCCTGCTCTTCGGGGTCATGGCGGTGGTGCACGTGCTCATCAACCACGGCCTGGCCGTGGGCCTGGCGCCGCTGGTCGTGCTCCTGGAGTGGTTCGGGATGCGCACGGGCGACGCCCGCTGGGATGACTTCGCCAAGCGGCTGCTGTTCACGGCCTTCGTGATCACCACCTCGCTCGGCGCCCTCACCGGCGTCGGGATCTGGGTGGTGGCATCGCTGGTCAACCCCATGGCCATCGGCAGCCTCATCCGGGTCTTCTTCTGGGCCTGGTTCACGGAGTGGATCGTGTTCGTGACCGAGGTGGGGCTGATCCTGGCCTACTACCTCACCTGGGACAGGCTCCAGGGTGCCCGCAAGGGCCTGCACCTGGCCATCGGAGCCGCGCTGGCGCTGGCCTCCTGGCTCACCATGGCCATCATCGTGGCCATCCTGGGCTTCATGATGGACACGGGCGACTGGGCCGCGGCCCCGAGCTTCGTGCGCGGGGTGCTCAACCCCATCTACCTGCCCCAGTTGGCGTTCCGCACCCCCACCGCCATGGCGCTGGCCGGGCTGTACGCCCTGTTCCTCGCCTATTTCCTGCTGAAGCGCGGAGACGCCTTCCGCCGCGAGGTCATCCGCCTGCTGGGCGGCTGGGTGCTGGCCTGGGCGCCGCTGGTGATGGGGGCGGCCTTCCTGTACTGGTCGGTGGTGCCCGAGGCCGAGGTGGGCAACCTGCCCGTGGCCATGGCCACCCAGGCCTTCGCCCAGTGGTACCGCACCCTGGGCTGGATCATCGCGGGCTGCGGGGTCGCGCTGGTGATCACGGCCGCCTGGGCGCTGGCGCTGCCGCGCAGCATGCCCCGGGCCTGGCTGCTGGTGCCCGCGGTGCTGGCCACCGGCATGATGGGCATGTTCGAGCGCGTGCGCGAGTTCGTGCGCAAGCCCGACGTGATCGAGGCCTACCTGTACGCCAACGGCGTGCGCCACGCCGACTACCCCCTGCTGCGGCAGGAGGGCCTCCTGGCCTACGCCAGCTTCGTGCCCTTCCACGCGCTCACGGACGAGAACCGGCTGGAGGCCGGCCGGCAGGTGTTCCGCCTCGCCTGCACCCGCTGCCACACGGTGAGCGGCGTCAACGGGATGACGGACAAGCTCACGGGGCTGTACGGCCCCGGTCCCTGGAACGCGGACGCGGTCTCCGCCTACCTCCTGGGCATGCACAACACCCGCTATTTCATGCCGCCCTTCCCGGGCAGCGATGCCGAGCGCGAGGCGCTGGCGGCCTGGCTGGTCACCCTCGACGGCGTGCCCGAGCGGCTCCCGGGCGATCAAGAGGTGGGCGCGCCCTTCGCGGCGGGGGTGCGGCCATGAACCCCCTGCCCATCCCCCACGACATCCCCCTGCCCCTGCCGGCGGACCGCGGCTTCCTCGAGGCCGTGCTGGTGGTGCTGTTCCTGGCCCACATCCTGTTCGTGAATTTCATGGTGGGCGGCACCCTGCTGGCGGTGGCCGCCGAGGCGCTCGGGCTCAAGAACCCGGCCTACGACCGGCTCGCGCGTCAGATGGCCGCCACCATCACGGTGAACAAGAGCCTGGCGGTGGTGCTGGGCGTCGGCCCGCTCCTGACCATCAACGTGCTCTACACGGTGTGGTTCTACACGGCCAACGGGCTCACCGGCGGCGCCTGGCTGGCGATCGTGCCCCTGGTCACCGCCGCCTTCCTGTTCTCCTACCTGTGGAAATACACCTGGGACTCTCTGGCGCACGCCAAGGGCCTGCACCTGGGCCTCGGGCTGCTGCCGGCGGCGCTGTTCCTGTTCGTCCCGCTGATCTTCCTCGCCAACGTCAACCTGATGCTCTTCCCCCAGCGCTGGGCCGAGGTGCACGGGTTCCTCTCGGCCCTGCTGCTGCCCAACGCGCTGGTGCGCTACCTGCACTTCCTGCTGGCCAGCCTGGCGGTGGCGGGCCTGTTCTACGTGGTCTGGTTCACCAGGGCCTCCTACCCGCTGGAGGAGCGGCTGCCGGGCCTGACCCGCGCGGGCCTGCGCCGCGGCTTCTACGGGGTGACCTTCGCGGCCACCCTGGGCCAGCTCATCGCAGGCCCCAGCCTCTTGTTCACCCTGCCCAACCAGGGCTGGTCCTGGGCCATGCTCCTGCTGATCGGCCTGGGGGTGACCTTCGCGGCCATCGCGCTGCTCGTGCTGTGGGGTGAGCTCACGCGGGCTGGCGATGCGGTGGGCGGGCGCTACGGCACGGTGGTGATCCTGCTGACGGGCACGGTGCTGTGCATGGGCTACGGGCGGCACCTCTACCGCGAGACCGCGCTCGGGCCCCACATGCGCGCCGTGGCCGAGAAGACCGACGCCTACCGGGTGGCCCTGGCGGCGGCGACCGCGCTGGAGGCGAGCGGAAGCGCCGGGGCGGCCAAGAAGCCCCCGGGCCAGCAGATCTTCGAAACCACCTGCGCCGCCTGCCACGCCCTCGACACCGCGCTGGTGGGGCCGTCGGTCATCGAGATCGCGGACATCTACGCCGACGATCCTGCTGGCATCCCCAAGTGGGTGCGCGCGCCGGGCCGGAAGCGCGCGGGCTTTTCCGCCATGCCCGCCTTCCCCATGCCCCAGGCCAAGCTCGAGGCCGTGGCCAGCTACCTGATCGAGGTGGGCGAGGCGGCGCAGGCCCCCGGGGAGGCACCTTGAACCACTACTCGCGAAAGTCATCTTGGCACGAGAGGACTTTCGCGAGTAGTGGTTCACGCGCCGCAGGCGCGCGCGCCAATAGGGCGCGGGGGAGGGGGAGCGCCAGCGGTGGGGGGGGGGGGCGCCCCCCCCCCCCCAAAAAAGGCACCCCCGGGCGGGGGGCTCAACCGGGGGTGGGGGCGGGGGCCCCCCCCGCGGTGGTTGGAACAGGCATAGGCGGGCGACCC
>JBDRKM010000231.1:0-8617 GCA_043814015.1 Pseudomonadota bacterium
GGCGGCCTCCAGGGCGGCGTCGGCGAGGTGCAGGCGCATGCCGCCGCGGCGGGCGATGCGGGTGGCCTCGGCGAGGTCGTGGGCGGCGGCGGTGGGATCGCCGTGCACGCGAAGGCAGGCCGCGCGGGCGAGGAGGCCGCGGGGGAGGTCGTCCTGCTGGCCCGCCGCCCGCAGCCCGGCCACGGCCTGGTCGAGGTGGGTGCGGGCGGCGGGCCGATCGCCGAGGGCCTGGGCGGCGCGGCCGAGGAGGAGGTGGTCGAGGGCGTTGTCGAGCAGCCAGCGGTTCCGCTCCGAGATGACGAGGGCCGTCTCTCCCCGCCGCCGCGCCTCGCCGGCCTCACCCGCGCCCAGCAGCAGATCGCTGTACCGGTAGCCCTGGAGGGAGTAGAGCAGGGGGTTGTGGGGCTGCCACTCGGCCTGCAGGGCCTCGGCCTCGGCGAACAGGGCCCGGGCCTCCTCCCAGCGGCCGCGCTGGTGCAAGGCGTCGGCCAGGGTGGTGCGCATCCCCATCCGCTGGAAGGCGTCCCCGCTGCGGTCCGCGTGGGCCATGGCCTCCCGCGCGCGGGCCTCCGCCTCGGCGAGCTGCCCGAGGGTGGCGTGCAGCTCGCTGAGGTTGCCGGCGACGATGGCGGCGTTTTTCCAGGCCTCCTGGCGGACGCGGGCCGCCAGCCCCGCCTCCATGGGCCCGCGCGCCTCCGCCAGCCGCCCCAGGGCCCGCAGGGCGAAACCCGCCTGGCCGAGCACGAAGGCCTGGTCCGGCTCGCTCAGGGCGGGCTCGGGCCGCGCCCAGGGCTCCTGGAAGAGCCAGTCCAGCGCGGAGAGATAGGCGGCGAAGGCCCCGAGCTGCTTCGTGAGGTAGAACCTGTCCCCCCGCAGCACCCGCCGCCAGAGCACTTCTTCTGCCACCTCCCGGTGCCGCCCCGCCTGGCACCCGTGGGCGATGGCCTGCAGCAGCGGCTCCATCCCCGCCAGGTCGTCCGGCCGCTCCTCCGCGCTCGCGCACAGCGCCTCGTACAGCCGCCGGTGGCCCGCCCGCCAGGCCGCGGGCGCGCCCTCCCGCAGCGCCGCCCCCAGGTGCTCGCGCAGCAGGGGGTGGGCGTCGAGGGTGCCGTCGGCGCCCGCGGACAGCAGATCCAGCTCTTCGAGGCGATGCACATGCGTGCGCCACTGCCGCTCGGAGAGCCCGGCCAGCGCGTCGGTGAGCCCGGGAATGGCCGGCTGGCGCAGCGCCCCGATCAGCGCCGGCCGCGCCGGCCGGTCGAACAGGCCCAGCAGGCGCCACAGGGCGGCGTCCAGCGGGTCGAGCCAGCGCTCGTAGGCCTCCAGCACCCGGCGGGCGTGGTCCCCGCGCTCCTCCGCGGCGGCCAGGGGGCCCACCTCGGCGCGCGCGCGCACGTCCCCGCCGTGGGCCGCGGCCAAGAGGCCCCCCAGCAGGTACAGGGCCAGGGCGTGGCCGCCGTACTCCCTGGAGGCCGCAGCCAGCGCCTCCTCCGCGCCCAGCACCCCGCGGGCGCGCAGCAGGGCGGCGCCGGCCTCCTCGGTCAGGGGGCCCAGCGCCTCCACCGGCGCCGTGGTTTCGCGGCAGTCGGCGATGTCCTCGGGCGCCAGGCGGCTGGTGAGCAGGCACAGGCCCCGGTTGTGGCTGGCCAGCTCCTCCAGCAGCGCGGCGATAGCCGGGTCCTTCAGGCGGCCCTTCAGGGGCCCGGGCGGGTGCTGCAGGGGTCCGAGGCCGTCCAGGATCAGCAGGGTGGGCTCGGCGCGCACCAGGCGGGCCAGGCGCTCGGCGCGGGCGGTGGCGTCACCGGCCCGCGGATCGGGGTCGCCGAACCAGGTGGGGGCCTGGTTCACGAAGAGATCGCCGGAGGCCTGCCACCCCTCGCCCGCGCCCTGGCTGTAGAAGGACCAGGCGTAGACCCGGGCGGCGCCGGGATAGCCGGCCCGGGCCTGTTGACCGATCCAGCGGCTCACCAGGGCGGTCTTGCCGATGCCGCCCGGAGCCACCACGGAGAAGACGTGCGTGCCCGGGTCGGCCCAGGCGGCGTCCAGGCGCGCCAGGGGGCCCTCGCGCCCGAGCAGCTCCGCCCCCACCCAGGGCAGGCGGCGGGTGCTGACGCGCACGTGGGTGGGCGCGGGTGCCGCGGCGCGGCCGGCCACCTCGGGCAGCTTGGCCAGGCAGCCCACCAGGGGGACCCAGTCGCCGGTGAAGCGCAGGGGGTTCAGGCGGCGAGCGCCGTACCAGGGCTCCGAGTCGTCCAGGAAGACGGGCACCAGCCGCAGCCGGCCTTCGCGCTGCAGGTCGATGGCGTGCGCCCCCTCCTCGTGCTGGTAGTACCCGCTCTCCTTCCCCGCCGCGGAGGACAGCGCCACGCACACCCGGCTGGACTCCAGCGCGGCCGGGATCACCACATCCCAGCGATCCCCCGGCAGCACGCACTCCCGGTCCAGGAACACCGCGAACCCCCGCGCCTGGAGCTGGTCGTACAGGGCCGCCGCGGCCTCGCTGTCCACGCCCGCGTGGGCGATGAAGAAGTCATAGCGGGCGGTGGCCTCTTCCATGGCCGCAACCTGTCCCGACGACGGGGCCCCCAGGAGCCATACCCCCGGATCCTGATGGGCACAGGGAGCCATGCCCCCCAAGATCGACGCAGAACGTCAGGATCGGGGGGCATAACCCCCCCTTGCGCCATGATGGGGGGGCATGGGTGCCCCCAGGCGTCGATCTTCGGGGGGATAGGTCCGCGGAGGCATCAGGATCGGGGGGCATGGCTGCCCCCAGCCCCTACCCGCCGTAGACGTACCCCTCGATCAGGCTCTGGTACCAGGTGATGTCCACCTCGGCGACCAGCACCCCGCGGTCGATGATCGTGGAGGAGGGCACGGTCCCGCTCGCGTCCCAGCGCCGGAAGACCTCCTGCGCGGTGTCGGACAGGATCGGGAAGGTCAGGCTCTTCTCCTGCGCGTACTGCATGGCCTCGGTGGGGCTGGCGTCGTACATCACCATCATGGGGATGAAACCGTCGGGCCCGTACTCCTGCATCATCCACTCCATCCCGGGAGTGTTGCCTGCGCAGGAGGTTCACGTGAAGCCGGAGAACTCGATCAGGATGACGTGGTCGCAGAAGTCGTGCAGGTGCAGGGTCTGGCCGTGTTGATCCTGCAGGGCGAAGTCCTCGGCCACCTGGCCCACCCCGTTGCCCGTGGCCACGACCTCGTGGCGGCAGCCGGCGTCCTTGGCCCAGCCGCCCTCGTAGGGCACGTCGGCGGCGTCCTCCGGATCCGAGCCGGCGGCCTCCTCGTCGCCGTTGGTGTAGCCGTCGCCGTCGGCATCGCCGGCGGGGTCGAGCCCCTCTTCCGGCGCGGCGCTGTCGTCCTTGTCGCCGCAGGCGCACAGGGCGAAAAGCGGAAGAAACAGCCAGGGTCGCATGGGCACCTCCTGGCGGAGGTTGTACCACGTTCACGGGCGCCCCGGCGCGGGGATAGTCCCCCCGGCCATGACGGCCACCACCCTGCGCCTGCTGTACGCCCTCTCCCTGGGATCGCTCGGGGCCATCGTGCCATACCTGGCGGTGGAGCTGGTGGACGCCGGCCTGCCGCCCGCCAGCCTGGGGCTGGTGCTGCTGGCCTTCCCGGTGGGGCGCTTCCTCTCGGGTCCGCTGGCCGCCTGGCTCGCGGACCGCTTCCACATGTCGGGGGCCCTGCTGGCCGGGGCCTGGTCCCTGGCAGCCGCCGCCATCCTGCTGCTGCTGCTGGCCCACGGCACGGTGGCCGCGGCCCTGGCGCTCACCGGCTACACGCTGGCGGTCTCCACCTTCGGCCCCATCCTGGACGGCATGGCCGTCACCTTCCTGGGGGGCGACCGCGCGCGCTACGGCCGCTTCCGCCTGTGGGGCAGCGCCGGCTACCTGGTCATGGTGCTCGCCTCGGGCCTGCTGCGGGACTTCACCACCCTCTCGCCGCTCGTGCTCGGTGCCGCGCTGCTGATCGCCGCCGCCGCCGTGGCCACCCGCCTGCGCGATCTGCGCACCGCACCCCCGCCGCCGGTGCTGCCGGCCCTCAGGGCCTTCCTGACGAGCCCCGGCGTGGCCGCCCTGCTGATCGCCGCCACGCTGCACACCGTCACGCTCACCGGCTACGACCTGCTCTTCGCGGCCCACGTCACCGGCCTCGGCCTGCCCTCGCGGGTGGCCTCCTGGGCCGTGGCCTCCGGGGTCGCCGTGGAGGTGGGGGTGCTCGCGGCGGCCCCCCTGCTGCTGCGGCGGGTGGGGCCCGAGCGCCTGCTGGCCATCGCCCTGGCCTCGGGAATGCTGCGCTGGGGCCTGACCGCCGTGGCCCAGGCCGAGCTCGCCGTGGTCCTGGTGCAGGCCCTGCACGGGATCACCTTCGGCGCCTTCTGGATCGCCGCGGTCCACCTGCTGTCCAGCCGGGCCCCGGTGGCCGTGGCCGCCTCGGCCCAGTCGCTCCTGTACCTCTCCTGCTGGGGGGTCGGAGGGTTCATCGGCATCCCGCTCGCGACCCAGGTCATGGCGCAGGCGGGCTCCCCGGCCATGTTCGTGGGGCTGGCGGGGGTCTCGCTGCTGGCGACGGGGGTGTGGGTGGTGGGGGCGCGGGGTGTCCGCGCTCGACACCCCATCCCCTCATGAATACGCCGCACGAAAGCCCCTGACCGGAAGGTGGCGCATGGCCCTCCGTGGCGTCCTCGTCTCCCTCGCCATCCTCCCCGCCCCGGCGCCACCGTGCCCTTCGGCATGGTGCAGTTCAGCCCCGACACCCCCACCGCCTCGCCCTCGGGCTACCGCTACTCCGACACCGAGATCCACCAGTTCTCCATCACCCACCTCGACGGCGCCGGCTGCCCCAACGACGAGGACCTCCCCATCCTGCCCATGGTCGGCCCTTTCGACGCCTCGCCCGGGTCCAATTGGGGAACCTACCGACAGGCCGTGGTCCGCCGCATCATCGACGAGACCTTCACCACCGGCCCCGGCGGGCTGCCCGGCAACGACGATCTGGGCGCCACCTCCGCCTGGCTGGTGTGGGCGTATCTCGGGCTCTATCCCGTGATCCCGGGTTCGGACGTGCTGGTGTTCAACGGGCCGACCTTCCCGAAGGCCACCGTGCATCTGGCCTGCGGGGGCACACTCACGATCCGCGCGGACGGCGCGGGCGGGGTCTATGTCCAGGACCTGGCCGTGGCGGGCTCGGACACCACGCAGACCTGGCTGCGCTACGCGGACCTCGCCGATGGCGCGACCCTGGACTTCGGGATGGGCGCCGCGGCCTCGGGCTGGGGCGCGGGCGCAGGCGACGCGCCGCCGTCGTACGGGCCCTGACGGTCGCCCCGATCACCCTGGCTCGAACCGGAACGGGTAGGACACGATCACGATCCCGCCGCCCCTGGGCTCGGGGAATTGGAAGCGCATGAAGCGGCTGTTGATGCAAGTCTCCACCGCGGCGTTTCCCATGGTGCTGGACTTGACCTGCGCTGAGGAGACGGTGCCATCCTTCGCGACCACGAACTTCACCACGATCTTGCCCGCCAGGTCCGGGTTTTTGGTGAGCTCCCGCTGGTAGCAGTAGCGGATCTGGGCGAGGTTGCGCTTCACCACGGCGTCGATGAGGGAGCGATCCAGCGCCCCGAGGATGACCGGGTCACCGCCGGATGCGGCGATCGGGCCATCATCGCGGCCGCTGAATCCGGGGTAGCCGTCGCCCGGGCCACGCAGGCCCTCCGGGCCGCCCAGGGCGCCGAACCCGCGACCCTGCCACCACTCCGCCCGCGCGGCCCCCAGCGCCTCGGCCGGCAGGGCCGCGGTCAGGGCGCAGGTGACGGTCTGCACCCGGTAGTCGCCCTCGTGGGAGAAGGCCGCCTGGGCCTCCAGGCAGTGGCCGACCAGATCCTGCACGGACCAGCCGGGGCCGGGCACGAAGACCACCTGCTCCAGGGACAGCTCTCCCTGGTTCGCGGCGAGCAGCGTCAGCGCGGCGGCGAGCTCGCCCGCGTCCTCGACGCTGGCCCCCACAGTGTGCAGGGCGACGCCCCCCGCGCGGCCTTCGACGAACAGGAGGGTGCTCCAGGCGGGATCGTCGGCGGCAAAGTAAACGGCCGGCTCCCCGAGCGCCGCCAGCAGCCCGCCGAGCTCGTCCCCGTCAGGTTCGTCCCGCGCCGCCCGGGCGCGCGGCTGCCAGGCGTTGGCCGGCATCCAGGTGAACGGAACCGCGCCCGCCCCGAGCCCGCGGACCCCTGGGAGATCCTGCTCCACACCCAGGGGGCCTGCGTCCACGAAGATGGCCAGGTCCACCGGCACGGGCGCGCCGTCCACCGCGGCCCAGGGACGGGCCACCACCTCCGCGGCCCGGGTGCCGGCCGGGGCCGCCACGAGCAAAGCACCCCCATCGGGCCCGGTCACCGTGGGCTCCTCCAGCGGCTCACCCTCGCGGGGTGAACCAGGCCCCTGGACCCAGCCGCGCGCGGTGCGGACCGCACAGGACTGCCACGAGGCGAGCCCGACCCCGACCGCGGACCCATCACCGGAGCGCACGGGCCGGGGCAGCCCCTGGACCCGCCCGACCAGCCGGGCGGCCATGGCCTCGGCGGTCCGGGCTTCGAGGCTCGCCGCCTGGTGGCGCCCGAAGCCGACGGGCACCGCCACCAGCAGCAGCCCGCCGAGCCAGATCGCGGCGCTGGCGAGCGGGCGCGGGCGGACCAGCACGTGGATCGCGGTGACGGAGGCCGCCAGGCCCGCCAGCAGGGCGAAGCCCATCGCCGCCACCCCGGGCCACAGGGCCGCGCTGCGCAGCTTCAAGCCCATCACGACCAAGGTCGCGCGCGACTCCGGCGCGGCCCGCGAGATGGCCTCATGGACCTGGATGTAGCCCTGCTGGTCGCCGAACATCCAGCAGGCCAGGGCGGCGCCGGCCACCAGGGTGGCGACCGCGACCGTGCCCGCCGCCAGCCGCTCGGCGTCCTTGGGCTCATCGCTGCCCCGAAGGGCGGCCAGGGCGATGGCGATGCCCCCCAGCCCGAGCACGACCACCAGCACCACGGGCGCCGGCCCGGCGTCCGCGAGCCCCCGCCCGAGGAGGATGGCCAGCGCCACCACCCCCACGGCCCCAGTCCAGCTCACCCCCAGGGCGGCCAGCGCCGATCCAGCTCGCCAGCGCGCCTGAGGCCCGGCACCGACGGGCAGCGCGATCCCCACCGCCAGCGCCGTGAGCGCCAGCAGCACCGCCCCGATCAGCCAGCCCGCCGCCTCCGTGTAGGCCGCGACGCCGATACCCGCGTGCAGCAGGACGCTCTTCGTCTCCGGCGAGGCGTGCGCCACCGCCTCCCCGACCATCACGTCCCCCTGGATGCGCCCGATGGCGCCGATCGTCAGCGCCAGGCCCGGCACGAGCCAGAACACGGCGGCCGGCACCCACTTGCGCAGGCCGATGAAGAGCGCGGCGCCGAGGGGCACCGCCCAGCCCACGAAGGCCAGGAGCAACAGCGGCCACATGAAGGGGCCGCCCATGTGCATGACGTTGACGAGGAAGGACATGGAACCTCCAGGACGAGCGCACCGCGGGGCAGGATAGCCCACCCGGTCGGCGCGGCTCCACCCCGAGGTCCCGGCCATGACCCAGGGCGCATTGAAGATTACGGGGTCGCCGGAGGTATCAGGTATCAGGTCTCAGCGGTCAAGCGCCCACCGAGGATTCTCGGCAGTCACCGGGGCTCTTGGCGCGTGGTAACGGCGCAGGGCGCCGGGAGCTTTCGGTGGAACGCGGTCTCAGTCCCCGGAACGGCCGCATCCCTGGCGATGTTCGTAGGGATCGAGGTGGCGGACCTGCGGAGTTGCGCGGTGACCCCGAAGAGCTCATGCCGAGGGAACGCGCGGGTCACACGGTAGACCCCAAGCGCGAAGCGGTGCCCTCTCCGCCAAACCACCAGTTCCCTGAAATCGCGCATCGTTCCTCCATCGTTGCTGGTACCTGATACCTGATGCCTGGCCTCTCACTCTGGGTCTACACCGAGATCTCCGATGCGCCCCATCCGGGCTCTCGAAGAAGGCCACCGCTGCCGGAGAAGCATCCAGGCCCTCCCGCCGGCCGAGCCAGTGCTGCAAGGTGGCCCGCGGGATGCCAGCCTCGACCGCAAACAGCCGCTGGCTCACCCCTCCCGCACCCATGATGGCTGATGCCTGCCATCCCCCCAGGTCGAGGCGCTCTGGCAGTAGGGCTACCGCTCCTGGGACGACGAGGCATGGGTAGGCGCGGAGGGGGGTGAGGCACGGGATCGTCCCCCTCGGACCTTCGCGATCTCCTCCGTCCGAAAACGGCTATGATACCTGGGTATGACCCCCTCACGCGCCACCTGGCCTGTTCGCCGACGCGGCTACGGTCCACGTTTCGGCCACGGCCTCAACGAGGACCTCGCCCTTTTTTGGGGGGGGGAAGACAGATTCTTCCCCCCCTGATCGGGCGCGACACGCGCCCTCCCCCCCATCTTCGCCGCCTGATGGGCGGCGCGGGGCGCTTGGTCGCGCCACGGAAAATGCTCCTACCTTCAAGGCCGAAAACTCGTCGATTGGCCGAATCCTGGGTCATGGCTGCCGACGCCTCCTCGAGGAGGAGGGCC
>JBDRKM010000232.1:0-106307 GCA_043814015.1 Pseudomonadota bacterium
GCCCTGCTACCCGGTCCGGGCCTCGCCGTCGCGGCGGAGGACGTCATCCCAGGGCCGGCTACCGGTAGCCGGCCCTGGGATGCGGGAGACCTTCCCCGGACGACCCCCTCCTGAGCTGGGCATCTTCGGTGGTACGGGACAGGTTGCCACCCTGACCGCCCTGGCCGCCGCCCTGGCCGCCGCGACCGCCGGTACGCCTGCGCCCACGACCGCCACGACCACCGCCACGCCGGCCCACTTCCTCTTCGGAGCCCTGGGCCGAGGGCTCGGGAGTGAGCAGCACCTCGCGCACCGGGCCGTTCAGGAAGCCCTCGGGGATGCCGCTGGGGCCTTCGAGCTGGTAGGCGCCCTGGGCCGAAGGGGTCATGACCAGCACCTGGGGCTGGGCGCCCTGCTGCACCGGGACCTGGCCCGCCGGCTGCTGGGCCTGGGCCGGGGCGTTGCGCTTCTCGCGCAGGGTGTGCCCGGCCTTGACCGCCACCGAGGCCAGCCAGGAGCCCATCAGGCCGTTGCCGATGGCCAGCGCGTGACCGCCGCCCTTCTTGCCCGAGAGCGTCTCGTACAGGCCGTAGCCCTGGGCCAGGATCGCCGTGGGGGCGCGCAGGTCCACCCCTCCGACCTTGAGCTTCTCCTCGCCGAAGTAGCCCTCGGCCATGGACGCCAGGAACAGGGTGCCCTGGTTCTCGGCGGTGTGCAGCACCAGGGTGCCGGTCTCGAACACCGCGTCCTTGGACTGGGCCGCCTTCTTGGTGAGCCCGGCGATCTTGCCGACCGCCTGCCCGAGGGCGTTCTTCGTCTGGTTCGGGGTGAGGTTCTCGGCGTTGCCGCCCATGGCGGCATTGAGAGGAGTGGTCTTGGGCTTGGCGGCCATCCGTGGATCCTCGGGTGTCGGTGAAAGGAGAGAGGCGGGGGTGAGCCGGGAGACCCACCCCCGCCGGGGGACCAGGCGCCGGAGCACGCCCGGAGAGGTCTCGCACCCCCAGGTATTCACGCATCCTGGCTTGCTTCCAGCCGTTTCGTTCCCCGCGCACCCTTGCCGCCGCGCACGCTTCCGGTGGGGAGCGCGCACCGCCTGGTGGGGAAGCGGAGGCGGCACGCGGGGAGCGCCGCGCCCCGTGTGGGGAGGCGCAGGCCAGTCGTGGGAAGCGATCACAGGGGCTGTGGGGACCGTGGATCGGATCGGCTGCGGATCGCGGGGAGTGCTTCGCCTCGGCTGCGGGGAGCCGTGGGGAACGCACCGGCGCCGGTGTGGGGAGCGCCTGGAGGCTTGGCGAACGGGAAGCACTCCCCACGCGAATGGGGTGTGGGGAACGGTTTTCGTTGCCTGGAAGCGCCGTGGAAGGAATATTCCAGGTGCGACAGCGAGGGAGGCCCGTGGGCCGTGATCAGTTCTCCTTCGAAGGAATCGAGCACATCGAAAACGCCATCCGCCGCCGCGCGGAGGATGCGTCCTACATCGGCGTATGGGATCGCACGGAGCGCAAGACCGAAGAGCCGGCTGGCCGCTTCGAGCTGAACGTCACCGACGCGCTCCCGTTCCTGACCGACCAGCACGCCCTGCCGCCGCTCGCGGACGACGACGACGAGCCGGATGAGGACGAAGAGGAGGGTGAGGAGGTCGAGGACGACGAGGAGCCGTCCATCGAGCAGACCCTGGCGCGTGCCGCGGGGCCGAACCTCGGCAACGAGATCACCGTGGAGCAGATCGCTGAGGCTGCCTGCCGCTGGCTGCGCGATCTGGCCATCCGCTACACCTTCGCCGAGTCCTTCCGACGCTTCCGGGTCCGCATCTGCGGCCCCAAGGGCTACAAGACCGTGGACGGCGGCACCTTCCTTTGCCGCAACCACGGCTTCCGCCTGGAGGCCGACGAGGCGGAGCAGGAGGCCCGCGAGGCCGTCGCCAAGCTCCAGATCCCCGCGCCCACCTTCGAGCAGGCCGCCAACGAGGGCGGGGCCAAGGCCATGAAGGTGCTGGGCGACCTGTACGCCCAGTGGGGCAAGATCGTCATCGGGTCCGTGGGCCAGCTCCAGGGTGTCAACAACGCCATGAACGCCCAGCTCCACAGCCAGCTCCACAACTCCCGCGGCCAGGTGGACACCCTCGTCGCCGCCATCCTGGAGCACCGCTACAAGCAGGCCGTGGCCGACGACAAGCGCGACCAGGAGGAGCGTGCCGGGGACACCCGTGCCACCCTGGCCCGCGACGCCATCAACCAGCTCGGCGAGGCCGCCCGCGCCTTCCTGCTCTCCCGCGGGCTCACCCCCGACACGGCCGAGCTGCTGGGCGTGCTCGGCAACAGCCCCGAGCTGGCCGCCGCGCTGAACGATCCCGACGTGCGCACCCTGCTGGACAACCCCGACACCCTCCGGGGCCTGGCCGTCATGCTGCGCCAGTTCGGCGCCCAGGCCCGTGCCGCGAACCAGGCCGCCCAGGCTGACCAGGCTCCGGCCCAGTCCCCTCCCGACCCGGGCTTCCAGCCCGATCCCACCCAGCCCGCCGCGGGGTGATCCCTCGCGGCATGACCGCGCCCGGGGCCTGGCCCCGGTGCGCATGGAGAGAGCCATGTCCCGTACCGACAAGCCCGCTCGCCAGGACGAGCGCCCCCACCCTGTCCTTCTTGCAGATCGCCCGCGAGCACTACGGCGCCGCCTTTGGCCGCCGCCGCCCCGGCAGCGTCGAGCGCGCCCGCGACGACTGGGCCGACCTGGCCGAGGAGGACCGCAGCTTTGCGCTCGGCCACTTGCTCTACCTGAACCTCCTGGCCCAGGCCGCCACCGTGCGCCTGTTGCTCCAGGTCCGCGACCTGCTGGACGAGGTGGCCGAGGGGTTCGCCGTGGAGGACGAGGAGGAGGAGCCCGAGGAGCTGGACGAGGTGGCCGAGTTCGAGCCCAAGGCCCCGCCCGTGGCGCTGGCCGAGGCCGTGGGCGGCACCGCCGAGGAGGTGGAGGGGGAGATCCTCGACGAGGTGGACGACGAGGACGACGGCGACGACGACGAGGATCCCGACGATGACGGGGATGGGAGGGCGGCGTGAGCGCCACTCCCGAAGCCGGGCCGACGACTTGTTGCCGCGCGGTAACGAGGCGCCGTGCCCGGCAGCCCCGGCTCCCGTTCCCGCGCAAGCGCCACTACCTGCGGCGCGAGGCCGTCGATGCCGCCCTGGAGCGCCAGGGCCTGCACCACTTCGACCTCGCCCGCATCATCCGCCTGTCCGCCTCCTACTGGAGCCGGCTGGTCAACCGCCACCGCCACCTGACCCCCCGCGTCCGTGACGCCCTGGCGCGCTGCCCGGCCCTCGTCGGGCTCGGCCAGGGCGGGCTCTGGGACGTGCTCGAAGAGACCCCCGAGGTGAACCCATGACCCGCGACCTGGCCAAGCCCGCCGCCGCGCCCGCGGCCGCCCCTGCCCCCGAGGGGGCGCCCATCCTCGTCAACCTGACCCTCCCGGTCACCCGGATCGGCTTCGGAATCTTCAGTGTGGACCCCGTCGAGCAGTTGATCGGGATGCCCATCGCCGAGATCCTCTCCTCCCTCCTGCGGGCGCCCGTGTTCAAGCGCCCCTCCGAGGCCGGCGTGGCCGTCGATGTCTACCCCCTGGCCCTGCCCGACGGGGAAGGGGCCATCGTGCCGCTGGGGAGGTTCGGGGAGCTGGGCTTCAAGAATATCCAGGGGCTGCTGGTGCTCACCGTGCCCCTCCAGGCGTCGAGCTGGGTCCAGCAGCGGTTCGCGGGCGCCATCGTGCGCGGGCCGGTCCAGGGGCCGAGCAGCGACGGGAGCGCGCTGGTGGCGCACTTCGCGATCAGGCTGCGGGCTGGGATGAAGGCGGCGTTTCCGCTGGGGGTGATCGGGGAGATCGGGGTGGAGGCCGCATAGCTCGGAACCTCGATGTTACCGGCTGCGCCGTCCGCCTCGCCTGCCCGTGCGGCACAAAGGACTCTTCCCGTCTGTGGGGCGCATAGGAGGCCAGTACACATCGCGTACGCCATACGCGCCAGTGAGTCGGGGGCATCCGTGATCAAATAGGCCGAAATTATGCTTACTTCCTATCCTTTCGCGATATAGTATGGTGCGTAGAAATGCTGGCTTCGGCCATCTGACGCAGGCACATCGTCGAAGATCCCGTCGGGACGCGGTTCGATCTCACGACCACGGCCCTGCCCAGCGCTGGCAAAACGGCCCGAACACCCTCGGCGTCTTGCATGCCAGCCTGATAATGCCGGTACATGGTTGCATAATGCTTAACTGGACACGGATGGAGTCGGGGGGTACGCCCGACTCCGCAGCGACCTCTTGGCGGGCCCTCTTGATGAACCGCATCGCTACGGTTTCAGCCAAGATGTCAACGACAGCATCGAGCTGTCTGTAGTAGTCGGGAATAGTCGGGATCTTGGCGCGGGATAGCGACGATGGCGTGTTTGAAGGCCGTCGGGCATGTTCGAAACGTCACTGACAGATATTATTGATAGCGTAACAACCAAGAGCATCACCTCACTGGTGTGCGGATGCGTGGTGGCGGCGCACGCCTCAGCGTCACGTTACGCTCTCGTCATGTCAACGGCACATCCTTTCCACCAAGCGGTTGAACGCCTGCGTCGCCTGGGCGCCGACGAGGAGGCGATGAGGGATGTCGTTCGCTACTCGGCAGACGCCGACGACGAGGAAATCGGCATGCTTGCCAGGGCTCTGGCGGAGTCAGGCCGCACAATGGCTCCACGCCCCGGTACTTGCGACCTGGCCAGCACGGGTGGCCCTTCGTCGCTCTCGACCCTTCTGTGCCCACTATTCCTACGCGCGTGTGGTCTTGTAGTCCCGAAGGTCGGCGTTCCGGGGCGACCTGCGGGTGCCATCGACGTGATGAATACCATACCAGGCTACCGAAGTCGGCTAACGCATGACGAGTTCTTGCGCATCCTTAAGAGCCACGGATTCGCCCATGCCCTTGCTGGTGAAGACCTTGCCCCGCTCGATGGTGCGCTGTTCTCCTTTCGGAAACGGGTGGGAGCTGTAGACCTCGCGCCATTGGCGATCGCCAGCTTGCTGTCCAAGAAGCTCGCCGTTGGTCTATCAAGCGTCGTGCTTGAGGTACGTGTCTGGCGCTATGGCAACCTCGGGCGGAGCTTCGACGAAGCTCGTGTCCACGCCCGACGTTTCAACAGAGTCGCCGCCCTCCTTGGAATCGACGCCACGTGCGTACTCACGGACTTGGCTGGGGGTCCCTACCAGCCCTACATTGGTCGGGGTGAGTCCCTCGTGGCGCTTGAGCAGGCGTTGTATGGTCCCGCGGACCCTTGGCTGGCTGAGCACTTGCGGCTCTGCGCGCGTCTGTCGGAAAGTGCTCCGGGAGCGGACAGTCAGGTGGACTTGGCTATGACTGCCGCTGTTTTTGAGGCTCATGTCGCGGCACAAGGGGCATCCATGGACGCATTTCGGCAGCGCGTTCGCACGGTGACCTCGCAGGCTCGACACGTAGTGACCGCTACGTCATCCGGCCCCTTCGGCATCGATCTGCTCAAGATACGCGGCGTGCTGGTGGACGAGCAGCGGTCGTTCATGGACGAAGAGGATCCCGCCGGGATCCGGATCTTCGTCCGACCAGGTCGGCACGTTGAGGTGGGCGAGCCAGTTGTCGAGGTACGTCATGCTTTCGCGGGCCCCCTCCCTGCGCTTGCACGAGCCGTGGCGGGGGCGCTTACGGTGTCAGTTACAGCTACTGCCCGAGAACCGGAGATCGTGCGCGAGGGACAGCTCACCGCTCAACTATGAACCAGTGGCTGTCGGTCACCCCGTGCGTGAATCGATCAGGATCGAAGCCTGCGGGAGAGACGTACCAGACCTGCCCGATCTTGAAGCTTGTCGATGCTGCCGCGCACGCGACAGCATGCATCTTCGACCCTGTGAGTCCGAACTCCAGTCCGAAACCCGCATCCAGATAGTAGCCCGCAAACCTTTCAGCAAAGAAGGACAGCATTCTCGGCAGGTCATCAGAGTCGATCCGGGACACGTGCGACGCTTCGACTCCCCGTACCGCCACATCAGCGGCCAGCCGAGCTAGCTTCGCACGGTAGCTGTCGGAGTCGGGTACGACGATGTCGACGGCATCCACATGGCGCTCGTCCAAGAGGGAGAGCAGCCGTTCGTGTTTCGCGGAGGCGGCCGCACACAGCAGAGAGGGGCGGGCATCATCAAGGTCCGAGACCAGGAGCGGCAAGAACGAGTATGGCGTCTGTTCCCCGGACCAGATCTTCCCTGCCTCCTCCAAGATAGCGAACACTTCGGTCGTGCGGTCACTCCCGAACACTCGCGCGATGTCTTCGTCCAGGGGGTAATGCTGCTCGGCTCGCGTATGGGCGACGACAACGCGACCATCGCGGCTGAGCGCCCCGCGAACAGCGTGGAAGAGCACAGGCTTTGCAAGGCCGGTGACGTCGACAGCAACGGGCCCTGCGGGAAGGTCGAGGCCCTTGAGCCTGGCGATGTCCCGATACCGGACAACCTCAACTTCCTTGGCCACCCCATGTGCCAGCGCGGTGATCTCAGGGCCATGACCCGGCTGATCGTACTCGACGAGCACAGCCTTCTCAACTGGTCCACAGGCTGCCAAGAGCCGCTCCGCCGACGTGAGCGTTCGGGCCTCAAACCCGAGGCCAAGTACGACCGCCTTCACACCCAGAGCTTGAAGCTCCTTCGGCGACTGGATTGCGGATGCACGCGGGGCTCGCCGGTGCAACGTGGACCAGGCTCTTTCGGCCGCCTTCCCCTCCCCAGTCGCTGGAGAAGCCGCTGCGACCGGCCTCAGGAGTGAGAGCTGGGCTGGCGGCGCGGAAGGAGGGGGGGGGGGCGGTGGCAGCAGGTCTGGAACTGGCTCAGCCTCGTTGGGTGTCAGCGGGCCGCCGAGGTTCGCCATAAGGACCTGCTTGCCGTTGGCCGGGTCGAAGAGCCACTGTAAGAGGTCTTCACCCGACAACTCAAACCGATCTGAGAACGCTAGCCCAATGTGCTGACTGAGCCCAAACAACTTACGATAAGTTAATATGAACTGGCTGATTGGATCGGAGTCGCGAGTCTTCGTGCGCGGTGAGTCGGCCCCCTGCTCCAAGACGAAGACACCCGCGTCGATCAGCTCGCGCAACCTGTCGAACTGCTTCTGGGCATCGCCCGTGGTGATGCGGACGTAGACCTGCGTGTACTGCCGAAGCCGCTTGCGGGTTTCTCCGCCTTTGGACGCGGCGCCGTTCTTGGGGCGAGCTGATCGCAGGAGCAGCTCATAGGCAGCTTCCGCGAAGGACATTGCAAAGTCTTTGAGTTCGCCGTTGCGACGGTTGATGTGATACAGGCGTCGGCTCGAGTACTCTTGAAAGGCCTCGTTCTGTACCTCCGGCAGAATCTGATTCGCACCGCCACGGTGTTTCCGGAGCATGGAGTCGTAGATGTTGAGGACGTCTCCGATGTCGCCGACGCATACTGCGGCCAGGGCGCTCAGGCCCCAGTAGGTCTTCTTGCGTTCCGCTGCGCTCTTTCCTGTTGCGACGATGTGGCGGGCGATATCCTCCAAGCTACGGTCACCCAGTAGGTCGGCAGGGCAGGCCTCGGGGTGCCGTCCGAACTGCGCCGCGCGCAGCTCCAGGATGCTTGACAGGAACGCCTTTCCTGCACCCCGCTCCTTCAGTCGCTCGTTGACGCGAGCGGCGAGGTCGAAGGGCTCGTAGTCCCTATCTGCCCGCGCCTTTTCGACGAGGCCCGGACTCTTGAGTGCAAGTTCCAGCGTCTGGCCCTCTGTGGTCAGCTTGAACGCGCAGCGGTGATCGCCGAACAGCAACGTGCCGAGCAGTTCCGCGATGCTGCCTTCCTCAAGGTGGCGCGTCGATACGTCGTCGAGAAGGAACAGGACCATGCTGCCGTTCCAGCAGGGTGAGCACTGCAGCACTGCTTCGGCAAGCGCTGGTAATGCAATCGCGGGGTTTGCCTTGAGTGCGTGATGCCCCTCCCCGCGCTCAAGGGAGAACAATATCCCTTGCAGCCGCCGTTCGAGCACTTGGGGTGTGAGTGAGGCGACTAGGCCAATCACGTCGCACCCGGCCACCACCTCCTCGACTGCTGTGGCGATGTTTTCCCACCACCGCGGTGCAAGAGATGCTGGTAGCTTTTCGGATAGGTGTCGCGCGGCTCGGACAGCCTCTCGCGCGTAGCCAATGAGGAGCCTTGCATATGGCTCATGAAGCCGTCCGTTCCTTGCTCCGAGCGCGTCAAGCAGGCGTCTAGCCGATAGGTACAGCCCGACGTAGCCGTCTTGCCTGACGAACTCGGCGAGGTCGCCTCCTCTGGTCTCGACGGTGTCGGCATGCCCAGACAGCCGAGCGTGGAACTGGAGAGCCCGCAGGAGCATCGTCTTGCCGCACCCGCGAACCCCCGTGATCACCTGCGGTCCTCCTGCGCTCACCGCAGCAAGCCACTCCCCCCCAGGATCCACAAGTAGCCGTGGGACGAAGCAAGGATGAAGGGTCTGCGCGTTGTACGCATCATTTAGACGACGTAGACCACTTGGGGGGCGCCAAGGAGAAGACGCCTCAAGGTATGCCTGTCGAATCTGCGTGATGAAGTCAGCGTGGTCAGGAGTCCGAAGACCGGCGGCGTCCCCTGACATCAGGGACGCTATTTCCACTAGGGTGCTCGCCAGCCGGTAGTCGGCGTCCTGGGTGTCGTCTGGATTCCTCAGCAGCCGCTGCGCGAACTCGGCCAGGAAAGAAGCCGTCGCAGTCAGGTCGCCGAGTGCCTGTCTGGGTGGACCGCTGCGACTCCGGTCTGCAATAGAACCCATGTCGATACCCACGAGCCTCACGGTCTCATCGATGGCCTCGGGGCGGTGCCTGGACGGTGGTAGGCGCTCAACGATGAGGTTTCGATGGTGAAGGTCGTTGTGGTACGAGCCCTTCTGCTCCAAGTCGATCAGCAGCCGGAGGAGATCGATGGCGATCTGCGCGAGTGTGCGTGCGTTAGCGTTGGCAGGATCCACGAGAAAGCGATCCAGCTCCAGCCCCTCCACATAGTCCAGCACAGCTACGTGGCAATCGATCTCTGCATCCCCGAAAGTGACGATGCTGTCGAAGGCGTCCGTGATGGCGACGAGGTGATCAGAACCCTGCGCTACCTCATGGTGCAGGTTGCACTCGCGCTGGAAGTCCTTGACGTGGAACTCGTATACGCGTTTGGGGATCACTTTCAAGACCGACCGTCGCGAGAACCGGCCCGAAGTCGCCAGGTAGATTGCCCCGTAGAAACCGCGCCCCAGCGGGCGTTCCAGCGTGAAGTCGCGGACCGAGGCCGGCATTTCCGTCAGCGGGAAGCCGTAGGGCCTGCCGCACTCTGGGCATGGGTCCGCCAGCGTTCTCCTCCCGAATCCCTTGCTCGGGTGGAGGAAGCAGCCGTAGCTTCCAGAGCTGAGCCGGTCGGGATCTTCTGTCATGGCGCGTCTCCGTGGGCGAGGAGGAACCGTTGTGATATCCCGCCCCCCCCACGACGGCCCATGCTCCGATGCGCTGGTAGCCAGATTGCGCTCCGCCCGAACATGTCGGCTCATGCGAGTTGGTTTCCATCATCGCGGGTCAAACAAGAGAAGCAGCGCCAAGGACCCACCGTAGCATTCCGCGCGCCTGACTACAGCCCGGAGGCCGGCGCATCAATCACCCACTCCGGGTTGACCTTTCGGGGTCAACATGCCTACTTCGCCGCCACGAACGCCCGAAACTCGCCAACAAGCTCGTCATCCTCCGCCGCCCCCTCCACCACCCACCGAGTTCTAAAATCATCCAGTAAGCCCGACTTCGTGAATCCCCGCTTTCTCTGTGAGTAAGCGGGGGTTTTCTATTGAGGGGTAGAATGATGCTCGGGGCGGTTATGTGGCAAAACTGTCTAGCATTTCGGGCCGGCAGCAGGCTGCGGGGGGTGCTCACCACGGACCGGAATGCGCAAGCATCGATCCTGGTCCGTGCTTCGAGCTGGTGACCAGCATGACCCGCGAGGTGAGTCGAGCGCGGGCCGGATTACTCCGCAAGGACTTATGGATGATGCGAAACTGGATGAGAAGTCAGATAAAGCATCATAAAAGATGCGAACTATTCTCGCCGCTTGACAGGTCCCCTCGACGCGGGCAGTCTGGACCTGAACACATCAAAAGATGGTTCCTGCTCCGCAAAGCCAGGCTCGAGACATCAGGAGAGATGCGCTATGAGGATCGAAGGCGTACTCACCGACGATGCCATCCTCGCCGAGCTCGGTCAGCGTCTTCAACGTCACCGGCTGGACCAGAACGTGACTCAGGCGCAAGTGGCCCGCGAGGCGGGCCTCTCCACACCTACCGTGCAGCGGGTGGAGGCGGGCAGCTCGGTGCAGCTCGCCAGTTTGCTGCGGGTGATGCGGGTGCTGGGGTTGCTGGACCAGGTCGAGGGCCTCGTACCCCAGCCCGGGGTGCGGCCCATGGAGCTGCTCCAGCGAGGAGGTCGCCGTCGCCAGCGTGCTTCGTCCGGTAAGTCCGACCCCAAGGGCGAGCCCTGGTCCTGGGAGGACTAGCGCGTGTCGGTCGCGGTGGAGGTCAGGCTGTGGGGGCGACGGATCGGAGCCGTCGCCTGGCCCGATGGTGCAGCGGCGGCATCCTTCGAGTACGACAGGGACTTCATCGGCAGCGGTATCGAGGTCGCTCCCCTCACCATGCCGCTGTCGAGCAGGGTGTTCAGCTTCCCCGGGCTCAACCCGGCGACCTTTCGGGGCCTGCCCGGCCTGCTGTCCGACGCCCTGCCGGACAAGTTCGGCAACGCGGTCATCGACGCCTGGCTGGCGCGGCGGGGCCGTCTCTCCGGCAGCTTCGGTGCGCTCGAGCGCCTCTGCTACATCGGGGACAGGGCCATGGGAGCCCTGTCGTTCCACCCGATGTCGATGCCGGCCCTCAGCGAGGGCGTGACGCTGCAGGTGGCCGAGCTGGTGGAGCTGGCCTCCGAGATCCTGAGCCATCGGCGGAGCCTCACCACGGAGATGCCGGTGGAGGACCCTCACCCTGGCTTGCTGAACATCCTGCGCGTGGGCACCAGCGCTGGCGGGGCTCGCGCCAAGGCCCTCATCGCATGGAACCCGGAGACGGGCGCGGTTCGCTCTGGTCAGGTCGACAGCCCGCCAGGCTTCTCACAGTGGCTGCTCAAGTTCGATGGCGTGACCGACAACCGCGACAAGGAGCTCGCCGACCCGAAGGGGTACGGCGCCATCGAGTACGCCTACCACCACATGGCGATGCGCGCGGGCATCACCATGACCGAGTGCAGGCTGCTCGAGGAGGGCGGGCGCCGGCACTTCATGACCCGGCGCTTCGAGCGGCCCGATGGCGGGGGGCGGCTGCACATGCAGTCCCTGGGCGCCATGGCCCACCTGGACTTCGAGCAGGCGGGGGCTCACGGCTATGAGCAGGCCTTCCAGGTCATGCGGCGCCTGGGGCTGACCATGGACGACATCGAGCAGCAGTTCCGGCGCATGGTCTTCAACCTGGTGGCACGCAACCAGGACGATCACGTCAAGAACATCGCCTACCTGATGGACAAGCGGGGCCGGTGGTCGCTCTCCCCCGCCTACGACGTCATGTGGGCCTACAACCCGGAAGGTCCGTGGACATCCAGCCACCAGATGACGGTCAACGGCAAGCGGGACGGCTTCGAGCGCGGAGATCTGAAGGCAGTGGCGGACGGGGCTTCGATGAAGCGGGGCCGGGCGGAGGCCATGCTGGACGAGGTGGTCGAAGCGGTGCGGCGGTGGCCCGAGGTGGCGGGGGAGGTCGGGGTACCGGAGGCCCGAATCGAGTTGATCCGGAAGACCCACAGGCTGGGGTGGAGATAACGTTCCCTCCTGTCCCAGATCCGGGCGTCTGGCCCATGAGGGCGCGGGCCCGCGCCTGCACGTCGGCTAGCCCCATGTGGCCAGCTCGCTCGAGAAGGCCCAGATCGACCACGTGATCCTTCGGCAGCGCCCCGCCGAGCAGCTCATGGACTCGCCCCTGGCCGTCGTGGTGCAGGCGAAGGGGAGTCGGTGCTCGGCGTTCTTGGGCGCCTCGAGGTCGCGGTCCAGGGCGTGGTGCGGTCGGGCCCGTTCGCCGGCAGCGACGAAGGCACCAGGCGGCGTGGAGGAGGAGCATCGCGTGGCCCTTCGAGCGGATGGGAACGCCCTATCGAAGGGGGCGAGGGGCACCCGACGATCGGTCTGTCGGTCTCGATCTCGTCTCCCCACCTCGAGGCTCGCCCCCCGGAGCACCCCCACACCCGGTTCTCGACCCTGAGCCCCTCGACCCGCGCGAATTCCCGCTCGTTGTTGGTGGCCAGCGCGTCGGCGTTCGCCTCGGGCCGGCCATTCAGGTTGCATCGTCGCTGATCAGGGTGGGATCCGAGCGCTCCTGCGCACCACATCCACGGCCATGGGCTCGCCCTCCGAGGTGGTCAGCAGGGCGCCGTCGGGCAGGTAGGTGATGCCCTCGCCCTGCTGCTCGAGGGCCAGCCAGGCGCGGCGCGGGGGCTCCGTCCAGAAGGCCTCGGGGTGGGCTGGGTCCACGTCCCACTCCCAGGCCACCATGTAGGTGCGCACGATGACCCGGCGGCCGTCCGCGCTCCAGGAGCCGCCCGTGGCCTGGCGGAATTCGTCGGACTCTCCCGGGAAGGCGACGTCGGCCACCTTCTCCAGGACCCCGACCTCGTCCGCGGGCCGCTCCGGGAAGCGGAAGACCTCGGACGCCCCGCTCTTCTCTTTGGTCACCAGGTACAGGCGGCCTGTGCCGGGATCGCGCAGGAGGGTCTCGGCGTTGCGGGCGCCGTCGGGGTAGCGCGCCCACCAGTGGGCCACGCGCTGGGCGGGCTGGTCGGGCGCGGCGTCGGGGGGGGGCTCCCGCACGGCGAAGACCGCGACATGTCCGTAGCGGCGCTTGTTGTCGCCGATCTCGGCGATGTAGAGGCAGGGCGTGTCGCGCTCCGGGCAGGGCCCGGAGGCCAGGTCCTCCCAGTCCCGGTTCGTCAGCCCCTCCACGAGGCGCCGTTCCAGGAGGTGGCCCTCCAGATCGAAGCGGAACAGCTCCGGCGGGTTGCCCGAGTCGTTCAGGGTCCAGAAGGTGCCGGGGTGCAGCAGGGAGGGGGCCACGCCCGAGGACTCGGCCAGCCCGGGTGCCGACACGGCGGGCAGGACCTCGGGCGGCGCGAAGGGCATGGGGGGCCCCGCGGGCTCGAAGCCGGGAGGGGCCACTTCGGGCTCCTCGGGAGCAGGCGGTGCCGCGGCGCCGCAGGCCAGCGCCAGCAGCGCCAGGGACGCAGCCCTCACCCGCCGACCAGCCTGGGAGCCTGACCGGCGGTGCGATGCAGGTAGCCGCCCATGCCGGCCTCGCCCTTCCAGGCGCCGTGGTCCCACAGGACGCGCCCACGGGACATGACCAGGTCGAAGGCGCCGCGGCCGGCCATGCCCTCGTAGGCGTTGTAGTCGCAGCGGTGCTGGCTGTGGGCCATGCCCATGGTGTAGTGGGCGGCCGGGTCGAAGACGACGATGTCCGCGTCCGCCCCCACGGCGATGGTGCCCTTGCGGGGGTAGAGGTGGAAGAAGCGGGCGGGGAAGGTGCAGCACAGCTCGATCCAGCGGTGCACGTCGAGGCGGCCGGTGAGCACGCCGTAGGTGTACATCACCGCCATGCGGTCGCCGATGCCCGGGGCGCCGTTGGGGATCTTCGTGAAGTTCTCCCGGCCCATCTGCTTCTGGGTCTCGAAGAAGAAGGGGCAGTGATCCGTGGCCACGGACTGCAGCGAGCCGTCCTTCAGGCCGGCCCACAGGTAGTCCTGGTGGCCCTTGGGGCGGATGGGCGGGGACATGACCCACTTGGCGCCCTCGAAGTCGGGGCGGCGGTAGACCTCGTCGTCGAACATCAGGTACTGCGGGCAGGTCTCGGCGTAGACCTCCTGGCCGCGCCGGCGGGCCTCGCGCACCGCGTCCAGCGCCTCCTGGCAGGTCAGGTGCACGATGTAGAGCTTGCAGCCCGCGTAGCGCGCGAGCGCGATGGCCGAGGCGGTGGCCTCGCCCTCCACCCCGGAGGGGCGGGTCAGGGCGTGCCACTCGGGGGTGAGGTGGCCCGCGGCCACGGCGGCCTGCTGCATGGACTCCACGATGGAGCCGTTCTCGGCGTGCATGGACACCGGCACACCCCACTCGCCCGCATCGCGCATGAAGGCGAACAGCTCCGGGTCCTCGACCCCCAGGGCGCCCTTGTAGGCCATGAAGGTCTTGAAGGAGGAGACGCCGCGATCCACGCAGGCGCGCACACCGGCCCGGGCCTGCTCGGTGTCGTACCAGGTCATGCACATGTGCAGGCCGTAGTCGAACACGGCCTTGCCCTCGGCCTTGGCCATCCAGGTGTCGAGCACCTGCTCGTAGTCCTTGCCGCGGCTGGAGACCGCGAAGTCCACGATGCTGGTGGTGCCGCCGAAGGCCGCCGCGCGGGTGCCGGTGAAGAAATCATCCGACGACATGGTGCCCATGAAGGGCATGTCGAGGTGGGTGTGCACATCCACCCCGCCGGGGATGACCCAGCGGCCCGCGGCGTCGATCACCTCGTCGCCGGGCCCCACGGGCAGGCCCTGGCCGATGAGGGTGATGACGCCATCTTCGATGCGCAGGTCGGCGTGGTAGCGGTCGGACGCGGTGATGATCTCACCGTGCTGGATGATGGTGGCCATGACGTGCTCCTGTCTTGCTGAAAGCTGATGGCTGAGAGCTGACGGCTACGGCAGCAGCCGCACCATGTCGCCGTAGGTCTCGGGGCGGCGGTCGCGGTAGAACTGCCAGACGCGGCGGACCTCGGTGATCTGGTCGAGGTTGCAGTCGGCGAAGATCATGGCGTCGTCGGTCTCGTTCGCTTCGGCCAGGAAGGCGCCGCGAGGGCTGCAGATGTAGCTGGAGCCGTAGAAACGCCCGATGTTCCAGGGGGGCTCCACGCCGACGCGGTTGGAGGCGGCCATGAAGTAGGTGTTGGCCACGGCGTGGGCCGGCTGCTCCAGCTTCCAGAGGTACTGGGACAGCCCGGCGACGGTGGCCGACGGGTTGAAGACGACCTCGGCGCCGTTGAGCCCCAGCAGGCGCGCGCCCTCGGGGAAGTGGCGGTCGTAGCAGATGTAGACGCCGACCTTGCAGTAGCGGGTCTGGAAGACGGGGTAGCCCAGGTTGCCAGGCTTGAAGTAGTACTTCTCCCAGAAGCCGGAGGTCTGGGGGATGTGGTTCTTGCGGTAGATGCCCAGCGTGGAGCCGTCGGCGTCGAGCACCACGGCGGTGTTGTAGTAGACGCCCGGGATGGCCTCCTCGAAGATGGGGATGACCATGGCCATGGCGTACTTGCGCGCGAGCGGGCGGAGGCGCTCCACCGTGGGGCCGTCGGCGGGCTCGGCCGCGTCGTACCAGCGGGGATCCTGGGAGGGGCAGTAGTAGGGGGTCGCGAAGATCTCCTGCAGGCCCAGCACCTGCACGCCGGCCTCGCCCGCCTGCTCGATCAGGGGCAGGTGGCGCAGGATGCCCGCCTCTTTCACCTCCGCGATGGGGGTGGTGTTGTCGTTGATGGGGTTGGCGGTCTGGATCAGGCCGACGCGCACCGTGCGGTCCATGTTGCCTCCGGGGTGGGGTGGAAAGGGGAGGGGAATGAGGGTGCATAGCCGACCTGTCAGCGGCCCGCATCGCCGCTCTCGGCATGAGCCCGATCAACCCGGGAGCGAAGGCCCGCGTCGTCTCCCTCGCGCCATCGGCGCTCCTGCGGACTTCTCTGGTAGTAGGATAGGACGGTGTCCGCGCCACCGCTCGGACCCCCGGTGAGCCCATGTCCCGATCCGCCCCGCCCGTGAACCACCCCAGCCCGCCGCCCGGCCGCCTCTGCATCGAGACGCCTGACGTCTGCATCGCCGACAACCTCGACCTCGGCGTGCTGGCCATCGACAAGGACTGGAAGATCATCGCCTTCAACACGGAGGCGGAGCGCCTGTTGGGCTACCGGCGCGACGACGCCCTCGGGCGCCGCTGCTTCGACCTGCTGCGCTCCACGCGCTGCGGCGACGACTGCCCTGTGCGCCAGGCCATGCGCACGGGCCGCCCGGTCCGCAACCAGCTCGTCTCCACAGCGCACCGGCGCGGCCAGCGCGTGTGGCTGTGCATCACCGCCTGCCCTCTCCGCAATCGCGGCGGCGAGCTGGTGGGCGGCGTCGAGGTGATCCGCCCCGCGGCCTGCATCCACGACGCATGCTGCGAGGCGCCCGGCCCGGACGGCTGCGAGCACCAGGAGCGCGCGGCGGTGATCCGGCGCGCCGAGTCGGCCCACGCCCGACCCTCCCACCGGGCCATCCTCTCCACCCCCGTGCGCCCGGAGGATCCGGTGAACCGCACGGCCGAAGCCGAGAAATTGGTGGCCGTGCTGCAAGCCAACGGCTGGAACCGCCAGCGGACCGCCGAGGTGCTGGGTATCAGCCGCTCCACGCTCTGGCGCCGCATGAAGGAGTTTGGGCTGATCGGGTAGGTGCACCCGGCGACTTGACGCGCCCCCGCCCCCTGGGGCACGCTCCCTGTTCAGAGGTGACCATGGTCCTGCCCCCCCTGCTGCTCGTATTGGCACAGGCCCGGGCCGGTGATTGCCCAGAGCCGCTGCCGGCCGGCACACTCGAGGCGCTGGCCGCGGACGCGCGCGCGGCCTGGGTGGCCCTGGACCGGGAGGCGTTCGAGCGGGCCACGGCGGCCCGGCGGAGCGCGCTGCCCTGCGTGGATGAGCCCATCGGCCCCGCGCTGGCCCTCGAACTCCACCTCGCGGAGGCCCTGAGCTGGTCCCTGGAGCGGAGATCCGACCTCGACAGCGCCGAGCTGCGCGCGGTGCTGGCCATCGACCATGCCTGGGAGCTGCCCCTGGAGCTCGCCCCCGAGCACCATCGACTGCGTGAGGATTTCGATGCTGTCCGCGCCACGCCTGGCGACGACAGCATGCGCCAGATGGCCGCGCCGGCCGGATTCACGCTTCGGGTGGACGGACGGGAGTCGAGCGCGGTCCCCTCTGCTCGGCCCTTCCTCGCCCAGGTGCTCGACTCCGCGGGGCGCGTGGTGCAGAGCGCCTGGTTCGGGCCAGAGGGCGATCCGGGGGCGGCCGTGGCCGCCTGGCTGCCCGCGGCGGCGCCCCCCGAGGAGCCCCTGGCGGCCGCGCCGCTCCCCTCGGAGCCCCCGCCGGTCGCGCCGGTGCGCCGTGGTCGGCGAGGGATCGGGCTGCTCTCCGGCGGCACGGGTCTGGTCCTCGTGACCGGAGGGCTGTACGCCCTGGCCACGGTCCACGCCGGCGCGCTGGAGCAGGGCGCGGTGCCCTGCGACGAGCTGGTGCCCGCGGCCAACCGCGTGAACGGGCTCGTGATCGCCGCCGGCGGCGCGGGTGTGGCCGCGGTGGGGCTGCTCACGGCGGGGCTCGCGATCCGGTTCTGACCCTTCGGTCGCTCGGGGGGCGTGCACCGTGCAAGGTGGTTATGCACCGGCCACACCTCCCAGGAGAACCGCCATGCTCAAGCGCACCCTCGTGTCCCTCGCCGCCCTCGGGATCTTCTCGGTCCTGGCCTTCGGCTCCAAGCAGTCCTCCACCTCGGATGCTGATTTCGACGACCTCTTCGGCGAGGACTTCGAGAAGGAGCTCGCCGCGGCCATGGAAGACGCCATGAATGAGGGTGCCGAGGGTGGCGCCGGCGGTGGCGGCTCGGATCTCGCCGACAACGTGGCGGCCTGCAAGTACTACGTCGAGGCCTACAACGGGCTCTCCTGCCTCAAGAGCTCCGGCATCCAGCTCAACGCCGACGACGTCTGCCCCTCGGGCTTGAACCTGAGCACCATCGACATGCGCGAGTACTACAAGTGCATGGCCGACAACTCCAAGTGCAACGGGAACATCCCCGACATGTCCGGCGTGGGCGGCTGCAGGATGCCCACCCAGTAGGCCCGCCGGCCTGTCGGCCATCGGGATCTTCGCCGTGCCCACCGCGCCGCGTCCGGGCGTCGTCCCCCCGCCGGGCCCACGCTTCGTGTTGCTGTTCTGCGTGCTGCCCATTGTCGTGGGGGGCTCGATCTATCTGCTGTTTCGGGACAACCACCTGCTGATGTTCCGCTGGGCGGGCTGGCTCGGGCTCACCCGTCTGATCCTGGCCGCCCGGATCTACACCCTGCAGCACGGCCAGCTTTTACCCGAATGGCTGCTCTTCAGCGTCCCGGACGGCGTGTGGGTGTTCTCGAGCACGGCCTTCTTCACCCGGCTGTGGCACGACGGGTCCTGGTACGTGCGGGCCTTCTGGATCGCGCTGGGTCCGGCCCTGGCCATGGGCGGCGAGCTGGGCCAGGCCCTCGGGCTCGTGCCAGGCACCTACGACCCCACGGATCTGGTCTTCTACGGTGTCTCCGCCATACTGGCCTTCGCCCTGGCCCAGTGGGCCGTGCGCCTGGCCCGCGGCGCGGTCGGCGACGCGGAGCCCGGGTAGCCCGTGGGCCTCTCCCCCCGGCCGCCCCCGGTGCCCGCGGCCCGGCACCTGCTCCGGCTGCTCGGCTGGATGGTGGTGTTCGAGTACCTCACGGGCGTGGTGCTCTCGCCGGGAGAGGCCTCCCGCGGCGCACTGGGTTGGCTGGCTCTGGCCGGCGTGGTGGCCTTCGGGGTGGGGCTCGTGGCCGGCTGGCTGCTGGACCGGGTGCCGCCCCTCGCGCGGCGTCCCGAGGCGGTGCTCGCCCTGGGGGCCGCGGGGCTGGCCGCCCTCGGGCGGGTCGTGGACCACACCTGGCTGCTGGCCGGGCTCCCCACCCTGTGCGCCGTGCTGGCCTGGCTGCGCTGGCGCTTCCCCGGGCAGCCGGGGCGCGGGCGCTCCGTGTTCCGGCTGGTGTTCTTCACGGGCCTGGTCGTGCTGCTGCTGGGGCTCGGCCTGCGCACGCGGCGGCCCTGGAGCTTCGCCGAAGGCGCCGTTCCCCGCGGGCCCTCGGTGCTGGTGGTGGTGCTCGACACGGTGCGGCGCGACCACTGCTCCGCCTTCGGCTACCCCCGGGAGACCACCCCCAACCTGGCAGCGCTGGCGCGGCGGGGCCAGAGCTGGCGGGCCTGGGCCCACGCGTGTTGGAGCCTGCCGGGGCACGGCACGATCCTCACGGGGCGCTACGCGGGCGCCCACGGGGCCAACTACGAGGGCATGGCCTTCGCGGAAGGGGAGCGCACCACGGCCGGCGTCTTCGGCGCCGCCGGCTACGACACCCTGCTGGTCACCGCCAACCCCTGGCTTCGGGACGACAACGGGCTGGCGGCGGACTTCGGCGCCCTGGTGGCCGCCTGGGAGCGCACCGTCACCCCAGCCGCCTTTCTGCTGCTGCGGACCACCCGTGGCGTCTGGGACCTGGACCGCGACAAGGGCGGCGCCGCCGGCGCGCGCGCCTTCGGGCGCTGGCTCGACGCCCGGCCGGACGCGGCGCGCCCCTTCTTCGCCCTCGTGAACGTCATGGAGGCCCACGCGCCCTACGGCTGCGTCCCCCCGGCCGAGGCCCTGCGCTTTCTGCCCGCCGGCTGGACCGCGGGCCAGGCGAAGGCCCTCGGTGAGCGGGTGCTGGCCCTGCAGATGATGGGCGGCGCGGCTCCGGCGGGCGAGGAGGCCGCGCGGGTCGTGGACCTCTACGACGGCGCCGTGCACGCCGCCGACGCCGTGCTCGGGCGCCTGCTCGCCCAGCTCGAGGCCCGCGGCCAGGGCCGGGACACCCTGGTGGTGGTCCTGTCCGACCACGGCGAGTTTCTGGGCGAGCACGGCCTGTGGGGCCACACCCAGGGGCTGTACCCCGAGGTGCTGGAGGTGCCGCTGGTGGCCGCCGGTCCGGGTGTCGTTGCCGGCACCTGCGGCGGCGACACCGCCCGCCTCATCGACGTGGCTCCCACCCTGCTGGCCCTCGCGGGCCTCGGCCCCGACGCCCTGCCCGCGGTCCACGGGCGGCCGCTGGGGCAGGCGTCGGCGGAGGCGCCCGTCCTCGCCGAGCAGTTCCGGCCACGGCTCATGGAGGGCGCGGCGCGGCCGCCCCTCGGCGACCTGGGGGCTTTCGCCCACCGCCGCTTCTCCTTGATCGAGGGCGGGGTCGAGCTGCTGGTCGAGGAGGGGGAGGCCCCCCGCTGGCTGGGACGCGACGGCGAGCTGCTCGCGGCGCCCCCGGTCGGTGCTCCCACGGAGGAGCGGCTGGCCGCCCTGCGCGCCGCCGCCGGCGCCGATCGGCAGGACGGCGCCGAGCCCGCGCCGGCGGATCGGGTCCTGGACGGCTTCAACCGCGAAGCCTTGCGTGCATTGGGCTATCTCGCGCCCTGAACGATGGGCGGGATCCCCGAGCCGCCTTGCCCCCACTGCGGGGGGTGGCTGCATGCCCACCGGACCATCCTGGTCCCCGGCCCGTGGTCGCCACTCGAATCGCGGAATCAGGGTTACATCTTGTCAAGTCCTTTGCAAGCTTCTTCCCGCCCTGTTGGTCGCGGTGTAACCTGTACACCACCTCCATCCGTACCGATGTGCGATGCGACGCGCGCACGCGCGCAGCATGATATTGCCACGCTTTCCAGCCAGCACCCGGAGTCGCCATGGCCCTCCACGCCCTCTCCCGTCTCCTGATCTTCTCCCTGCTCACCTCCACCCTGGCCGTCGGCTGCAGCCGCGACCGCGATGACGACGGCTACAAGTCCGGCATGGGTGAAGGCTTCGACTGCGACGATGAAGACCCGGACGTCAACCCCGGCGCCACCGAGGTCTGCGACGGGGTCGACAACAACTGCGACACCGTGATCGATGAGAGCACGGCCCAGGGCGCCCCCACCTGGTACTACGACGGCGACGGCGACGGCTTCGGCGACGATGACGTGTCCGAGGCCGCCTGCCCCAACTCCGACGGCGTCGGCCCGCTGAACTTCGTCTCCCAGGGCGGCGACTGCGACGACTCCAACCCCTACCTCAACCCCGAGACCCTATGGTACGCCGACACCGATGATGATGGTTTCGGCGACCCCGCCAGCTCCTCGGCCTCCTGCCTGCAGCCCTCCGGCTACGTGGCCGACGACACCGACTGCGACGACACCCGTGACGACGTGAACCCGGACGAGGAGGAGCAGTGCGACGACGTCGATCACAACTGCAACGGCGACACCGGCATGGTGGACACGGATCTGGACGGCTGGGCCGAGTGCGAGGGGCGACTGCGACGACACCATCGCGACGGTCTACCCGGACGCCGACGAGTACTGCAACGGGATCGACGACGACTGCGACGACGAGGTCGATGAGAGCGACGCGGTGGACGCCCCCACCTGGTACCTCGACTACGACCAGGACGGCTACGGCGGCGCCTCCTACGCCAGCGTCCAGTGCAACCAGGTCGACTGGTTCGTGGACAACGACGACGACTGCAACGATCTCTCCGCGGACAGCTACCCCGGCGCCCCCGAGCAGTGCGACGGCGAGGACAACGACTGCGACGGCACGGTGGACGAATCCCCCGCCATCGGCGCCCCCATCTGGTACCTCGACACCGACGCCGACGGCTACGGCATCCCCACCGTGACCATCACGGACGAGTGCGAGCAGCCCAGCGGCTACGCCGACAACGACGGCGACTGCGACGACGCCCGCTACGACTCCAACCCCGGGGCCCCGGAGTACTGCAACGGCTACGACGACGACTGCGACGGCACCACGGATGAGAGCTCCGCGGTGGACGCCCGCACCTGGTACATCGACAGCGACCACGACGGCTACGGCTACTCGGCCACCTCCGCCGTGGCCTGCACCCAGCCCACCGGCTACGCCGCCGTCACGGGCGACTGCAACGACTCCGACGGCGCCATCTCGCCGGCCGCCTCCGAGTACTGCGACGGCGTCGACAACAACTGCAACGGCGTCACCGACGAGTCCAGCTCGCTGGACGCCGACACCTGGTACGCGGACGCCGACGGCGACACCTACGGCGATCCCCTGGTCTCCCAGCGCGCCTGCTCCCAGCCCCGCGACCACGTGGCCGACGCCTCCGACTGCGACGACGCTGTCGCGGACGTGAACCCCGGCGAGGACGAGATCTGCAACGACGGGGTCGACAACAACTGCTCCGGCGGCTTCGACGCCTGCACCATGGACCTCGCCGACTCCGACACCATCTACCTGGGTGATGCCGCCAGCCTCCAGGCGGGCCGGCACTTCACGAATGTAGGCGATGTCAACGGCGACGGGCTCGACGACATCATGGTCGGCGTGCGCTCCGGCGCGGGCACCGCGGGCATCAACTACATCTTCTCGGGCCCCATCGGCGCCCAGGGGCAGGTCACCCTGGGGGATGGCAGCGAGGCGGGCACCGTCGAGGGCGGCGCGGCCGGCTACTACGCGGCGGTCTCCGCCACGGGCGGTCAGGACCTCGATGGCGACGGGGTCGATGACTACGGCGTCGGCTCCGCGGCCCCCAACACAGAGCGCGGCGCCGTGTGGCTGTACTTTGGCGAGCCCTCCATGGGTCTCACCACGGACGACGCGGACGTCACCTACACCGGGGTGGCCGCCTACGATCGCGCCGGCGGCCCCGACCAGATCGCCTTCCTGGGCGACGTCGGTGGCGACGGCAACGCAGACATGGCAGTGGGCGCCTACTCCGCCGATCCCAGCACGGTGCTGGCCAACGCCGGCCGGGTCTACCTGATCCACGGCCCCCTCGTCAGTGGCAACTCGGCCTCCTTGAGCACCATCGACGACTACGTCAACGGCGAAGCCGCGAGCGACTCCTTCGGCGCCAAGGTGATCGACGGCGGCGACCTCGACGGTGATGGGCTGAGTGAGCTGGTCGTGGCCACCTCCGTGGCGGCCTCGCTGAAGGGCCGGGTGTACGTCTTCCACGACCCGCCCTCCGGCGCCATCTCCGCTTCCAGCGCCGACGTCATCCTCACGGGCACCGACGCCAGCGACTACGCCGGTGGGTCCGTGGCCGCCGCGGGCGATCTGGACGGCGACGGCGTCGATGATCTGCTGATCGGCGCCACGCGCGACGACCGCGGCGGCTCCGACGCCGGCTGCGTCTACCTGGTTCCCGGCACGGCCAGCACGTCCGACATGGAGAGCGTCTACACCACGCGCTTCTACGGCACCACCAGCTCCGGGTCCTTCGGCGCAAGCACCGACGGTGTCGCCGACTACTACGCCGACCGCAGCGATGTGGGCGCGGTCCTGGTGGGCGCCTCCGCCCAGGGCAGCGGCAGCGGCAGGATCTATCTGTTTTTGGGCCTGGACACGGGCAGCGTGCCCGACACCGCCGCGGATGTGGTGCTGACCGGCACCGACGTGAACGACTACGCCGGCAGCATCGTGGGCTTCTCCGGCGACATCGACGGCACGGGCATGCCGGCCATCATGGCGGCCACCTACTACTCCGACCTCGCCGACATCGACGCCGGCGCGGCCTACCTGGTCTTCGACTTCGAAGAGTAGGAACGCGGCGGGATCCGGGCGGCCTCGTCCGCCCACCAGTTGATGCGCGCCGGCGGTGGGTTACCCGCCGTCGGCGTGGCGCGCCCGGGTGAGCGGGCCGCGTGCCCCACCACCCCGGAAGCGACATGGCCGATCCCGCACGCGCGACCTTCTTCATCTCCACGGGCCGCTGCGCCACCCAGTGGGTCCACAAGACCCTGGAGGAAGCCTTCCCCGAGGAGGCCGTGGTCACCCACGAGCCCATCCTGGCGGCCTACAACCCCAAGCGCTTCCTGCGCGCGGGCGCGCGGCTGCCCGAGCTGCTGCAGGATCCGGAGGTCGCCGCGCACGTGGCGATGATCAAGCGCACGCTGGATGAGGGCAAGCACTACGTGGAGGCCGGCTGGCCCTGCTACCCGGCCCTGCCCCTGCTCATGGCTGAGCTCGGCGGGCGGGTCAACCTCGTGCACCTGGTGCGCAATCCGGTCTTCACCGCCTTCTCCCTGGCCACCCACGTGGTCTACGACCGCGACGACTGGATCGCGAGCGGCGCCATCACCCCCGACGACCCGGGCGTGGTCCAGAAGGAGCTCGCCTCCACCTGGAAGAAGCTGAGCATGTACGAGAAGTGCCTCTTCTGGTGGACGGAGATCAACCTCTACGGGCTGGAGCTGAAGCGCGAGCACCCCGAGATCCCCTACCTGCTGGTCCGGTATGAAGACCTCTTCGCGCCGGGCGAGCCCACCGCGCTCCAGGCCATGGTCGAGCACTGCGGCCTGCCGTTCACCGCCGAGCTGGCCGCGGCGCGGGCCAAGACGGTGGACGGCTTCCGCCAGAAGGCCGAGCCGGCCGACTGGGAGCTCATCTTCCGCTACCCGCGCACGGTCTCCCTGGCGCGCGAGCTGGGCTACCCGCTGGACAAAGCTCAGGCCGAGGTCATCGAGGATCGCGTCTCCGCCCGCTACGAGGTGCACGGCCTGAGGGAGCGTGTGCGCGGCAGGTGGCATGGGCTCAAGCGGCGGCTGGGGCGCGTCAAGCGCCTCCTCGGCTGACGGCGGCAGCATGGCAGAAGGCCACTCGGATGCCCGCGCCCTGGCCGGCGGGAGCACCTGGGTGTTCCTGGGCTCCATGTTTGAGGGCGCTCTGCGCCTGGTGACCTCCTGGTACCTGAGCGGCGCCCTGATGGCCGAGAACTACGGTGCCTACACCTTCGTGGTCACCGCGGTCACACTGGCGTCCCTGGCCGCGCCCTTCGGGGCCGACATGGGCATCCTGTACTTCGGCGCGCGCTGGGCTCAGGCCAAGGACCGCGCCCGGCGCAAGGGCTACCTGCTCACGGGCCTCGGCGTGGTCATGGTCACGGGGCCGGCCTTCGCCTTGGTCCTGGCGGCCCTGGGCTGGAGCGGCCACTTCTGGCAGGACCGACCCGGCGTGTCCCGGGCCATGGTGCTCGTCGCCCCGACCGTGGCCATCATGGCCCTGCTCATCTACTTCACCTGGGCCATCCGATCGGCCAAGGACATGCTGCGGAGCACCCTGATCTTCCAGGTGGTCGTGCCCGCGGTGCTGTTGGTCGGCTCCGTCGTCGCGCTGCGCCAGGGCACGGAGCTGCGCGGGGTCATCGTGGCCTTCATGGCCGCCAACGCCATCGCCGCCGTGATGGCGGCCGGAGGGGCCTGGAAGCATTTCGGGGCGCTGCTACGGGATCGGGCGGTCAAGCCCATCTTCGAGCCGCGCGTCATGCTGGGCTACGCCATCCCCCAGAGCATCCCGGTGGTCATCTACCGGCTGAACATCTGGATGGACATCCTGATGCTGTTCTGGCTGGGCACGGCCGAGCAGACCGGCATCTACCGCGTGGCCGTCGGGATCGTGGGCATGGTGATCTTCCCGGTGGGCGCGGTGAACACCATGTTCAGCCCCCAGGTCACCCAGCTGTTCCACGCCGGGGAGATGGGGCGGCTGGACGCCCTGCTCAAGGTGGCCACGCGCTGGCTCGTCATCCTGGTCACGCCCTTCTACATGGTGGTGGTGCTGGAGCACCGGCTCATCCTGTCGGCCTTCGCGCCCGAGTACATGGCCAGCGCGAGCGTCGTGCTGATCCTCATCGCCGGGCAGGCGGTGCACGCGGTGTGCGCCCCGGCCAATCGCCTGCTGCCCATGAGCGGGCGCTCGGTGCTCGACATGGGCATCTCGCTGGCGGCCGTGGCCCTCAACCTGACCTTGAACTACCTGCTCATCCCGCGCTTCGGGGGCGTCGGCGCGGCCATCTCAGGGGCCACCACGTTCTCCGCCTGGGGCATCAGCCGCGTCTTCGTCGCGTGGGTGCTCACCGGCTGCCACCCCTTCACCCCGCGGCTGGGCGTGCTCACCGTCGGGGCGCTCGGGTTCGGCGGCGCAGCCATGCTGCTCGCGCCCGAGGGCCGGCTCGCCCACCTCGCGGTCTCGACCATTGCGCTCGGCGCTTTCGCGGTGCTGGCCTTCACCGCCGGTCGCACCGTGGAGGACGCGGCGCTGATCCAGGCCGCCTGGAAACGCCTGCGCCGGATGCTGGGGCGCGACAGCGTCGCCTGAAGGGGGGATCCACCGCGCCCCTGCCGCCCACCATCGGGTGAAGCGGGCGGCCCGTGGGGATAGGGCGTGCGCCCTTCTGCCACCACGACCGTCCCGATCCCACGCGCCGAGCCTCGATGCCCTCCCGCCTGACACTGCTGCCCCAGAGCCCCAGGGAGTTCTCCCTGTTGCTCGGGCTGGGCTTCGCCGCGCTGCTGTTCACGATCCTGCTCATCTCCGTCATGACCCTGCCCTGGCTGCCGCAGCTCGTGGTGCTGCTCTCGGTGTTGACGGCCCTGTTCTTCTTCACCCGGCCCGAGATCGCGCTGCTCACGTTCTTCGGCCTGCGCGTCATCTTCGACCTGCTCTGGTGGGTGCCGGTCGAGATCATGAGCCTGAACGTGATGGAGCTGTTCAGCGGCGCCGTCGCGGGCCTGGCGGCGGTGCTGTTCTACCTGGAGCTGCGGCGCTTCAACGAGCACCCGGCCATCATCACCTTCATCCCGTACGTGGTGGTCATCCTCATCGCGTCGCTGCGCAACCTGGACGTGCGCGAGGGCGTGGAGATCGTCGCGCGCTACCTGTCCACCTTCCTGCTGATGTTCCTGGTGGGCGTGTTCATGGACAGCACGCACAAGCGCAGGCGCATGCACCTCCTGTTCACCTTCACCTCCATCGTGCCCATCTGCGTGTCCCTCTGGTTCCTGGTGAACCAGCAGTGGGGCGTGGATCTCGACGGCTACGATCGCCTGGTTGGGGGCTACAAGAACCTCCACAACCACGCCCTGATGATGATGATCTTCGCCACCATGGGGGTGTTCTGGCTGCTGCACGTGCGCAAGTGGAGCGCTACCATGGCGGCCAGCGTGTATCTGGGCGCCACGCTGCTCTGCCTGTACTTCACCTACGTCCGCACCGCGCAGCTCGGGCTGGTGGTCTGCGTGGGGGTCTACCTCGTGCTGACCAAGCGCCGGGGGCTGCTGGTCGGCTTGATCGCCCTGGTGTCCCTCGCGCTGATCATGAGCGCCACCCTGCAGGACCGCTTCAACGATCTGGCCCTGTTCTTCGAGGCGGACGTCTACGAGACCGACCGCAAGATGCTCGGATCTGGCCGCTGGGCCCTGTGGACCGTCTCCTTCGCCGAGTACCTCAAGTACCCCATCGGGGACATCTTCCTCGGGCTCGGGCTGGGCAAGCACGCCATGCTGACCTCACCCCTGTACAGCGCGCACTACTACGACCCCACCGTGGGCTACATCGACCCCCACAACGACTACCTGTCGCTGCTGTACCAGATGGGGCCGACCGCCATGATCTGCTACATCGTCTTCCAGATCCAGGTGATGGTGTTCGGGCTGCGCCTCGGGAAGATCGGGCGTTCACCCTGGGCGCGGGAGGTGGGCTTCTTCGCCGTGGCCCTCACCTGCACGGTCTTCGTCACCAACTTCGTCTCCAACGCCTTCGTCTCCCGGGTCACCTGCGGCTGGTACTACTGGGGGCTCGCTGGCCTCGTGTTCGGTGAGTACCTCGATACGAAGCGGCAGATGACAAAGGATGCCGTGCTGGAGGCCACCGTGGATCTGGTGGAGATGAAGGCCAACGCAAAAAAGCCGGCGTCTGTTGGGGCGAGCCTGGTCCAGCCCGGGATGTCGAGCCGGCTGGAGTCGCGCTGGCCCTGGCAGGCCCGCGGTCCGGGTCGCTCGCGGCTGCCGCGCTGGCGGAGGAAGTAGGCATGCCCAGCGTCTCCGTCGTGCTCCCCACCCGCAACCGTGGGGAGGATCTACGCCTCTTTCTCGACTCCCTGGTGATCCAGACCGTCATGCCGGATGAGCTGGTGGTGGTGGACAGCGGGGAGTCCGTGGAGGCCCTGCTGCGCGAGGCCCTGGAGGGCTCGGGCATCGACCTGATCTACGCCCGCAGCGCCCCGGGCACCTCGCTGCAGCGCAACGTGGGCATCGACCTCTCCCGCGGCGAGATCCTCTTCTTCCTCGACGACGACATGGTGCTGGAGCCCGACTACATCGCGCGCACCCTGGAGGCCTTCGAGGTCCCCATGGAGCCGCCCGTGGGTGGGGTCATGGGCAGCCACATCCACTTCGCCCTCGACCCCCCGCTCAAGCGGCGCCTGAGCCACCTGCTCGGCCTGCCGCACACCGCCCCGGGCGACGCCTCGCTGCTGTACGTCACGGGCGGCGTGCGCTGGCTGACCGAGCCCAGCGGCATCGTGCCCATCCCCGCCGCCGCCACCGGCCGGGTCGCCTACCGCCGTGCGTGCCTGGAGCAGGAGCGCTTCGCCGAGTTCCTGCCCGGCTACACCTTCGCCGAGGACGTGGAGCTGGCCTTCCGCATCGCCAAGCGCTGGACCATCGTGCACCAGCCCGCCGCCCGCCTCGACCACCGTCACTCCGAGGCCGCCCGCGTCGGCTACGGCGACCGCATCGCGCGGGTCATGTTCGCCCGCTGGTACTTCTTCGCGAACCACCGGGAGAAGACACCGAAGAACCTGCTCTCCTTCGCCATCGCCCACACCGCCGAGACCGCCCAGCTCACCGCCATGGTCCTGCGCCAGCGCCGCGACCGGCCGGCGCCCACCGCCCGAGGGGTGGCGCGGGGGTACCGGCTGTGCGCGCAGGATCTGGCGAAGCGGCTGAGGGGCTGACCCCTACAACCACCCCTCCTTCTCCGGCGGCAGCAGCAGGAAGTTGCGGTGCTCGTCGCTGGCGTCGCCCGCGAAACCTTCCACCCGGACGGGGCCCTCGGGGCGCAGGTGGTAGAGCCGGTGGGGGAGGCCCGAGATGATCTCTTCGAGGGCCGCGACAGGTCCGTCGACGTTGCACTCCAGCACCACGGCGGGGCGGTGATCGGCCAGGACCCGGGCCATGCCGCGCAGCACCGCGTCCTCGAAGCCCTCCACGTCGATCTTGACGAGATCCACCTGCTCGTCGGGAGGCAGCAGGGCGTCGATGGTGGTGAGGGGGACCTCGATGTGCTCGCCCTCCATGCCGCGGAAACCCTGCTCGTGGAGGCTGGAGGAGGTGGGCACGCCGCCGGCGGGGACGTGGAAGCGGGCGGCGCCGCAGGAGTCCGACACGGCGTCGTTGCGCAGCTCGCAGCGGGACTCGAAGCCGTTGAGCGCGATGCTGCGGGCGGCCTGCTCCCGGATGCTGGGCACGGGCTCGAAGGCGGTCACCCGGGTGTCGGGGTGGGCGGCGCAGGCGATGAGGGCGTAGGTGCCGGTGTTGGCGCCGATGTCGAGCACACGGCGGGCGTGGCGCGCCAGGCGGCAGAACACCCCGAGGGTCTCCGCCTCCCAGAAGCCGGCCCCCTTCCAGTACAGGTGCCGCGCGATGCCATCGTAGGCGCTGGGCTGGTAGAGGAAGTGGACCCCGCAGGGCAGATCCACCGGGAAGGGCTGCTCCACGGGCAGGCGCCCCCAGAGCCATCCCGGCAGGTAGCCGCGCCGCGAGGCGGCCTGCAGTGGGCGACGGACCGCCTCCGGGCGCATGGCCAGGCGGACGGCGAGGCGACCGGCGTTGACGAGGTGGGTACGCATGGGGGCCTCCGAGCACGCGCTGATAACCGGAAGGCGGCGCGCCGGTCCCGGGAGCGACATGGGGGGAAGCGGATAGGTGGGCCCGCGGTGTTTTTTCTCGCGCCGGGGTGTCCGCTGGGGTCCCTGCCCGGCGTCACCCCTCCGATGAGCCCTTGCCCACGGACTCGTATGCCCACGCTCCCCCCCCTCCGGATCTTCGTGGCCACCCGGCCCGAGGACGTCCCCTGCCGCCACTTCGTCTCGGTGGATGGGTCCGTGCCCGGCGCCGCGCTCACCTGGGACCACCACCGCAGCGGCGAGGCCATCAACCTCGACGCCATGCCCGAGCGCGCGGACCTCAGCGCCTTCGACGGCATCGGGACCACCATGGCCGACACCGACGCCGTGGCCTCGGTGGTGGCCGCCCTGGCGGGGGGCAAGGGCGCGCTGGCGCCCGAGGTGCGGCGCGTGCTGGAGGCGGCCTCCCACCGCTGCGACCACCTGGCGGCCCACCCCGGGGTGGACCCCGAGACCGACCACCTCGGGCGGGGGCTGCACGCCTGGGTCTCCCACGCCCTGGAGCAGGGCCGGCCCTTCGAGGCGGTCTGCCTGGAGGTGGCCGCGACCCGCCCGCTGCCCTGGCGCGACCCGGTCGAGGACACCCCCGCGCTGGCGGGGCTGGTGGCGCTGGGTCGGCTCGACCCCTGCCCGCCGGTGGCGCTCGCCGACCTGCGCGGGCTGCCCCCCCTGCCACCGGAGTCCCTCTACGCCCTGCATCGCTGCCCGGTCATGGTGCTCGTGGACGACCACCCCGCCGGCGGTGCGCGGTACGTCGTGGGTGTCCACCCTGGGGTCGACCACCCCGAGGATCTCAGGCCCGCCCTGGTCGCCCTGGCCGCCGCCGAATTTGCCCACGGCGCGCCGGCCCTCTCCGCGGAGCCAGTGCCCGGCGCAGAGACCTGGGGCGGCCGCCAGACCGTGTTCGGATCGCCTTGGAACTACGGCTCCAGGCTCGCTCCCGAGGAGGTGCGGGCGCTCGTGGCGGGGGCGTTGGGGCTCCGTGACTGAGCACGGCCCGGGGGTTGGGGGTGGCGACCGGCCACGACCCGGTGGGGACATGCCCGAAGTCCGCGGGGTGGATAGTCCGGTCGAGATGTGTACGACCCTTCGGGATCTATTGCGATGCTACCTGCACGCGACCGATGAGCGCGAGCGGGAGCGGCTGCGCGGACCCGTCACCGAGCGCGTGGCGGCCGAGCTGCTGCGGATGCTCACGGAGCGCGCGCTGAGCGACTCCCATCCGCCCGTGCGCCTGAGGGTGGAGCGGGTCCTCCCGCACGTGCTGGGCGGTGATGTCGCCGAAGACAAGATCGAGCACTACCTGGCGCGGGTCGTGACCAACGCCATCCGGGACGCGCGGCGCCAGGAGCGGCGGCACCAGGGCGTTCAAGGGGTCGAGATCCAGCAGGTCGCCGACCCGAAGGCGCCGGATACGGTCCGGATCATCGCGGCCCGGGAGCGCGTAGCGCTCGTCCGGCGCGCCATGGTCGGGATGCCCGAGAACTACCGGTTTGCCATCGATGAGATCTACTTCAAGGGCCGCGATCGTGATGAGCTCGCGGAGGAGCGGGGGGTCTTGCCGGGCACCGTGGACAGGTGGGTGAGCCGGGCGCGGACGTGGCTGGAGAAGCGCATGACCGAGCTCGACGAGGAGGAACGCTCATGAGGACCCTCGTGCTCTGTGATGCGGACAGCCTCCCCCTCCGCGAGCCCCACACCAGCGGCGACCTCCCCTCCGGCGACGAGGTCGTGGTCGTGCTCGCCCTGCGCGCCGACCGGGCCACCTGTGGCTGGGCCGCCCTCGAGGACGCGGCGAGGGCGCTCTGGGAGGAGATCGCGCAGCTCGCCCGGCGGCAGGCGCCGGAGCGGGTGGTGATGGAGGTCGCCCTGACGCTCCCCATGCCCGAGGCCGCCGACCACGTCCTCCTGCGGATGCTGCACCAGGCCCCCACCGAGGAGCACCGCGGCCCCTTCGCCGAGGTGTGGCTGTACAGCGAGGACCGCTGGCTGCAGCGCGCCTTCCAGCGAGCCTTCGGCAAGGGCTGGGTGTTGGACGGTCCAGGCAGGGGGCTCCGCCGGGTACGGCCGACGGGGAAGGGCTCCCCCTGGAAGCGCGGTTCGAGTGAGCCGTCGGTCGCTCCCACCGCGTCGATCCGCGATCCCGAGAGTCCCGTGCTCGTCGCGGACGACGACACACGCGCGGCGCAGATCGCGGATCACGACATCCAGGCGCCCGTCGACTTCGCGCACCTGCCGGCCAGCCTGGACGCAGATCCCGTCCTGCACACCCAGATCGGGGTCACCGTGGGTTCCACCCGCGGTGCGCGGCGGCTCGAAGCCCTCGGGCGGGCGGGGGCTGCCGGCGTCGCGGTGCGACCCTGCGAAGCCGGAGACGGCGTGGAGTACCGCCGCGCTGGAGCCAGATCGATGACCGTCCCGGCGGGGGCGCGGGCGCTCCAAGGCAGCACTGGGCCGGGCGCCGTGCGCCTGGAGTGGGGTGATCCGGTGGCGTCCGACACCCTCCGGACGGATCTCCCGCCAGGCTGCCTGCAGCGCGCCATGCAGCGGGTCGGGGGCTGTCCCGTCGCCGGGCACAGCGTGCCCGATCAGGTCCTCCTTCGCTTCCTGGAGGGTCGGGGTGACCGCTGCGAGGTCCGCTTCCAGCGGCAGGGGACGAAGGCTGGCAAGGCCGCCCCGGTTCGGTGTGAGGTCGTCTGCACAGAGGGCAGCCTGGGCCCGCCGGCCTGGTGGGTCTCCTGGGCCGGCGGCAGCCGGGAGATCACGGCCAAGAAGTCCTGCGGAAAGAGGCCCCTCGTGCTCGCGAGCCCCGCCCCCACCACCTTCGCGGCCTGCTGCGTGCGCTCGGGCGACGCGCTCGTGCTCGGCTGCCCGCTGGAACCGGGGGTCACCGTCACACCCCAGGCCAAGGCGAGGTCGGGCTCCATCGTGGCCGCGAAGGATCCCGAGGGCCTCACCGTGGCGCTGCTGGTGTTGGAGGGTGGGGTCAGCACGGCGCGACCCGTGACGGTCGCGCCCATCCAGACGGTGGACCCCGCCACCTGGCGCGCCTCGGTGCGCAAGTGGGCCAAGACGCTGCGCGCCCTCCCCCTGGTGGTCCCCGTGCCGGCCCCCGATCCAGACCCCGGTGTCCGCTCAGCGCCTCCTGATCGTCAATCTCATAGGAGCGACACCCCGTGACCGACCTCAGCCGTACCCTGCAATCCCTGGGGGCGTCCCGCCGCACGCCCACGGGGCTGCTGCACGCCCTGGCGGCGGCCGAGGGCGCGTTCTCCGTGGTGTGCGCGGAGCTGGCCGAGGCTGGCCTCGACGAAGCACTCCTGGCAGATCTCGCGGAGGGGGTGCCCTGGGCCCTCTCGGCCCTGCTGCCGGCGACTCCCCCCGAAGACCCCGATGACCGCGAAGCCTGGCTCGACACGCTCGATCTCGTGGATCGGGCCGCGCGGGCGCTCGCCGCGCTCCAGGGCCCTCCCCCGCCCTGGGCGCGGCCGCTGCTGGAGCTCCTGCAGCGCACCCTCACCGAGCGACGCAGCGCCCTGGAGGGTGCGGGCTGGACCTGGGCGCATGCGCGCGCCGCGGCGGCCTCCGGTGGGGGCCTGCTGGCCGAGGTGCTCAACCCCGGCATCCCGCATGCCCCGTCCCGGGCCGTCTTCGCGGCCTGGGAGGACGGCGAGCTGCACCCACGGGACGAGGCGGTGCTGCGGGAACGGGTGGCCCGGCCCGGCCCCTGGCAGGAGGCCTGGCGAGCCTCCCTGCGCCAGCAGCTCGACGGTCTGGACGTGGAGCGCCTGCCTGTCCCCTTCGACGCGGTCGCCCCCCGGCTCCTGCACGCGATCCCCCTGCCGCACTTCGGCCCCGACGCCGCCATCGAGGTCCATGGGCTGGCGGACGGGCTGCGTTGGAGCTGGCCCGGTCAGGAGCCGATGGAGACACCCTGGAACCAGGCCCGGGTGAGCCTGCCCGGCGATCCCGTGACCGGGCCGTTGCGCGCCACCCTGGAGGTCCAGCGGCTCGGCACCCTGCTGGCCGCGGAGCGCGCGGTGGACCTGGTGGCGGATCTGTCCGGCGAGGAGCCAGACGCCGAGGCGCTGGCCGTCGGGGCCGCGCGTGCGCTGGGATCTGCGTTCTGGCTCCAGCAGATGCGCTCCCTGGCGGAGGGTTTCAGGCTGGGCCAGATCGCGGGAGAGCCCTCCTGGGCCGCGCTGGCGGTGCGGCTGCGGATGGTCCTGGACGAGCTGTGCGCCGCCCTGCCGAGCCCGAGGCTGTTCGACCTCCTCGACGCGGCCGACGAGGCCATGGAGCAGGTGCGCGAGGCGGTGCTGACCATCGACGCCGATCTCTGGGAGGATCTCGCGGACGAGGCCGCGCTGGGTGGGGACGCCTGGTGGGGGTGGCGGGCCACCCTGGGCGACGCCGTCCCCGATGTGATCCTCACCGACGCCCTGCTGGACCTCGGCCGGGAGCAGGAGGGGTTGCTCGCCCGCTTCGCGGCGCGGATGGCCGAGCTGGCCGCGACCTCGTCCTCGGCCTGGGCCTCCCACAGGGCCGCCTGGCAGCGGCTGATGGCGCCGCGTCCGGGCGTGGCCGTGGCCCACACAGGCTCCGGCCTGGCGGCGGGCGAGGCCCGGGTGCCGATCCTGGCGGTGATCGAGGGCCAGGAGGCGGGGCTGGTGCTGGAGCTGTGCCTGCGCCGTGGCACCCATGGCGGCGATCTCTGGGAGGACGCCGGCCTGCTCCGCGAGGGGGCCCGGGACGCTGTGCGCAACGCCTTCTGGGCGGTGGCCGCCCTGACCTCCGACGGCCTGCCGCCGGCAGAGCTGGACGCCCACCGTCTCCGCGTGCTGCCAGCCGACGCGGTCCTCGAGGTGGATGGCGCCTCCTTGACCCTGTCGGCGGCCCTGGCCTTCGCCGTGCTGTGGACCGGCATCCCCCTGCCGCCCGATCTGGCCGCCAGCGCGCGCCTGGGGGGCGATGGCACGGCGTTCCCCGTCGGCATGCTGGCCGCGAAGCTCCGGGCCCTGGGCACGGTGGCCACCGAGGCCCTGCCCCTGCGCCTGATGGTGGCCCGGGGACAGCCCGACGAGGAGCCTCCACCGCAGGTCTCGATCCTGAGGGTGGACCACCTGCGCGACGCGCTGGAGACGGCGGGCCTGCTCGCGGGGATCGCGTCGCTGCGCTCCGCCGATCGGGCCGCGGACGAAGAGGACTGCAGGGACGAGCTGCGCAGGCTCATCGAGCACGCCAGGCGCCAGCACATCCGCAGCTACGGTCGCGACCACACCGACGCCTGGCTCCACCTCGCGGATCGGCTTCGCTGGCTGGTCACCTCCATGGAGGAGCGCGAGATCGAGCTCGGGCTGCCCTCCGCAGAGGCGCGCTCCTGGACGGTGCTCGCCTACAACTACGGGGGTGAGGACCGCCTCGCCGAGATCCTGGGGCGGGACTTCCTGCCGGCCTCCCTGCCCCACGGGGCGCCGAGGGCCTTCCTCCTCATCGTCTACCTCGCCGGGCTCATCTTCCAGGAGAGATGGGACCTCGGTGAGGTCCACGTCCCCCTGGTGGAGGGGGAGTTGGCCTACCTCGACGACGAGAACCTGCGCCAGCTCAAGGGCATGGCCTTCGGCACCATCGGGCGCTTCTGGATGCACCGCCGCGCGGCGGGGTGGGCCGAGCGAGCCCTGCCGCGGCTGCAGGCCGCCGTGGAGCACCACGAGGAGCACCTCGGGCGCGAGGCTCCCCGCTCCCGCACCTACCTGGCCAACGCGCTGCTGCGGGCCGGCCGCGCGGCCGAGGCCCTCCGCGAGGCGGATGCGGCCCTGGGCGAGCTGTCGGACAGGCGCGTGGGCGCCTCCTACGCCGCAACCACCGGCATGTTCGTCCGCTACGAGCGTGCCCGGGCGCTCTTCTTCCTCGGCCGGTACGCCGAGGCCGCCTCCGACGCGCGCCTGGCCATCGAGGCGGGCCAGCGGCTCGCCTGGCCTCAGGCCGGGCCGCTCCGCACCCTGGCGTGGGCCTGCCAGCGGCTGGGGGACTCCGCGGGCCGTGAGGAGGCCCTCCGGGAGATACACCACCTGGTGGGAGCTCGCACGAACGGCGTCGAGTACCGCATCCTGCAGGAGGCCCTCGGCGAACCCCTCGAGCCGGGCGAGGGCGAGGTCTTCTGACCCGGTCGCGGTCCCTGCCGCGCCCTGGCCCCCGCCGATCCCCCGCGATACCTCCCGCTCCCCGTGGAGCGCGTCATGTACCTGATCACCGGCGGCGCCGGCTTCATCGGCTGCCACACCGTCAGGCTCCTGCTGGAGCGGGGGGTGGCGGTGCGCGTGCTCGACGACCTCTCCTCCGGGTCCCGCGCGAACCTCGCCGGGCTCGAGGTCGAGCTGCTCATCGGGTCCATCAACGACCCCGAGGCCCTCGGCGCGGCGGTCGCCGGCTGCAGCCACGTGATCCATCTGGCGGCCATCCCCGGGGTCAGCAGCTCCATCGACGACCCGGTGCGGTCCGACCACGCCAACGTGAACGGCACCGTGGCGGTCTTCGCCGCGGCGCGGGCGGCCGGGGTCCGGCGGGTGGTCTACGCCTCCTCCTGCGCGGTCTACGGCCAGACCGGGGGGCAGCCGGTCCACGAGGACGACCGGCTGCAGCCAGCCAGCCCGTACGCCGCTACCAAGGCCGCGGACGAGCTGTACGGCGGGGTCTTCTCCGCCACCCTGGGGCTGCCTTGTGTGGGCCTGCGCTACCAGAACGTGTTCGGCCCGCGGCAGGATCCCCACGGCCCCTACGCCGCCGTCATCCCGCGCTTCGTGGAGCTACGCCTGCGCGGCCTGCCGCTGCCCATCCAGGGCGACGGCGAGCAGAGTCGCGACTTCGTGGCCGTGGCGGATGTGGCCCGCGCCAACCTCCTGGCCGCCACGGCCCCCGACGCCCGCGGTGTCTACAACATCGGCACGGGCCGCAGCACCACGGTCAACCAGATCGCGGCCCTGGTGCAGCGCTGTGTACCCGGCGTGGCCGGCGTCGAGCACCAACCTCCGCGCCAGGGCGACATCCGGCACATGGTGGCGGACTGTGCCCGGGCCGCGCGGGAGCTCGGCTGGCGGGCGGAGGCCGACTTCGAGGCCGCCATGGCCGAGACCATCGGCTGGTATGCGGAGCGTGCACCGGCCCTCAGCCGAGCCGCTCCAGGATGAAGGCGATGTGGCGCTGGGAGGCCTGGCCGTCGCCGTAGGGGTTGTGGGCGCGGTGCATGGCCTCGTAGGCGGCGCGGTCGTACAGCAGGGTCTCGACCCCCTCCACGATGGCGCGCACGTCCGTACCCACCAGCTTGACCGTGCCCGCCTCCACGCCCTCGGGGCGCTCGGTGGTCTGGCGCATGACCAGCACGGGTTTGCCCAGGCTCGGGGCCTCCTCCTGGATGCCGCCGGAGTCGGTGAGGATGACCGTGGCGCGATCCATCAGGCGCACGAAGGGCTCGTAGTCCAGCGGATCCATCAGGTGGACGTTGGGCAGGCCGCTGAGGGTGCCGAGCACCGGCCCGCGCACGTTGGGGTTGAGGTGCACCGGGTAGACGAGCTGCACCTCGGGGTGGCGCTCGGCCAGCGTGCGCAGGGCCGTGCAGATATCGAGGAAGCCCTGTCCGAAGCTCTCGCGGCGGTGGCCCGTGACCAGCACCATGGGGGCCTGCGGGTCGGCCACCACCTCGAAGGCGCTGCCGTAGACGGCGCGCCAGGGCTCCAGCGGCTTGGCCACGGCCTGATCGCGCACCATCAGCAGGGCGTCGATGACGGTGTTGCCCGTCACACGGATGCGCTCGTCGGCCAGCCCCTCCGCCAGCAGGGCGCGGCGGGCACCCTCGGTGGGGGCGAAGAGCAGGGTACAGAGGCGGTCCGCGAGCTGGCGGTTGGCCTCCTCGGGGAAGGGGGCGGCGAGGTTCCAGGTGCGCAGGCCCGCCTCCACGTGACCTACGGGGATGTGGGCGTAGAAGGCGGCCAGGGCCGCGGCCATGGTGGTGGTGGTGTCACCGTGGACCAGGACCAGGTCGGGGCGCTCGGCCTCCAGCACCGGCTGCATGCCGGTGAGTACCCGCGCCGTGAGCTCGTAGAGGCTCTGGTTGGGGCGCATGACCGCCAGATCGTGGTGGGGCGTGAGCTCGAAGAGGGCCAGGACCTGATCCAGCATGCCGCGGTGTTGGGCGGTGACGCACAGGCGCTGCTCCGTGTCGGGGCAGGCTTCCAGGGCTTTGACCAGCGGGGCCATCTTGATGGCCTCGGGCCGGGTGCCGAAGACCGTGAGCACGCGCAGGGGGCGGGGCATGGGACGCTCGGGTGGGGGAGGGGGTGGTCTAACGGGCCGCGGCCAGCGACTCCCGCTGCCGTCGCTCCCGCCATGCGTGTCCGCCGGTGCGGACCCGGCCCCACACTGGGGTCAGCAGCAGGCGCGCGGTGATCCATGCGGCGTTCTCGCGCGCGGAGCCCGAGAGCCCGGCGCGCGGCACCGCCAGAGGATCGGTGTCGGGCCCGTAGAGGGCGGAGTCGGCGGCGTAGGCCACGCGCACGCCGCACTCCCGGAGGGCGGCCTGCTCCCGCGGGCCGAAGTCGAGCCCGGCGTCACCGTTGGGGTAGGCGAAGTGTTCCACGGGGGCGTCCAGCAGCTCCGAGAGCTGGGTGACGGAGTCGATGATCTGGGCGCGGGCGTCTTCGTTGGACTCGTTGGTGAGCACAGGGTGGTCCAGGGTGTGGGCGCCGAAGGTCACCAGGCCGCTGTGGTGCAGCTCCAGCACCTCGGCGCGGCTCAGGTTGTGCCGCCCGCCGAACGAGATCCCGGCGCGCTCGGCGGCGTCGTCGAGGGCGCCGCGCAGCTCGCGGAAGGGCATGGATTTGAGCAGGGCGGTCAGGGTGCAGCGCCGCTGCAGGGCCGAATCGGCGGGGTGGCGCTCCGCGATGGCCGCGCGCAGGGCGTCCTGTGCGCCCACGGCCAGCAGGGTGTCGAGATCCTGGAACCAGAAGCTCGTCTCCTCCAGGGTGACCTTGGGCGAGACGAACACGGTGGCCGGGACCCCGAGCTCCTTCAGCACCGGGAAGGCGAGGTCGTAGACGGCGCGGTCGCCGTCGTCGAAGGTGACGTGGCAGGTGCGCTTCAGGGGTGCCGTGCCGTCCACGCAGGCGGCCACCTCGGCGGCGTTGACGAAGCGCAGGGCGCGCCCAACCAGGGTGAGGGTCTCCCGCAGCCAGGGGCCGGGGGGGACGACGTGGAGCAGGAGCACCAGGTTGGTGGGGGGGCCGTGCAGGGGGAGCATCAGATCCGCTCCATGTCGCTGCCGAGCATGTCCCAGTCCCAGCGCACGCGGGCGAAGCGCTCCGCCAGGACCGGGTCGGCGGCATACCAGGCGAACACCGGACGGCGCACGAGCGATCCCAGGCTGAGGCGCAGGGCGCGGGAGAGGGCGGAATCGGAGGTGTAGAGACGCACGAAGGAGAGGCCTCGATCCAGGCCCCAGCGGGCGAGGGAGGCCATGAGCCGTGCGACGGCCAGGTGCCGGTGGGGGTCGGAGAGCCACAGCAGGTCGAGCGAGCGCACGCCGTCGTAATCCACCAGCTTGACCAGGGCGGTGAGCCCGCCGACCTCGACGACGCGGTAGCGGTCGCGCTCGGGCGCCGCGGCGATGCGCCAGGCGAAATACGCGGCGTCGCGGTGGGTGGTGGCGCCGCGATCCGCCTCGGGCTGGGCGAGGAAGAGGCGCTGGAAGGCGTCGTCCAGGGGGCGGAGGGCCTGCTCTCCGAGGCGGGCGCCGAGCGGCAGGTAGGCGAGGCGCGCCGCGGGGCGGGCGGCCCGGTTGAGGGCCCGGCGCGCGATGGGCGGGACGCGCTCCACGAGGCGAGGGTGGTCCATGGGGCGCAGGAAGACGTAGTGCAGGAAGGAGTCCTCGCGCTCGCGCCAGCCACATTTGTGGAAGACCGCCCGAGAGCCGGGGGTGCACCCGCACGCCAGCCCGAAGTCGGTCCCCTCCATCCAGGCCCGGGTGACCCACTTCCCGAGGCCCTTGCCGCGGTACTCGGGCAGGGTGTTGAAGTCCACGTACCAGTCCCCGCGGTAGTGGGCGCCGTCCATCACGAGGTCGAAGGGCATGGAGGAGGCCAGCGCCACCACGCGGCCAGCATGGACCACCGCCAGGGGTTCGCGCCCGGGGCGGAAGCCGACGCGGTACTGCCAGCGCCAGGTCTCGGCGGTGCGGCGGTCCGGGAAGGCCGCGCGCAGGAAGGCCTGCAGCAGCGCCTCGGACACCTCGGTGGCGGGCACGAGGGTGGCATCGGGGAGCCGGGCCGGCGCCGGGGGTGGTGTTGGATTCCGTTGCACTGGGAGCACCTCTATGTGGCCTCCACGCGCGGTTCGCGCTCATCCGTGGAGGGTCGGGGGGCCGCGGATCCCCGATTGATCGGCAAAGCAGGGCTTTCCTGCGCCGCGTCGCCAGGACCTCGGGCGACCCGGTCGCCCAGTGGCTATCATGGGGCGGGCGACGTTATCATCTTCCGGAAATCTGCACCCGTGAGCACCCCATGATCAAGCACCTGCCTGCCCTCTTCGCCCTCCTCGGTCTGTCCGCCTGCGGCGGCTCCTGGGAGGTCCAGGACGCCGACGGCGACGGCTACAGCCCCATCGAGGGCGACTGCTGGGACGCGGTGGATGGCCCCGGCATCGGCGGCCTGACCGGCGCCGCCATCCACCCGGGTGCGGTGGAGCGCTGGTACGACGGCTTCGATCAGGACTGCGCCGGCGACGACGACTACGACGCCGACGGCGATGGCTACGTCCCCGACGCCTACCAGGGGCTGCCCACCAGCAACGTGGAGGGCAGCGGCAGCCTGCCGGACGGCGACTGCTGGGACGACCCGAGCGGCATCCCCGAGGCCCAGCGCGTGGTCTCCTCCGCCTTCACCGACAAAGACGGCACCAGCCTGGACTGGGCCCAGCCCGCGGCCGTGGACACCCACCCCGGCGCCACCGAGACCTGGTACGACGGCGCGGACTCCAATTGCGACGCCGCCTCCGACTTCGACCAGGACGGCGACGGCTTCACCACCGACGCCTTCCCCACCCGCTCGGGCGCCTTCGGCACCGACTGCATCGACGGCGCCCTCATCGACCCGGACAACCCGGCCGGGATCGACCCCGAGGACGTCAACCCCGAGGCGGTCGAGGAGTACTACGACGGCACCGACCAGGACTGCGACGAGAACGACTGCGATGCCGACGGCGACGGCTACGACGGCGATCCGGACGCCCTGGGCTTCTGCGAGAACGACGACTGCGACGACGCGGACCCCGAGCGCTTCCCCAACCCCGCCATCCCCGAGGTCTGGTACAACGGCGTGGACGAGAATTGCGACAACAACGACGGTGATCAGGACGGCGACGGCTACTGGATCCAGGACTACGAGGCCCTGGTCGCAGCCCAGGGGGTCGCGCCCCTGCCGGTCCCCGACGGCATGGACGGCGACTGCGACGACATGCGCGCCAGCACCTGGCCCGGCGCCCCCGACACCTGGTACGACGGGATCGACTCCGACTGCGCCGGCGACAACGACTTCGATCAGGATCGGGATACCTACCTGTCGGACGATTACGGCGGCGACGACTGCGACGACGTCAACGCTGGCGTGAACCCCGCCGCCGTCGAGACCTGGTACGACGGTGTCGACGCCGACTGCGACGGCCACTCCGACTACGACGCCGATCTCGACGGCTTCGACACCTCGGCCTACGGCGGCCGCGACTGCGACGACACCGACGCGGCCATCAAGCCCGGGGCCACCGAGATCTGGTACGACGGGGTCGATCAGAACTGCGACGGCCACTCCGACTACGACCAGGACCGCGACAGCCACGACTCCGACGCCTACGGCGGCGATGACTGCAATGATCTGGCCGCCAGCGTGCACCCGGGTGCCGGCGAGACCTGGTACGACGGCATCGACGCCGACTGCGCCGGCGACTCCGACTTCGATCAAGATGCCGACGGCTACGACACCAACGCCTACGGCGGCGACGACTGCAACGACGTCAACGCCGGGGTGAACCCGGGCGCCGCCGAGATCTGGTACGACGGCATCGACGAGAACTGCGATGGCCTGTCCGACTACGACCAGGACGGCGACGGCTACTTGTACACCGGCGCCGGCGGGCTCGACTGCGACGACACCCTGGCGAGCGCCCACCCGGGCGCCACCGAGGTCTGGTACGACGGCATCGACCAGGACTGCGACGGCGGCAGCGACTACGACCAGGACGGCGACGGCTACGACAGCGATCTGTACGGCGGCACCGACTGCGCCGACACCCTGGGCGAGGTCCACCCGGGCGCCCCCGACGCCTGGTACGACGGCATCGACGCCGACTGCGACGGCGCCAGCGACTACGACCAGGACGCCGACGGCTACGACAGCGCCGCCTGGGGCGGCGACGACTGCGCCGACACCGACGCCGCCCGCAGCCCCGGCGCCACCGAGATCTGGTACGACGGCGTCGATCAGGACTGCGCCGGCGACGACGACTACGACCAGGACGCCGACGGCGACCGCGCCGAGGCCCACGGCGGCACGGACTGCGACGACACCGACGCGAGCGTCTACCCGGCCGCCTTCGACGACGCCTCCGACAACCTGGTGGACAACGACTGCGACGGCTGGGTGGACGAGGAGGCCATCGACGCCGACTCGCTGCTGATCAACGAGGTCAACCGCATGTCGGACGCGGGTGGGACCTACGGGGTCACCAACCGGATGGCCAACTGGTTCGAGATCCGGAACACCGAGTCCTTCGACATCGCCCTCGACAACATCGCCTTCCGCATGTGCGACGAGCCGGCCACCTGCGGCTCCACGGGCGGGTTCACGAGCCAGATTCCCAACTGGGCCGAGTGCGACAGCGTCTCCTGGTTCTCCGTCTCCCCCGACGCCGGGCTGGTGATCCCCGCGGGCGGCTTCGCCGTCTTCTGCCAGGACGACGCGGTCTTCGGCACGGCCACCGACTGCGACTACACCTGGTCCGACTCCTCCTGGACCGGCGAGAGCCCCGAGGCCATCGCGCATTACACCTCGGCCTACCCCGCCTTCCGCGACCAGAACGGGATGCTCGGCGTCTGGCTGGACGGCGTGGGGCTCGACGATGCGGGCTGGGCCTACAAGAACTGTGGCTACGGCACCGACTGGCCCATCCACATGCGCTACACCATGACCCTCTCCGGGGCCGCCAGCACCGCCGCCGAAAACGACGTCGGCACCGACTGGTGTGAGTGCTCTGGTTCCGCCGTCTGGGCCACCGTGCCCGTCAACAGCTTCGGCACCCCCGGCACGGCCGACCCGACATGCCTCTGATCCCGAGTCGCCCGCCCCCACCCACCCCCGAGGTCCCCATGACCCGTCTGCCCTTCGCCATCGCCCTGCTCCTCGCCGCCGCCTGCCACAACACCGCCGGCATCAAGACCGACGACACCGGCCCGGAGGGCGACGCCGACACCGACGCCGACACCGACACCGACACCGACACGGATGCCGACACGGACGCCGACACCGACGCCGACACGGACGCCGACACCGACGCCGACACCGACGCCGACACGGACGCCGACACCGACGTGGACGGCGAGCACTACGCGGGAGACTTCGAGATCACCGTGTCCGAGACCGAGGCCCTGGGGTTCGAGGACACCTGCATCGGCGACGCCACCCTGCTGTACAGCCTCGACCAGGAGCCCCCGCTGCAGGGCGAGTTCGTCTGCACCTTCCAGGGCGATCTGTCCTCCGCCGGCGAGCAGAGCGGCTCGCTGGACGCCACCGGCGATGCGGCCATCGAGGGCGAGATCACCATCGAGATCCCCTACATGGGCCCCTACTCCGTGCCCTGGGAGGGCACCTACGAGTCCGGCGTGGCGGTCACCGGCGCCGCCGAGAGCACCCAGACCTTCGAGATCTTCGGCACGCAGTACACCGTCGTGGTGACCATGGCCTTCGAGGCGCCCTGCACGGATTAGCGCCGTGGCTCGGGCTCAGGCCCGCGGCACCCGGCGCGGGTGGCGCCTGCGAAAGCGCAGGTTGAGCAATTCCACCACGAGGGCGAAGGCCATCGCGAAGTAGATGGTGCCCTTGTCCACGTGCTGCCCGAGGCCCTCGGCCGTCAGCAGCACGCCGATGAGCAGCAGGAAGGCCAGCGCCAGGATCTTCATGGAGGGGTTGCGGTTGACGAACCCCCCCACCATGGGGGCGAACAGCATCATCACGATGACCGCCAGCACGATGGCCGTCACCATGACCGGCACGTGATCGACCATCCCGACCGCGGTGATCACCGAGTCGAGGGAGAAGACGATGTCCATGACCATGATCTGGAGCACCACGGCCACCATGGCCGCCCCGCCCGCGCCGGCGGCGGGAGCCTCCTCGGCCTCGTGCTCCACCTTGTCGTAGATCTCGTGGGCGCTCTTGGCGATGAGGAAGGCCCCGCCCAGCAGCAGGATGATGCCGCGGCCTGAGACCTCGCGCCCGAGCACGGTGAACAGGGGGCGGGTCAGCCCCATCACCCAGGAGATGGTCAGCAGGAGGCCGATGCGGGTGAGCATGGCCCCACCGAGCCCCAGCCGGTAGGCCAGGGCGCGGCGCGCGGGCTGGACGCGGTCCGAGAGGATCGCGATGAAGACGATGTTGTCGATCCCGAGGACGATCTCCAGCGCGGTGAGCGTCGCCAGGGCGATCCAGGTCTCGGGATCGTGCATGAGTTCGAGCACGTCGGCGTCTCCAGAGGGGATGCCAACCTAACCCTGGGCAGGGCCGGAATAAACCAGCGTCGCCCAGAGCGGAGTGATACCGTGCTCGACTGCCTTTTTCTTCACGCCTCTCAGGGAGGTCTCCGATGCGCATCCGCCTGTTCCTTCTGCTGTTCCTCTTCCTCCTGCCCATCGGCTGCGACAAGACCGACGACACGAGCAGCTCAGAAGGTGACACCGACACCGACACCGACACCGACACCGACACCGACGCCGACGCCGATGCGGACACCGACGCCGATGCCGATGCGGACGCCGATGCTGACGCGGACGCCGATGCGGACGCCGATGCGGACACCGACGCCGATGCCGATGCGGACGCCGATGCGGACACCGACGCCGATGCCGATGCGGACACGGACGCCGATGCCGATGCGGACGCCGATGCGGACGCCGATGCCGACGCCGATGCCGACGGGGACGTCGACCTCGTGGTGGACGACCTGACCTTCTCACCCACCACGGGCGCGGCGGGGGATGCCTTCGACGTCACGGTGGATCTCTCCAACACGGGCGCCGCCGCCGCCTCCATGTTCGACCTGAACATCTTGTTCTCGACGGATCGCATCCCCGACGCCGGCGACACCGTCGCCTGCAGCACCGTGATCCGCGCGGGGCTCACCGCCGCCAGCGCCACCTCCGAGGTGGTGGCCTGCACCGTGCCGTCCGTGACGAGCGGCGACTACTACGTGGCTGCCTGGGCCGATTACGCCGGGCGCGTGACCGAGACCGACGAGACCAACAACGCCCTCACCGTCTCCTCCAGCTTCACCCTGACCGGCGGCACCACCACCACCTACACCAGCTACGAGGGCAACGAGTACTTCGACTACGGCTACGGCTACGGTCTGGGCTACCGCAGCTGCTCCCTGGTCTGGGACGCCTCCGGCACCCCCGTCACCCCCTGCACGGGCTGCGACTGGGCCTTCGACGTGGCCATGACCTACGACCGCCGGGCCAGCACCGATGACGGCACCTGCCGCTCCCTCGCCGCCGATGGGGCCTACAGCTACGGCTACCTGGCTGACTACTACGGGTACGGACCGGTGGTGATGTACGAGTATGGAGGCAGTTGGTACGCATGGGTCTACGCCGATTTCGACGGCACCAACTTCACCTACGGCGGCGGCTTCGAGGACTACCCCTACGACTACGGCGGCACCTACCCGGGCTACTACTACACCAGCTACTGGTACGGGACAGCGGTCCTGTACTAGCCCCCAAGTGTGCGCGATCGCGTCAACGGCGGTAAGAACGCCGTTCCTGACCCACGGCGGTGCCCATGGAGCCGGTGCTCGACTACTTCACCCTGTTGGCCGCGGCCACCCGCACGGTCCTGACCTCCCGCTGGCCCCAGAACTGGCGCAGGTTCAAGTTCCTGTTCCTGTTCGGCGTCATCTGGCCCGTCATCAAGGCCATCAGCCTGCCCTGCCTGCTGCTCGACTACGTGCTGTACCCGGGCTTCCGCAAGGTCAAGGTCGAGGAGCCTCTCTTCATCGTCGGCAACTGGCGCACCGGCAGCACCCTGCTGTACCGCACCCTGGCCCGCGATGAGGAGGGCGTGGCCTGCTTCCGCATGGTCGATGCCTTCCTGCCTGCCATCACCATGAAACGCGCGGTGGCCTGGCTGGCCCGCATCGACGGCTGGCTGGGTGGCTTCGGGGCGCGGGTCGTGTCTGCCATGGATGAGGCCTTCCTGGCCGAGTACTCCAAGATCCATGACACCGGCTTCCTCAAGCCCGAGGAGGACGAGTTCGCGCTGATCGTAGACTTCTGCTCCGCGGCCATGTTCGAGCTGTTCCCGATGGTCAAGCGCTTCCGGCGCTTGTTCTTCGTGGACCAGGAGATGCCCCGCATCCAGCAGGAGTTCGTCATGCGGCGCTACCATGCCCTGGTGCAGCGCCAGCTCTACCACCTCGGCCCCCACAAGCGCTTCGTCTCCAAGAACCCGCTGTTCACCTTCAAGATCCGCTCCCTGGCGCGCCAGTTCCCCGACGCGCGCTTCGTCTGCCTGGTGCGCAACCCGGTCAACACGGTGCTGTCCACCGCCAGCCTGTTCCACTTCGTGTGGCACGAGACCGGCGCGCTGCCCCCCGGACAGTTGAACATGGACGCGGTCCTGGAGTTCTGCCACCAGGGCTACCAGCACGCGGCCCTGGCCTTCTCGGAGCTGCCGCAGGAGCGCTGGACCGTGCTGCGCTTCGATGAGCTCGTGGCGGATCCTGGCGGGAGCGTCGAGCGCCTGTGGGACCGTTTCGGCTGGCCCGTGCCCGCCACCCTGGCCACGGTGCTGGCGGGTGCTGGCGCGCGGCAGCGGAAGTGGAAGACCAAGCACGCCTACGACACCGTCGACTGGGGCATCACCGCTGGCGAGATCTACCGTGACTTCGAGTACGTCTACCGCGAGCACGGGTTCGAGCCGCCGGTGGAGGCCTAGATTTTTTTCCTCCTGACCCGGGCGCCCAGCGCCGGGTCTACGAGCAGGTCGTGGACCGCGTCTTCCGCACGGTGCGGCCCATGTTCCAGGATGAAGCCGAGGCCGAGGACGTGTGCCGGGACGCCCTCATCAAGGCCCTCTCCTCCCTGGACCGCTACCAGCCCCGTCCGGGCTCCTCCTTCGTCTCCTGGGTGGTGGCCATCGGCTACAACACCGCCCGCCACCGCTTCCGGCGCCGCCGGCCCGTGCCCACCGACCCGGACTCCCTCGCGGCCCTGCAGGCCTCCCTCGTCGCCGAGGGCGACCCCAGCGAGGGCCTCCATCGTCGCTGAAGCCCTGACCCCCGGAACCACACAGCGCCAGCGCATGGCCCGCGTCGTCTTTGCCGGGGTGGAGGCGGAGCGCGCCACCCTGCTCGGCGAGTGGCTCTCCCTCCTGCGCGCTCGCCCCCTGCTGCACGGCGCCTACATCCTGGCCGCCGCCGCCCTCCTGATCTGGATGAGCCCCCTGGCGGCCCTGCCGTTGCAGCTGATCGGGGGGTGAGCGGTGGGGTGCGCAGAGGTCCCCCGTTTCTGATTTTCGGGCCGTTCGTTGTCCACCTGGGCCAGCGGGACCAGTCACGGGTGGTCGCGGGTTACGCTGCGCCTCCCCCTGCCCCGAGGATTTGCGCCATGCAGGAACCCGCCATCGCCCCCGAAGCCCTGGAGACCTGGGCCACCTACCTGATCGAGCACTCCGTCGGGGGCGTCGGCCCGGGCGATGTGGTCATGATCAAGGGCGAGCGCATCTGCTGGCCCCTGATGGAGATCCTGGAGCGCAAGGTCATCGCGGCCGGCGCGGTGCCCGATGTGCTGCTGGTGCCCCCCAACAACGAGCGCGGCCGGGTGTGGTCCGCGGTCATGGCCCAGGGCGCCGATCCGGCCCTCATCGCCGCTGTCCCCGAGTGGAACCGCGCGCGCTACGAGCGGATGAACAAGTACATCGAGGTGCTCGGGGCCGAGGATCCACGGGCCTACGCCGGTCTCTCTGCCGAGCGCGCGGGGCTGCTGGCCAAGGCGGATCGTCCCTTCAGCGCCCTCAGGCTGGCCCGCACCTGGGTCATCACCCTCTTCCCCACCCCCGGCCAGGCCGCGGCGGAGGGGCTCTCGCTGGAGGACTACGCGGCCTTCATCGTGCGCGCCTCCACCGAGGATCCGCGTCCCCTGCAGGCGGCCGAGGAGCGGCTGCGCCCGCTGTTCGACGAGGCGAAGTCCGCCACCGTGCTCACCTGGCACCCCCACGAGCGGCGCGAGCTGACCCTGCGCCTGGGCCTCGAACACAGCGTCTCGGAGCTGTGCTACGGCTTGCGCAACTTCCCCGACGGCGAGATCTTCACCTCGCCGGACGCCCGCAGCGTCCAGGGCGAGATCTTCGTGGACCTGCCCGTCTCCTACGGCGGCACCGACATGAAGGGCATCTACCTGAAGTTCGAGGACGGCCGCATCGTGGCCTACGGGGCAGACGAGGGGCTGTCGCAGCTCACCGCCATCGTGGAGACGGATGAGGGCTCCCATCGTCTGGGTGAGCTGGCGCTCGGCATGAACCCCGGCCTCGATCGCGTGCTCAAGCACCCGCTGTTCGTCGAGAAGGTCGGCGGCACGCTGCACATCGCCATCGGAATGTCCTACGAGGAGTGCTACCCCACCGAGGGGGTCGCCGGTGGAATCGAGGCGCTGGTAGAGCAGGGCATCTGCAACCGTTCGGCCCAGCACGTGGACATCGTGGTGGATTTCCGGCCGGGTGGCTGCGGCCGGCGCGTGTTCTTCGACGACCGGGAGGTCGTGGTCCAGGGCGGGATCTGGGTTCCCGCCGAGTAGAGCCCGGGAGGCCGCCACATGCGCACCGTCATGCCCCTGCTCCTCCTCGTGGGCGCCTGCCACGTCGGCTACCTCTCCCCGAGCGGAGAGGCGCCCGAGGGTGACGCCGACACCGACACCGACACCGACACCGACACCGACACCGATCCCGGCTGCGATGTGCTGCTGCATGAGCGCGGCGATGGGCAAGACAGCAGCGAGGGGCTGGGAGAGCTGGCCTCCGAGGTGGTGATCTGCGGTGAGCTGGAGGTCCTGTCCAACGACGGGTCGGCCTACACGGGCGACTTCGACTGGGCCGACTTCACCGCGGGGGCTGGTGGCACCTGGCGCTTCGCGCTGGGCTGGGATGAGCCCGACTCGGACCTGGACCTGTTCGTGGTGGACGGCACCGGGGCCATCCTGGCCGGGGTGGCGACGGCGGGCCCCACCCAACCCGAGGTGCTGGAGCTGTCCGTGACCGCTGGCGAGGACTACGGCTTCGCGGTGGTGGGATGGTCGGGGCCCGCCACGGCCTACGCGCTGACCCTGCGGTAGCCTGGAGCCCGCCTGCTCCATCTGCTATAGTGCGGCCCCTTTTTTTCCTGGAGCCCCCATGCAGACCCACCGCCCCGTCGGCTTCGACAACGAGAAGTACCTGCGCGCCCAGTCCGAGGCCATCCTGGCGCGGGTTGAGCAGTTCGGCCGGAAGCTCTACCTCGAGTTCGGTGGCAAGCTGCTGTTCGACTTCCACGCGGCGCGTGTGCTCCCCGGCTACGACCCCAACGTCAAGATCCAGCTGCTGCAACGCCTGAAGGACAAGATCGACATCATCTTCTGCGTCTCGGCCATCGACATCGCCGCCGGCCGGATCCGTGGCGACTTCGGCATGACCTACGATCTGGCCACCCTGCGCACCCTCGACGACCTGCGCGAGCGCGGCCTGCCGGTCACGGCCCTGTGCATCAACCGCTGGGACGGCCAGGAGGCCGCCCGTACCCTCAAGAACCGGGTCGAGGCCCGCGGGGTGCCGGTCTACACCTGCAGGAGCATCGCCAACTACCCCCTGGATGTGGATCACATCTGCTCGGCCAAGGGCTATGGCGCCAACCCCTACATCCCCACCACCAAGCCGCTGGTGGTGATCACGGGCGCCGGTCCGGGCAGCGGCAAGATGGCCACGGCCCTGCAGCAGGTCTGGCACGACCACGCGGCCGGGCGCTCCGCCGGCTTCTCCAAGTGGGAGACCTTCCCCATCTGGGATCTGCCCCTGGAGCACCCCGTCAACCTGGCGTACGAGGCCGCCACGGTGGATCTCGCCGACTACAACCTGGTGGATCCTTTCCACCTGGAGGCCTACGGCGTCAGCTCCATCAACTACAACCGTGACGTGGAGAACTTCCCCATCCTCAAGTCCCTGATCGACGGCGTGCTGGGCTCGGGGGGCAGCTTTCCGCGCTTCCGCTCCCCCACGGACATGGGCGTGAACTGCGCCTCCCAGGGCATCGTGGACGACGCCGTGGTGCGGGAGGCCGCGCGCCAGGAGATCGTACGCCGCTACTTCCGCCACCACTGGGAGGTCACCGTCGGCATCGAGCGCAAGGAGACGGTGGAGCTGGCCACGAAGCTGATGGAGCGGGTCGGGGTCACCCCAGAGGAGCGCAAGACCGTGCTGCCGGCGCGGCAGGCCGCCGCCGACGCCGGGCGGGAGGAGGGCAAGGGCTACAAGGGCGCTTTCTGCGGCGCGGCATCGAGCTGCCCTCGGGCCTGGTGGTCACCGGCAAGAACTCGCCGCTGCTCTACAGCACCGCCGCCGCCGTGATCAACGCCCTCAAGGTGCTGGCGGGCATCCCCTACAAGATCGACCTCCTCTCTCCCCTCGTGATCCGCAACATGGTCCGCTACAAGAACGAGGTGCTCGGCGAGAGCAGCGACAGCCTGGACATCGGCGAGGCCTTGGCGGCGCTCTCCGTCAGCGCGGCCCACAACCCCGCCGCCGAGGTCTGCTTCGAGGCGCTGCCCGTGCTCAAGGAGTGCGAGATGCACATGACCCACCTGCCCACCTCCTCCGACCAGGAGGTGCTGCGCAAGCTGGGCATCATGTTCACCACCGACGCGCTGCACACCCCCGGTGGGTACTTCCTGCGCTGAACCGCTGTGCCGCCTGGGGAGGGGACCTTGCTGCCCATCTGGATCGCGGGGATCGCGCTCGCCTACGAGAGCGATCAGCTCACGGAGCGCTCCCTGCCGCTCGAGGACGCCTCCCCGCTGGCGGACGCGCGGGTCGACGAGCTGCTGGCCCAGGCCGTCGCCGTCACCAACGAGCGGACAGGCTGCCGGGCCGATCTGGAGCAGACCCGGCGGCTCCTGGCCCGGGAGATCCACGGCGCGGTGGGCGGCGTGGTGCGCGTGCCTGCCCAGGGCCAGCAGCCGGCCATGACGTTTGGTGCCTACGCGGCCTGGCTGGCGACCGCGCCGGTGGAGCGCCGCTCCTTCGGCGACCGGCGCGACATCTACGGAGAGGTGCCGTGGTGGCACAACATCATCCTGGACGCGGTGGGCCCGGCGCCCACGGTGCGCCTGGGAGATACACTCGTGGGCATCGACAAGATCGACCACTTCTGGATGCAGGGCTACCTGTACTTCCGTCAGAGTCACTGGGGCCTGGAGGAGGAGAAGGCCGTGCGCTGGGGCACCCACACGGAGCACGCCATCTGGGGCCTGGCGACCACGGACATCTTCAGCTTCGCCGATCTGGCGGCCAACTTCGACGGCTACGCCTTCTACGATGCGTTGCTGCGCCCCGGCTCGTTGCTGGGGATCGACGGGCGTGGCTGCGTGGTGCAGCGCAGGCCCTGGCGCTGGAACGAGCACGTGGACTGGCAGTGGGACGAGGTACAGAACCCATCCGCCTACCAGCCGGCCGTGTTGGCCTCCCTGCGGTTGTGGCTCCTGGACCACCGCGACGAGGTCTGCGCGGGCTTGGACGAGGCGGCGGCGGTGGCCCTCTCAGCCAGGGTGGAGGAGGCGATCCTGCAGGCCTATCCCTATGTCCTCGGGCGAGTCCCCGCGCGCGTGGATCCCTTCGCATTGCACGCCCTGTGTTTCGGCGATGCGGCTCCCTTGGAGGAGTAGAAAGCTGTGGAGAAAGCCTGATGGGGAGCCAACGGATGTGCCGGGACCCCCAACCCAGGTCTTTTCCGGGGATCCTCCTGCTCCCTGCCCGCCACCCTGGAGACAGGTGAACCCATGCCCCCTACAAGACGCAGCCATAGCTTTGAGGGCCAGGACTTCCTGTGGGTGCACGCCCACGGTGGGCGGCGCCCCATCCAGACCGCCCGGGTGGCCGAGGGGGCCACGACGGGCGCCTGCAACTTCATCGATCTCACCATCGTGCCGCCGGGCGCGGACATCGCGCCGCACACCCACGCCGAGGACAACGAGGAGATCTACGTGATCATCTCCGGCCAGGGCGAGATGACCCTGGACGGGGAGTGCTTCCCGGTGGGGCCCGGGGATGTGGTGGTGAACCGCCCCGGTGGCACGCACGGGCTCGTGTGCTCCGGGCCGGAAGATCTCCGGATGGTCGTCCTGGAGGTCCCGGTGGTGCCGCGCGCGGTGGAGGTGACGCCGTGAGCGCCGTGCGGCCGACCCCGTGGCAGGTGGTGGAGACGGAGGTCCTCACCCGCAACCCCTGGTTCGGCGTGCTGCGGCAGCAGGTGCGCGACCCGGCCGGGCGCCTGCACGGCTACTTCACCGTGGACTTCGCGGGGCCCGCGGTCGGTGTCATCGCCCGGCGCGGCGACCGCTACCTCCTGATCCACCAGTACCGCTTCATCGTGGACGAGTACGTCTGGGCCATCCCCTCGGGCGGGGTGGAGGCGGGCGAGACCCCGATCCAGGCCGCGCGGCGGGAGCTGCGCGAGGAGACCGGGCACGACGCGGCCGAGCTGCGCCACCTCTTCGGCTACTACCCCTCCTACGGGGCGACCAACCAGCGCTTCGAGCTGTTCATCGCCGAGGACGTCGTGCCGGTGGAGGGCGGCCCCGACCCCACCGAGGTGTTGGGCCTGGGGTGGTTCAGCCGCGCCCAGATCGTGCGCATGGTCCTCGAGGGCGCCATCGTGGACGGGCTCTCCCTGACCCCGCTGGCCGTCCTGCTCCTCGGCGAGGAGGTCGGTTCTGGCCAGATCCCGGATGGAGGAGGGACATGATGCTCTCGGGTGCCTTGGCGTTCCAGATCGCAGAACCAGAGGCCATCGCCCCCCTGCGCGGGCCGGGGCTCCTGTGTACCCCTGTGGCCAGCCGCACCACGCGCTACGAGGTCTTCCTGCGGGACGGCCCGCCAGAGGCCGGGTTGCGCGAGCTCGCGGGCTGGCTCGGCGAGCACCGCGCCCTGGTGGTGACCACGCCGACGGTGCGCGCGCGCTGGGGGGCGGCCCTCGCGCCCCTGGGGGGCCCGCGGGTGCGTCTGCTGGAGCTCGCCTGTGACGAGCGCAGCAAGGGCCTCGCCCTCGTGGAGCGCATCTGCGCCGAGGCCATGCGCGCCGGGCTCGGGCGGCGGGATTTCATCGTCGGGGTGGGGGGCGGTGTCTGCACCGATCTGTGCACCATGGCCGCCTCGGTCTACAAGCGGGGCGTCCGCCACTTGCGCGTCCCCACCACCCTGGTGGGGCAGGTGGACGCGAGCATCGGCGTCAAGGGCGCGGTCAACTTCTGTGGGTTCAAGAGCCACCTCGGCTGCTTCCACGCGCCCTGGCGGGTGCTGGTGTTGCCCGCCTTTCTGGCCACCCTGCCGGTGCGGCGCCTGCGCGAGGGGCTCGCGGAGATCGTCAAAATCGCCCTCGTGCGCGATCCGGCGCTGTTCGATCTCGTGGAGCGCCACGGCCGCGGCCTGCTGGCGGCGGGTTTCCAGGCGCCACCGGCGGTGGCCTGGGAGGTGCTGGAGCGGGCCAGCCTGCGGATGATCGAGGAGCTGCAGCCCAACCTGTTCGAGGACCGCACCTACGAGCGCCTGGTGGACTTCGGGCACACCTTCAGCATCCCGCTGGAGCCCGCCACGGGGCACGCCCTCTCCCACGGTGAGGCAGTGGCGGTGGACATGGCGCTGTCCATGGAGATCGCGGTGCTGCTCGGGCTGGCCCCTGCGGCGCTGCGCGATCGGGTGCTCGCCCTGCTGCAGGCCCTCGGGCTGCCCACCTGGTCCGAGCACCTCGACCTGGGCCTGTGTCACGCGGCGCTGGAGCAGGCCGTGGCCCACCGCGGCGGGCGGCCCAACCTCGTGCTCCCCACCCAGGTCGGCAGGGCCCTGTTCCTCACCTCCTCCGCGGGGCTCCCGCCGGCCCTGCTGGAGGCCGCGCTGCAGCGCCTGCGCCTGGCCCAGGGGTGCTGACCATGGGCGGCGGTGAGCCCTGGCTGGTGCTGGACATCGGCGGCACCACGCTCCGGGCTGGCGCCTACCACCCGGACGGGGATCGCCTGCTGGCGGTGGAGCGCGGCCCCGCGCCCTCCTTCCTGGCCTGCCCGGGGCTCGGCCAGGCCGCCCTGCGCGCGCGCCTGGTGGAGGAGCTCGCCGCGCTGGCGGCGCGCCTGGGACTGGCGCGGCCCCCGGTGGTGTCGGCCGGCTTCCCGGGCCCGGTGAACGCCGCGGGCTGGGCCCTCAGGGCCCCGACCCTGTGGGGCCCCGCGGCAGAGCCCACGCCCTTGGCCGAGCGCCTGGCAGCGGCTTGGCCTGGGGCCCGGGTGCTGGTGGCCAACGACATGTCCGCCGCGGGGTGCTGCTTCCAGCGCACCCCCGACGAGGACTTCTGCGTCGTCACCGTCAGCTCGGGCATCGGGCACAAGCTCTTCCTGGGCGGGCGGCCGGTGGTGGGGCGCGGCGGTCGGGGGGGTGAGCTGGGGCATTTGCGGGTGGACTTCTCGGAGGACGCCCCGCTGTGCGACTGCGGCGGGCGGGGCCACCTCGGCGCCCTGGCCTCTGGCCGGGCCACCGCCTGGCAGGCCGCGCGCCGCTGCGCCCGCGATCCGGTGGCCTTCGCCGCCTCCTCCCTCGGCCGCGCCCTCGACGGCGATGTTTCCCGGCTCGACAACACCTGCCTGGCGGCCGCCTTTCGCGAGGGCGACCCCTGGGCCGCGGCCCTGGTGGCGGCCATGGCCGCGCCGCTGGGGCGCGCCCTGGCCGCGGTCCACGTGCTGGCCGGGGTGGAGCGCTTCGTGCTGATGGGCGGCTTCGCCCACGCGCTGGGCCCCGGCTATCGCTCGCTTCTGGCCCAGGCCGCGGCCGCCGGCGCCTGGGACCTCGGCCAGGACTGGGCCACCATGATCGAGCCCGGCGTCCTGGGGGACGACGCGGGCCTGCTGGGAGCCGGCCGCCTCGCGCGCAGCCAGCTCCTCCCCGCCGCTCGACCCCTACCCCAGGGAGCCACCCCGTGAAGGTCACCCGCTACGATTTCTCCGCCCAGTTCCCGGATCTCGACGCCCTCATGGCCCGCCTGCGCGCCATGCTCCTGGAGGGCCACTACGTGCTGACCGGAGAGAGGTCGCCGAGTTCGAGGCTGCGCTGGCCGCCTACCTCGAGGTGCCCCACGCGCTCGGCACCAACTGCGGCACCGACGCCCTGGTGCTGGCCCTGCGCACCCTGGGGGTGGGCCCGGGAGACGAGGTGATCACCCAGGCCAACACCTTCCACGCCAGCGTCGCCGCCATCCGCCGCGTGGGCGCCACGCCGGCGCTGGTGGACGCCCACGACGCCACCTGGAACCTCGATCCGGTTCAGCTCGAGGCGGCCTCGAGCCCCCGAACACGGGTGATCATGCCGGTGCACCTCTTCGGCAAGCCCGCCCCCATGGGGCCCGTGCTGGAGCTGGCGGCGGCCCACGACCTGCGCGTGGTGGAGGACGCGGCCCAGGCCATCGGCGCGCGCTGGCGCGGCCGGCGGGTGGCCTCGCTGGGCGATCTGGGCTGCTTCTCCTTCCACCCCAGCAAGAACCTGGCGGCCGCGGGCGACGGTGGCGCCGTGGTCACCCGCCACGCGGGGCTGGTGGAGGGTCTGGAGCTGTGGCGCTACTTCGGCCAGAGCCGCCCGAACGTGCACGACCTGGTGGGCCTGAACACCAAGCTCGACAGCCTGCAGGCGCTGATCCTCAGCGCCAAGCTGCCCCTGATGGATACCTGGAACCACCAGCGGCGGGCCGTGGCGGCCGCCTACCGGGAGCGCCTGGCCGGGTTGCCCATGGCGTTCCAGGCCGAGGAGCCCGACGAGGAGCACGTCTACCACCTGTTCCAGGTGCGCACGGAGGCCCGCGACGCGCTGCTGGCGGCGCTCAGGGCCGACGGCGTCGACGCCGTGGTGCGCTGGCCCACCCCCATCCCCTTGCAGGCCGCCTTCGCCGACCAGGGCTGGCGTCGCGGGCAGTTCCCCGTGGCCGAGCGCCTGGCCAGCGAGCTGCTCTGCCTGCCCATCCGGCCGGACCTGTCCATCGACGAGGTCGACTACGTGGCGGAGCGCGTGCGCGCGTTCTTCGGGGGCGCATGAGCGTCCGGCTGGCCATCCTGGGCGGCAGCTCACCCTTCTCCGCCGCCCTCTTCGACGCCCTGGTGGCGGCGGCCGGCGACCTGCCGCTGCTGGAGGTGGTGCTCCACGGGCGGGACCGGCGCGCGCTGGCCCTGCTGACGCGCCACGGCCGGGCGCGGCTCGGCGCCTTGGGCTGGCGGGTGCGGCAGACCACCACCCTGGCGCGGGCGCTGGCCGGGGCGAGCGTCGTGGTGCACCAGGTGCGCTACGGTGGTCTGGAGGGGCGCGCCGCGGACGAAGCCCTCTCCCGCGCCTGCGGCCTGCCGCCGGACGAGACCCTCGGGCCCGGCGCCCTGCGCGCCGCCCTGTGCATGCTCCCCGGCCTCGACGCCACCAGCGCCGCGCTCATCCAGCACTGCCCCGACGCCTGGGTGCTCAACCTGACCAACCCCCTGAGCCTGGCCACCGCGCGCATGGCCGCCCGGGGCGTCCGCCGTTGTCTCGGGATCTGCGAGCTGCCGCGGGTCACCGTGGCCCAGGCTGCCGAGCGCCTGGGGGTGGAGCCACGGGAGGTGACCTGGGCCTACGGCGGGCTGAACCACCGCGGCTTCGTGGTGAGCATGAGACACGGTGCGCGGGACCTGCTGGCCGAGCTGCCCGCGGCGCTGGCTGACGCCGCCCTGGCCGGGATCGACGGCGACACGGTGCGGCGGCTGGGCGCCCTGCCCACCAAGTACTTCCCCCTGCTCGCGGGCCGCCCCGTGAACCAGGCCCGTGGCCGGGCCGCCCTCCTCGCGGGCCTGCGGGCGCGGATCCTCGACGAGATCGCCGCGGATCCCCGCCGCTCGCCCCCAGCGCTCCGGGAGCGCTACCTGGCATGGTACCCCGAGGCGGTGGTGCCGCTGCTGGTGGCCCTCCTGGGTCACCGCCCCGCCCTGCTGGAGGTGAACGTCGCCGGGCCCGATGGGCTGGTGCGCGAAGGGCGCGCGTTGGTGGGCCCCGAGGGCGTCGGAGCCCTGGAGGAGCCGCCCGCGAGCGCCGCGGTGCGGGCCTGGATCGAGCGCTTCGAGGCCCACGAGCGGTGCGCCATGGGGGCGCTGGCCGCCCCCTCCTTCGAGGCGGTGCGGCGGGTCCTGGCGGCCGATCCGCTGGTGGGCGCCGCCGGGGCCGAGGCCTGCGCCCGGCTCGTCTGGAACGGTATGATGGACCCGAACAAAGGAGAGATGCCATGCTGAAGGCGACAGCGCTGCGAGCGGGCGTGGTCGGCGCGGGCCGGATGGGGCGCATCCGCGCCCTGGCGGCTCGGAGCCTGGGGGTCGAGATCCTGGCGATCTGCGACCCGGACATGGATCGCGCCCGGGCGCTGGCGGCGGACTGCGCAATCCCGGTGGCGGTGGCGGACGAGGATGATCTGCCCTGGGACGACCTGGACATGCTCTTCCTCTGCACCCCGCCGTCCGTGCGCTCTACCGGCGCGCGCGCCATCCGCAGCGGCGTGCACCTGCTGGTGGAGAAGCCGCTGGCCACCACGGCCGCGGACGCCGAGCCCCTGCTGGCGGCCCTCGAGGCGTGCCCCGTGGTCACGGCGGTGGGGTACATGAACCGCTACCGAGAGGGTGTGCTCGCGCTCAGGGCCCGCTTGCGACAGGAGCGTGTGCTGGGAGCCGTGGCCCACTGGGCGGGCGGGCGCTACCGCGTGCCCTGGTGGGCTGATCCGGGCCAGTCGGGGGGGCCGCTGAACGAGCAGGCCACCCACCTGGTGGACCTGCTGCGCTTCCTGTTGGGCGAGGTGGAGGCGGTCCGCGTGCTGGTGCCGGGCGGTGGGAGCGATGCGGAGTCCGCGGCCATCGCCCTGCGCTTCACCGATGACCGGCTGGCCACCATCCTCTACTCCTGCGAGGCCGAGGAGAAGCTCATCGGCCTGAGGGTCTTCACCCCGCACGCCGAGCACAGCCTGCTCACCTGGGAGTTCCTGCCCGGGCCCGATCCGGCGCCCTGCCCGGACCGCAACGCCGTCTTCCTGGACGAGACCCGGGCCTTCGTGGAGGCGATCCAGGGCCGCGGCGACGGCGTGCGGTCGGATCTGCGGGATGCCCTGCAGACCCAGCGGGTCATGGATTCCATCCGCCTCCGGGCGGCGGCGGGGATCTGATGGGAGCCTGCGCCCTGGTCATGGCGGGCGGTCGCGGGGAGCGCATGGCGCCCTACGCCCGGGCGCCCAAGCCCCTGGTGCCCGTCGCGGGTGTGCCGCTGGTGGTGCGCAACCTCATCGCCCTGCTGCGGCACGGCTTCACGGATCTGTGGGTGTCCATCCCCGCGGGCAGCCAGCAGCTGCGCACCTTCCTGACGGGGCACTGCGCGACCTTCGTGGGCCGTCACGGCGGGCGACTCGCCTTGCTGGAGGAGGAGATCCCGCTGGGGACCCTCGGCGCGGCGGCTGGCCTGGCGGGTCGGAGCGACTGCCTGCTGGTGGTCAACGCGGACAACCTCACGGACCTGGACCTGGCCGCCTTCGCGGCCCATCACGCCGGTCCACCCCCGGCCGCCATGACCATCGCCGTGCACACCCAACCCATCCGCGTGCCCTGGGGCCAGATCGAGACCTCGGCCGGGCGCGTGCTCGCCTACCGTGAAAAGCCGCGATTGCCGGTCCAGATCTGCAGCGGATGCTACGTGCTCGGGGCGGTCGCCCTGGGGGCCATGCGCCGTGGCCAGCGCTGTGACGCGCCGGATCTCGTGCGCGCGCTCGTGGCCTCCGGGGAGGAAGTGCGCGCCTATGAGCACAGCGCCCTGTGGATGGACGTCAACGACGCCGCGGCCGTGGTCCTGGCCGAGACCCTCGTGCGGGAGCACCGCGACGCCTTCCCGGGGCCCGAGGGGTTGTCGTGACGGCGGGGCCGGTCCTGGTCACAGGCGCCGGCGGCTTCCTGGGTCGCGCGGTCTGCGCCCGGCTGCGAGCCGCGGGTCGCCCGCTGCGCGCCTGGGTCGGACCAGAGGGCGATCTCCGCGCCCAGGCCGATCCCGTGATCCACGGGTACGACGCCTTCCAGGCCGATAGCTGTGACGCCGAGCGTGCGTGCGCCGCGGTGGCGGGGTGGCCGGCGTGGTCCATCTGGCCGGGCCGCCCTCGGTGGCCGCCTCCCTGGACGACCCGGCCGGCTGCGCCCGCGCCCACGTGGTGGGGACCGCGACCCTGCTGGACGCCCTGCGGCGGCACGCACCCCACGCGCCGCTGGTCTACGTCTCCTCGGCGGAGGTCTACGGCCAGCCCCCCTGCTCACCCGTCGGCGAGGCCTGCCCCTGCGCGCCCCGCTCGCCCTACGGGGCCGCCAAGCTCGGGGCCGAGGCGCTGGTCCGCGCCGCCCACCGCGCCTGGGGGATCGACGCCCGCATCCTGCGCCCCTTCTCGGTCTACGGCCCCGGGGCCCACCCCGCCTCCCTCGTCTCCGAGCTGCTGGCCCAGGCCGTCACCCCCGGCGTGCGCGCGCTGCGCCTGCGGGATGGCCGGCCCGTGCGCGACCTCTGCCACGTCCAGGACGTGGCCGGCGCGATCCTGGCGGCCCTGGAGGCGCCCCTCGCAGAGGGGGTGCCCACCTGGAACGTGGGCAGCGGGCGGGGGGTGGCCGCGGGCGAGATCGCGCGGATCCTCGCGGTCCTGGCCGGGCCGGACGTGGGGGTGGAGGACGGCGGCGCCGCGCGCCCCGCCGGGGCCGAGATCCACGAGCTGGTGGCGGATATCATGGCGATTCGCCGCGATCTGGGCTGGGAGCCGCGGATCGGGCGGGAGGCGGGCCTGGCCGCCCTGCTGGCAACCGCCCGCGGAGGTGGAGCGTGAGCGCTCAACGCCGCCTGCGCCGCGTGCTCATCACTGGCGCGCAGGGGTTCGTGGGGCGCTTCTGCGCGGCCCACTGGCTCCGCCTGCGGCCGGAGGCGCAGCTCCTCGGCCTGGGTCGCTCGGCCGCGCTCCCGGGCTTCACCCACCGGGTGTGCTGGGGCGAGCGCGACCTGCCCGCGCCTCTCCCGCGCGCCCTGGTCCCCCTCCTGGCCAGCCCGCGCTATCGCTACCTGACCCAGGATCTGCTCGACCGTCCCGGCCTGGAGGCTGTGCTGGCCAGCTTCCACCCCGACGCGGTGGTCCACCTGGCCAGCGCCCTGCGGGGCGCCGATCCTGTGGCTCTGGAGACCAGCACCACCCGCGCCACGGGCTCCCTGCTGGAGGCCGTCGCCGCCGCCTGCCCCCAGCAGCCCCTCGTGCTGCTCGGTTCCAGCGGCGGCGTGTACGGCGTGCCCGAGGTGCTGCCCATCCCCGAGCAGCACCCCTGCGCGCCCACCTACCCCTACGCCCGCGCCAAGCTGGCGGCCGAAGAGGTCGCTCGCGAGGTCGCGGGCCGGCACGGCCTGCCCCTGGTGGTGGCCCGCATCTTCAACCCCGTGGGCCCCGGCCAGGACGAGCGCCACCTCGCCGGGCGCATCGGGGGCCAGCTCGCCGCCATCGCCCGCGGCCTGGCGCCCCCCGAGCTGAGCCTCATGCCCCTGGACGCCACCCGTGACTTTCAGGACGTGCGCGACGTGGCCGCGGCCCTGGTACGGATCGCGGAGCGCGGCGAGCCTGGCAGCACCCTCAACGTCGCCAGCGGGGCAAAGACCCCCACCTCCCGCGTGTGGGAGATCCTCCTCGCCGCCGCGCGCGCGCGCGGCGCCCCCCCCGTGAGTGTCACCTGGCTCCCCGCCCGCCCCGGCGACGTCCCGCGCCACCAGGGCGATGTCGCGCGCCTGCGCTCCCTGGGCCACATCGACCACCACCCCCTCGAGGAGAGCCTGGAGGCCCTGCTGGACTGGTACCTCGGCGAGGTGGCCGCCGTGGCGGAGGAGCACCCATGAGCCCCCGCATCCGCGTCGCCTCCGTCTACTCCTACATGTGCGTCGGGGGCGACGAGAACCGCCTGCTGCAGTACCTGGCCGCCCGGGACACGGCGCGCTTCGAGCACCTCGTGGTGAGCTGCCTGGCACCCACCGAGGCCAGCCTGACCGCCTGCGGCCCCATCCAGGGGCGCTTCCGGGAGCTGGGGGTGGAGCTGGTGCAGCTCGACGTGCCCGCGGACCACGAGCAGCGCCAGCACGCCGGGTCCTTCTCCCTGGCCGCCATCCAGGGGCGGGCTTTCGCGCGGGTCCTCGCCCAGCTCACCCGCCTGCTGCGGGCACGGCGCATCGACGTGGTGGACGCGCGCCTCAACCTGGGCACCGTGCTCGGCACGCTGGCCGGACGCGCCGCCGGGGTCGGGGCGGTGGTCTCCACCAACTACGTGCTGGAGCGCTTCGAGAACCCCCTGTGGTACCCGCTCGGTCAGGCCACCTACGCCGGGGTGGACGCCCTGATCTGCGACTCCCGGGCCTACCTCGATCGCATGCGCGCCTGGATGCTGCGCCCACCTCCGGGTCGCTGCATCCCCAACGGGATCCACCCACCCGTGGCCACCCGCGCCGCCGCGGCCGTGCGGGCCGAGCTCGGCATCCCCGAGGATGCCAGGGTGATCGCCCAGATCGCCCGTGTCCGCCGCATCAAGGGGCAGGATCTGTTGCTCGAGGCCGCGCCGCGCGTGCTGGCCGCCGTGCCCGAGGCCTTCTTCGTCATCTGCGGGTACTCCCAGCTCGCCGAGAGCTACCGGCAGGAACTGGACGGCATCGTGGCGAAGCACGGGATCGCGGAGCGCGTCCGCATCTTCGGCTACCCCGGCCCCATCGGCGATCTCTGGCCCCTGGTGGAGATCCACGCCCACCCCACCCGGCTCGACTCCTCGCCGCTCGCGCTGATGGAGGGCATGTCCCTGGGCCGGCCCGCGGTGACCACCCCCATCGGCGGGATCCCCGAGATCGTGGTGGATGGCGAGAGCGGGCTGCTGGTGCCGCCCGAGGATCCGGAGCGCCTCGGCGCGGCGCTGATCCGCCTGCTGCGGGAGCCCGCGCTGGCGGCCCGGCTGGGGAGCGCCGCGCGGGCTCGCTACGAAGCGCGTCACCGCCCTGAGGTCATGGCCCGTAGCCACGAGGCCCTCTTCGAGGAGGTGCTGCGCGCGCCGCGCCACGCCCGTCTGCCCTGGCGTCGGAGTTGACAATGTCCATCCTGCGCATCGACGCCCTGGCGCCCGAGGCCGTGCCCCGCCGCCCTGCGGGTGGGCCACTACCTCGACTTCGGCGCCCACCCCTTCGCCCACCGCGCCCTGTTCGAGCAGGTCCAGGCCATTACCCAGGTCCCGCCCCTGCTCGAACCCTACGCCGAGGCCTGGCTCGAGGAGGCGTTCAGCAGCGGGCTGGGCGATGCCGAGCGCGTCGGGGCGCCCGAGGGTTCCCTGGTGCACGGCCGGGTAGAGGTCTACGCCGAGCCGGGCGCCACCTTCCGGCCCGCCACCCTGGTGGGGCCCACCGATGGCCGTGTCGGGCGCGTCTTCGTAGGCCGCGGCAGCCTGGTGCTGGGCGCCCACCTCTATGTGGAGGAGGGCGACCTCTGGATCGGGCCGGAGAACCGGATCGAGCCCGCCGTGGGGCTCAAGGGGCCCACCATCCTCGGCCGCGGCAACGACGTCCGCCAGGGGGCGTACTTTCGCGGCCGGGTGGTGATCGGGGACGGCGGGCGGTATCGCTGCGAGCTGAAGAACGTGGTCTGCTGCGACGGCGTGACCCTGCCCCACATCAGCTACGCCGGGGACAGCATCTTCGGGTACAAGGCCCACTTCGGCAACGGCGCCACCGCGGCCAACGTCAGCCTGCTGCAGCGCCGCCCCTTCCGCTTGACGCTCGACGGGGAGGTCTACGAGACCTCCGTGGACAAGCTGGGGATCGTGCTCGGGGATGAGGCCGAGCTCGGCTGCAACGCCGTGGCCTACCCCGGCACCCTCGTGGGCCCGGGCACGAAGGTCTACGCCCTGACCCCCCTGCGCAACGGCGTCCACGCAGGAGGCCAGGTGATCAAGTTCGGGCCCGGCAAGCACGGGTTGGTGGAGAGCGTGCCGCTGCGAGCCCATGGGCGCTGACCCGGCACAGCGCGGTGGAGGGGCCCAGGGGTGCCAGAGCGGCCCGAGATGAATCATCTCGGCGCGGAGTGGCGCGGTGGGAGGCCCCCGGGGTGCCAGAGTGGCCCGAGATGAATCATCTCGGCGCGGAGCGGCGCGGTGGGAGGCGCTGGGGGTGCCAGAGCGGCCCGAGATGAATCATCTCGGCGCGGAGTGGCGCGGGGGCGGCTTGGCCTCGACCTCTCGCGCGCCCGGTTCCTGCGGCGGGGAGGAACGAACCTTCAGGTGGTGGGATCGTGGGCGCGGGCCGCCTCGCGGGAGGTCCCGGTATCCCGCGTGCGGTTCAGCGCCTCCCGTACGCAGCGCCCGTACCCCCGAGCCAGCCCCCGGCCCAGCTCCAGGGGCCCGGCCTTGCGGCCCAGCAGGCCCGCCAGGCTGATCTGGGCCACCTCGCTGCTGTGCCCGAGGCCGAAGAGGATCGCGTTGAGGGCGGTCTTCTCGGTGTGGTGCGCGAAGAAGTGGTAGCGCGAGAACAGCACCCGCCCGACCCGGTCGCCGTAGCCCACCCGCCCGACCGGGGAGTGGTGGTGGGCCAGGCGAGCGCCCGGGTGCTGCAGCAGGGTCCAGCGCCGTCCGACCCGGATGGCCAGCTCCACGTCCTCGGCGAAGGTGTAGCCGGGGAGGAACTCCGAGAACCGTTCCTCGCCGAGGGCATCGCGGCGGTAGGCCACCCTCCCCGTGGCCACCACGGGCACGGGCACCGGCCGGCTCGGCGCCACCAGCCAGCGGGAGCCGCCGGTGGGGTAGAGGTGGCAGACATCGCCCGTGGTGAAGTGCGAGACCCCCAGCAGGCCATAGAGGAGGGCCAGCGGCGCCGGCTCGGGGCCCATGTTGGTGATGGTGCCCATCACCGCGCCCACCGGGGGATCGAAGGGCAGCTCGAAGCCCTCCAGGCTGCGCGCGACGTAGTCGGGCTCCAGCACCATGTCGTCGTCGAGGAAGAAGAGGATCTCCCCGCGCGCGGCCTCGATGCCCACGTTGCGCTGCAGCGAGGTGCCCGGCGTCGAGCGGAGGTACACCAGACGGATTCCGGAGCCGGCCACGGCTTCGGCCACCCGGGCCTCCACCGAGGCGCCCGCGTCCACCACCACCAGCTCTTCGGGCCGCACCGTCTGCGCCAGGAGCGAGGCCAGGAACCGCCCGAGGTCGGCGGGGCGGTCCATGGTGGGCAGGATGACGCTGAGGCTCGCGGGCATGGCGGGTCCAGTGGAGGGGGTTCAGCAGGGAGGTGGGTAAGCGCGCGGTCCTGGATCCGTCCAGGGAAGGCAGCCGCTGGCGTCAAGTGCCCGCTTGTGCTCCAGCCTTCCGAGTCATGCCCCCGCTTCTGCCCCATGTCGCCCGGATGAGACGTTCCGCCAGACGGTCAAACCACATTTTTCGACGGATGCGGGCCGTGTGGGCCGCCCGTGGAGGGCTCCAGTGGGGCATCCTGGGGGGCATGACCCCGCGCTGTGGTGCATGGGAGGGGGCATGACCCCCGGCGCCCTGGTGGCCCGCTGTCAGAACGCGAGCTCCAGGCTCAGCGCCCCCGTGCTCTCCGGCACGAACCGCACCGTGAGCACCTCGCCCTCCACCTCCTCCTCGTGGCTGGTGAGGGCCACGCCGTCGCTCGTCATCTCCGAGAAGGTGAAGCCCTCGGGGACGTGCACGGCGATCTCGTAGGTGAAGGGGGCGTACTCCGTGGGCGCGGCCACGTGCATGGGCAGGGTGAGCGTGTCTGCGTCCCAGGTCACCTCGCCCAGCAGCACGCCGCCCATGGTGATCTGGCGGTTCCAGCCGAGGAGCTGGGGGTGGTCCTGGACGGGGCGCAGGGCGATCATGCGGCCGGTGTGCGAGGGGACCTCGTAGCCCAGGGCGCCCTCCACGGTGCCGAGGAACTCCCCGGTCCAGAACTCCCAGGCCAGGCGCGGGCCCTCGATCCCGAGGGCGATGAGGTCCACCTCATGGAAGGCGGGGAGCCCGTCGTCGGCGATGGGCGCATACGGGTTCTCGGTCTGGTCCACGTTGAAGCCCCAGTCGAACAGGGCCACGAGGTCCCAGCGCTCGGCGAAGCCATCGAGCCCACCGTCGTAGTGCAGGTGCCAGCGCTCGGGGTACTCGCGGGTGAACAGGTCCAGCGGCCGGGCCGGGGCGCCGTGGGCGGGGAGGATCCTGCGGAGGGCGTCGATGTGCTCGGGCTCCAGATCCACCAGGCGGTCGCCGATCTTGACCAGGCCCCCGGAGAGCGCCACCCACTGACACCAGGCCTGGCTCTCCTGCAGGGTGAGGCGGGGCCAGGACTCGTCGCGGGTGTTGGAGCGGAAGAAGATGAGATCCGGGTGGTTCACCCACACCCGGTCCTGGAAGTAGTAGCGGCGGGCGCCGGTGCGCATGGTGGGCTTGAGCCCCTGCTGCTCCATGCGGTCGTCCCAGGTCTGGGAGGGCTCCCACTCCCAGATGGGCATGGAGTCGAGCCCCAGGCGGCCGGCGTCCAGGATGCCGAAGTTGGTACCCAGCGTGCCCACCAGCAGGAAGAAGGCGTCCTCCCCCAGGGCCTCGCGGATGACGCCCACGCCCTGGCGCCAGGCCTCCTCGCGGGTGGCGTTCTCCTGGTAGAAGCTCGAACCGAGCAGAGCGAAGTAGCCGAAGTCGAGCTTGAGCCAGTCGAAGCCCCAGTCCTCCCGGAACGTGGTGAACAGCTCGCGCAGGTAGTCCTGCACCTCGGGGTGGGTGAGGTCCAGGATCAGGCTGTCGCCGAGCATGATGTCGCCCATGGGGATGGGGTCGGCGAACCAGTCGGGGTGATCGGTGGCGATGGGGGCGTCGGGGTAGACCTGGAAGGGCGCGAGCCACAGGCCAGGGGTGAGGCCCTGCGCGCGGATCTGCTCCGTCAGCCAGGCCGGGCCATGGGGGAAGCGGTCTTCGCGCCAGGTCCACTCCCCGTAGGTGGGTTCGTAGCCGTCGTCGATCTGGAACCAGTCCACACCCCAGTCGCGCAGCTCTGTCGCCATGACCTCGAGGTTGGCGAGGATGACCTCTTCGTTGATGTCGGTGCCGTAGCCGCCGGTGCTGGACGAGCCCGACCAGGAGTTCCAGCCGTTGGGCACCCGCCGTCCCTCGGCCCGCTTGTGCCACGCGGTCAAGTCCAGGGTCTGGGCGATGGCGTCGGCGTACAGCTCCAGGCCGTCCAGCGCGTCCGCGCCGGTCCAGAAGTAGAAGGTCTCGGAGGTGAGCGACGCGCCCGGTGCCACCACCTTGGGCTCGGGCAGGTAGGCGCCCTCGGCGGCCAGGAAGGAGAAGCCGGTGCGGCCGTCGGGGCTCTCCTGGGCGCGGGAGGCCTGATACGTCAGGTTCACCACGGGCGTCGTCTGGGCGAAGGTCAGGGCACCCGCCACCCAGGCACGCTCGCTCTCCAGATCCTGCACGGCGTGGTCCCAGGAGGAGACCGAGGCGCCCTCGAAGGCCCCGGGGGCCACCGTGGCGTAGCCCTCGTTGCGCTCCACGTCGCCGGGCACCAGGTTGGCCACGAAGTCCAGCGCGCCGTAGGCGCCGTCCTCCAGGATGCGGTGGGTGGCCGGGTCATCGCCCAGGAAGAGCGCGCCGCCGTCGCGGCCGTCGAGGTAGAGCGGGGAGAGCTTGGCCACGGACAGGTCGTGATCCGTGGTGTTCTCGAGGGTGAGGCTGGCCTCGAACCAGCCGTCGGGGTTCGCCGTGAGGGTCCAGGTGAAGCCGGGCTGCGCGGCGTCGCCGGGGCAGTTGACCACCATGTCGTCGCCGGCGGTGCAGTCGAGGTCGGCCAGGATGAGGGCGGTGCCGTCCTCGCCCCAGTCATCGAGCATGGCGCGGGCGGTGGCGCCCTGCAGCACCGGATCCCCGGGGCTGACGTACAGACCGAGCGCACCATCGGCGTGGAGCCAGAGGCAGCCCGCGTCGTTGCAGGCCGTCGGGAGCGCGCCGAAGGGGTCGACGTTGTCCGGATCGCAGCCGAGGCTGAGGGCGGGGAGGAGGAGCAGGACGCGCATGGGGGCCTCCGGGCGGCGAGGGCTCCATCGTGCCACAGGTCGGGGCGCGTGCGCTCGTGGGGAGAAACGGGTTGCGGCCCGCGCCCGGATTGGGCGACCATGGGGACACCGCTGGAGGAGACGCCATGACCAACCCACGCCTGCTCATCCTGTGCAGCCCCATGCTGCTGGCCCCGACCTGCGGGGGGCCGGCGACCTTCAGCTCCGAGGAGGAGCAGTGGCGCTTCGAGGACACCGGCCTGGTGGCGGGCCTCTCCCCCGGCCTCGGCGACGACCAGAGCGTGCTGCCCGGCACCGAGGTCTGCCCCCGCGAGCCCGACTGGCGCGGCGAGGACGTGGAGGGCTGGCGCGACGAGGACCTGCTCGCCGCCTGCGTGGCCCAGGAACTCACAGGCCCCGCCAGCTTCTCGGTGGAGGGCGCCGCCCCCTGCATCGCCATGGAGGCCCCGGGCGAGGTGGACTGGCTGCTGGTGCCGGTGGCCTGCGACGCCCCCTTCCCCGAAGGGGGGGAGCCCGCGGCGGACAGCGTGCGGTTCTCGGTGGCCGATCCGGCCGCGGTCACCTCCCACGTCTACCAGTGGCCCGAGCTGTCCATCCTCAACGGTGGCGACGAGATCGAGCCGCCGGGCGGCTTCACGGAGGACGACCTGCTGGAGGTGGGGGAGACCTTCTACGTGCTGGGCGATCAGCCCGTGCGCCTCTACGTGCAGCTCTGGGACAGCGACCGCGCGCAGCCCGTGGCCTGGCCGCTGGGCGAGGGCCGCGCGGTGGTGGAGGAGCACGTGGGGCGCGCCATGCTGGAGGAGGAGCTGGTGGAGGGCGGCATCGACGGCGGCTGGATCGGCCTGTCGCTGGTGGAGGGGTCCGAGGTGGAGCTGGGGATCAGGGTGGGCGACGAGGCCTTCTATGGCGCCGCCGTCCAGACCGTGCCGGCGAGCGAGCTGGCCTCCCTCACCCTGGTGGCCTCCTACGACGACTTCTCCCTCTCCGACCTCGAGCCGGGCCGGTTCCCCTCCCGGGCCCGGGCCATCCTGCGGGACGGCGCGGGCCATCAGGTCTTCGGCGCGCCGGTGGCGTGGCGGGTCACGGGCGGGCGCCTGGCGGTCAGGCCAGGGATGGCCGAGGCCGACGGCGAGCTGCCGGGCGATGACTACGCCATCCTCTCCGACGCCTGCCGTCGCCCCAGCCGCCTGGTGGGCGAGCACTCCGTCACGCTGCACGCCAGCTACGGCGATCTTTCCGACCGCCTGGAGCTCACGTGGAACTACCCGGAGCGCTGGCTGGACGACGTCACCAGGGAAGAGCTGAAGGCGTGGGACGACAACTTCGAGCCGGACCCCTGGTGCACGGGCTGCGGCTGCAGCGGGCGCGGTGCGGCCGGGCGGGGTGCCCTGCTGCTGGCGCCGCTGGGGTTGCTGATGGGGATGCGGTGCAGGCGGCCGGTCCAGCACTCCCAGACGTAGGGGAGGGGTCACCCCCTTCCCGCCCTGCGGTTCCTGTCGCACCAGCCCCGTCCGAGCGACAACGCTTCGGGGGAAGGCTCACCGACTCGGCTGGGCCGACCGATCCAGAGTGACCTCCAGGTTGCCACTTCCTGGCCAAAGGTCCCAGAAAGTTGCCACTCCGGGGCTCCAGGCCACCAAATGACGCCCCATGGGCGCCGATCTGCACGGATCGGCGCGGTCGTGGGCTCCCATCAGCTCGGGAGTGGCAACTTGCGGGACACTTTGCGGAGAATCTGGCAACTTCGGGATGGGTTTGGCTACGCCTGTCGGGTGCGGGGTCCCTGGGGCGCGCCCATCCGGCTGCCGCGCAGCGACCCGCCACACTCCACCGCCCCGATGACTCCTCCCGGACGGTTAGTCCGTCCCCTCGGAGGTCCCCCATGCCCCAGCCCCCCACCATCGTCGTCATCGGCGCCGTCGCCGCCGGCATGTCCGCCGCCAGCCAGGCCAAGCGCCGCCGCAAGGACGCGCAGGTCATCGTGCTGGAGCAGGGCCAGGACGTCAGCTACGGCGCCTGCGGCATGCCCTACAACATCGGCGACGCCGGGCGCTCGCCCGAGGATCTCAACGTCATCTCGCCCAGGGCCTTCCGTGAGAAGCGCGGCCTCGACCTGCGCCTCGGGCACCGGGTGGAGCGGCTCGATCCGGCCGCCCGCAGGGTCCACGGCCGCACCGTCGAGGGCGAGGAATTCACCGTGGCCTACGACGAGCTGGTGCTGGCCACCGGTGCCCGCCCCGCGCCGCCCCCCATCCCGGGGATCGAGCTGCCCGGCGTCTTCCCCCTGCGGCAGCTCCAGGACGCCCGGGACATCAAGGCCTGGTTGGCGGAGCGCGCCCCCGCGCGGGCCGTGATCGTGGGTGGCAGCTACCTCGGCCTGGAGCTGGCCGAGGCCATGCACGCCCGGGGGCTCGCCGTCACCCTGGTCAAGCGCTCCCCGGCCCTGCTGCCCCAGCTCCCCGACTCCATGGACGCCCTGCTCAGGGCCGAGCTCGAGGCCCACGGCGTGCGCCTGCTGCACGGTGAGCCGGTCCGGTGCGTCCAGGCGGCAGGGGAGGGCCTGGAGGTGCTGGTGGGCGAAGAGATCCTGCCCGCCGATCTCGTGCTGCTCGCCACCGGCTACCGCCCGAACGCCGAGATCGGCCTCGAAGCCGGCCTGGAGGCGGGCCCCGCGGGCGCCATCGCGGTGGACGCCCACGGCCGCACCTCGGATCCCCATGTCTGGGCCGCGGGCGACTGCGCCGACGCCTTCCACGGGCTCACGGGCGAGCGGGTCTGGGCGCCGCGGGCCCTGCGCGCCAACCGCACCGGGCGCATCGTCGGCGGCAACGTGTTGGGCGCTGCTCAGCCCATCCCCGACAGCCTGGGCACGGCTGGGCTCCAGGTCTTCGGGCTGGAGGTCGCCACCACGGGGTTTTCGGAGGTGCAGGCCCGGGCCGCGGGCTTCGATCCCGTCACCGAGACCATCAAGGCGCGCAGCCGCGCCCACGCCTATCCGGGCGGTAGGGACATCCACGTCCACCTCGTGGCCGACAAGGCGAGCGGCCGGCTGCTCGGCGGGGCCCTGGTGGGCGCCGAGTGGGCCGCCCTGCGCATCGACGTGGTGGCCGCCGCCCTGCACCATGGCGCCACCGTGGCCGAGCTCGCCGACTACGATCTGGTGTACTCGCCGCCCTTCGCCCCCGCCTGGGACCCCCTGCTGACCTGCGCCAACCAGCTCGCGAAGGCTGTGGGGAATTAGCGAATTATACACTTCCACGGGGATGTCTTGTCAAGTCTCGTTGCGCGCGGGGAGCCATCACATAGAGGGTGTCGCACCTCTTCCGACCAGCCATGGAGAACGCCATGAAGAACGCACATCTGCTCCTCGTGCTCGCCCTCGGTTCCTGTGCACTGCCCGCCACCGGCGGCCGCGACCTCTGGGTCACGCCCGGTGAGGGCGGTGAGTGGGACGACGCCACCCAGGTCGATCATGCCCTGACCTTCACCACCATCCAGGACGCCATCAACGCGGCCAGCGCGGGCGACACGGTGAACGTGCCCGCGGGCACCTACTACGAGAACCTGGTCATGGCCGAAGGCGTCGATGTGGACGGCGCCGGCCAGGAAGAGACCTACCTGGTGGGCACGGTGTACTTCGACGGCCTCACGGATGCCGCCCTCTCGGGGATGGCGCTGGTGGATCCGGGTTGGGTCAGCAGCAGCACCCCCTACACCACCACCTACGGCGTCGGCGTGAACAGCGGCGCGGCCAGCTTGAGCGATCTCGGCATCTACTACTACCAGTACGGCATCCAGGTCGGCGCGGGCACCACCGTCTCCATCGACGGCAACACCCTGGCGCGCAACTGGTACGCCATGCTGATCACCTCTGTGACGGATCTGACCATCTCCAACAACCTGGTGGCCAACAACCCGGCCGGCGGCATCGCGCTCGCCGGAAACACGGGCAACATCGTACACAACACCGTGGTCGGCAACGCCTTCTCCGGCACCGCCGCCTACCTGACCGGCGCCATCGGCATGCAAGGCAGCGGCGCCGAGGTGGTGGCCAACAACATCCTCACCTCCAACTACTACGGCCTGAACTGCTACGGCTGCTCCGGCAGCTGGGAGTCCAACCTGGTGTGGGGCAACACCACCGACTACGTCAACGACGCCTCGGCCGATTTCAGCGACATCGCCGGCGATCCGTTGTTCGTGGCCTCCTCCGAGGGCAACTACCACCTCACCGCCGCCTCCCCCGCCGTGGACGCCGGGGATCTGCTCTACGGCGTCGCCACGGACATCGACGGCGAGCTGCGGCCCCAGGGCGTCGGGATCGACGTCGGCTACGACGAGTTCGGCGTCTCGGCCTACTCCCTCGTCGTCACCGAGGTCATGGCCAACGCCCGCACCGAGTCCACCGGCGAGTTCATCGAGATCTACAACGCCGGCAGCGCCGCGGTGGATCTGGCCGGCCTGGTGGTCACCGACGGCGACGACATCGACGTGCTGGAGGCCTTCAGCGGCGGCGTCACCACGCTGGACGCCGGCGCCTACGCGGTCGTCGTCGATCCGGAGTACCCCGGCACCTACGGCATCGACAGCGCCGTGACCGTGGTCACCACGGGCGACACCACCCTGGGCAACGGGCTCACCACCTCCGACAAGATCACCCTCTACGAGACCGACGGCTCCACCGTCATCGCCACCTTCTCCTACCCCACGGATCCGGGCGACGGCGTCTCCCTCGAGCTGTACGACCTCGAGACCGGCGATGCGGCCGGCAACTGGCGCGTGAGCCAGTGCGCCTCCGGCTACTCCCCCGGCGCGGCCCACTGCTTCCCCGAGTCGGGCGATCAGGCCGATCTCATCATCACCGAGGTCATGGCCAACCCGGCCACCGAAGCCTCCGGCGAGTACGTCGAGATCTACAACCCCACCACCACCGACATCGACTGCGCCGGCCTCATCATCGAGGACGACGATGGCTCCAGCGACAGCCTGCTGGGCTACCAGGGCGGCTCAACCCTGCTGGGCCCCAACCAGCACGCGCTCATCCTGGATCCCGACTACGCCTACGACTACTACCTGCCCACCGACATCGTCCTGCTGACCACCCCGGACTCCACCATCGCCAACGCCCTGGCCACCACCGACACCCTGGTGCTCTACACCTCCGACGGCAGCACCGTGGTGGACTCCTACTCCTACGCCTCCGATCCGGGCGACTCCTACTCCCGCGAGAAGGTGGACTACGCGGCGGGCGACGTGTCCACCAACTGGGTCGACGCCGACACCGGCTGTAGCCGCGGGCGCAGCCCCGGGCGGCTCAACGGCGCGGCGGGCGGCATCTGCGCCCCCATCATGATCAACGAGGTCATGGCCAACGCCGACGATGAAGACACCGGCGAGTTCATCGAGCTCTACAACGGCGGCGGCACCGACATCGATCTGGCCGGCCTGATGATCACCGACGGCGACGAGTGGGACACGCTCGCGGCCTACGACGGCGGCTCCACCGTGCTGCCCGCCGGCGGCTACGCCCTGGTGCTCGATGCCGAGTACGACGGCGACTACACGCTGGATGCCTCCACCATCCTGGTCACCACCGGCGACACCACCCTCGGCAACGCCCTGTCGGTCAACGATCCCATCGAGCTGTACGAGGCCGACGGCCTCCACCTCATCGACGCCTTCGGCTACCCCTCCAACCCGGGCAACGCCGTCAGCATCGAGCGCGTGGCCATGGGTGGCGGGCTCGACTCCGACGCCAACTGGGAGCCCTCCTCCTGCGCCTCGGGCTCCTCCCCGGGCCTCGACAACTGCGTCTCCGCCTCCTCCGGCGGCCCGGCCGTCTCCACGCTCTACGGCAGCCTGCTGATCACGGAGATCATGAGCAACGCCCTGACCGAATCCACGGGCGAGTTCGTCGAGCTGTACAACGCCGGGTCCACCGACATCGACCTGCTCTACTACGTGCTGTACGACGGTGACGCGGTCGATACCATCTTCGGCTTCACCGACGTCTACGACACGGTGCTGGGCGCGGGCGAGTACGCCGTCATCCTCGATGCCGACTACGCGGGCGAGTACACCATCCCCTCCGGCACCCTGCTGCTGGTCACGGACGACTCCACCATCGGCTCCGGCCTGGCCGTCAACGACCCGATCTACCTGTTCGAGTCCAACGCCATCTCGCTGATCGACTCCTACACCTTCCCCTTCGACGCCGGCAATGGCATCAGCGTGGAGAAGGTGGACACCGCGGCCGGCGACACCACCGACAACTGGGAGGCCTCGGAGTGCTCCGGCGGCTCCAGCCCCGGCGCCGCGGCCTGCTTCTAGCCCCTGCCCCCCTACCCGAGAGGAGACACCATGCGCTGGCTCATTCCCCTGGCCCTGCTGTTCGTTGGCTGCGGCCCCGAGAAGGACGACACCGCCCCGCCCGAGGGCGACACCGACGCCGACTCGGACACCGACACCGACACCGACACCGACGCCGACACCGACGCCGACACCGACGCCGACACGGACGCCGACACGGACGCCGACACCGACGCCGACACGGACGCCGACACCGACACCGACGTGGATCTGGAGTCCGTGGTCCTGGCCGCCTCGCTCTCCGAGCTGACCACCCGCGAGACCGTCACCTTCACCCTCACGGGCCACTACGACGACGGCTCCGACGCGGACGTCACGGCCGACGCCAGCTTCGTCTCGGGCGACGAGGCGGTGCTGTTCTTCTGGGAGCCCAGCGTGGGCCAGCCGCTCGACGGCGGCACGGTCACCGTGACGGGCAGCTACGGCGGCCTGGAGGACAGCGTGGAGCTCACCATCACCCTGGCCGAGGTGGCCGCGGGTGACCTCGTCGTCAACGAGCTGTTGGCCGACGCGACGGTCGATGGCGATCCCAACGGCGACGGCTCCACGGATTCCGTGGAGGACGAGTTCATCGAGATCGCCAACATGGCCGGCGTCACCCTGGACCTCTCCGGGGTCATGATCGTGGAGAGCGACTGGGGCAGCTACCTGCCGCGCCACACCTTCGCCGAGGGCACCACGATTCGGCCGGGCTCGGCCATCGTGGTCTTTGGCGGCGGCGATGTGAGCGCCATGGTCGCCGACAACGTGGCCTTCCTGATCGCCGACAACGACGACCCGGGCACGCCCTACGGGCTGTCCCTGCTGGATGCCGGCGAGACCGTCCGCCTCCTGGCGGCCGACGGCACCACCGTCCTGGCCAGCCTGTCCTACGGCACCGCCGATCTGACCGGCGCGGTGCCCGCGGCGGCAGACCAGTCCATCACCCTCGACCCGGACGTCACGGGTTCCACCTACGTTGCCCACGAGAGCGCCACCGGCGCGACCACCGCCTTCAGCCCCGGCACGTACGTGGACGGCACGCCCTTCGGCGGTCCGGCCGCCGTGTTCGGGCCCTGACAGCTACTCCAGGCGCTCCCCGTTGATCCAGATCTCCGACCGGAGCTGTACCCCCGGTCGGAGGCTGGCGCTCACGCCGCAGTAGGTGTGCTCGGACATCTGGACGGCGCGGCGCACCCGCCCCGGGTCGAGATCCACGCCCGTGAGCTCGTAGCGCACGGTGATGGTCTCGAACCTCTTCGGGTGGTCGCTGGCGATCTCTGAGTCCACCACCACCTCGAGGCCGGTGACCTGCTGGCGCATGCGGGTGAGGATGGTGATGACGTCCATCCCGGTGCAGCCGCCCAGCGACACCAGCGTGAGCCCCTTGGGGCGTGGGCCGCGGTTCGCGCCACCGTGCTCCGGGCTGGCGTCCATGGAGATGCTGAAGCCGTCGAGGTCGGCGGCGAACGCCATCCCTTCCTTCCAGGTGACGCGGGTCTGCATGGGGGCTCCGTGGCGCCTAGAGATCGACCCCGATCCGCAGCCCCAGCGCGTCGGCGGCGCCCGAGTAGGTGCCGTTGGCGCTGGCCTTGTAGGGGGTGACGGGGCTGAACCGCGCGTTGCCGTCCTGCAGGTTCCAGGCGGAGTCGGTGATCTCGCGGGTGAGCAGGAAGAACTTGCTGTAGGCGAGCCCCAGCGTGACCTTGCCCACCTTGTAGCGGCCCCCGAGCACCACGCCGACGTTGGCGAAGTCGAGGTTGGTGGCGCTCAGCGCGTAGTCGGGCACGGCGTACTGGTTGACGCCGAGGCGCCCGCCGAGCCAGAGCTTGTCGTTGGCCTGCAACCCCACGGTGGCCACGCCGTTCATGGCGTTCCAGAGGCGGCGCGGGGCGTACTGCTGGGTGGCGATCTCGATGCTGACGCCGTCGTCCGGGCCGATGGCCCCACCGGCCTCGTTGGTGAGCTTGATGTCGATGTCGCCCTCTTCGCCGCCGCAGCGGAGGTTCCACAGCTCCCAGTCCATGCCCAGGCCGACCCGCCAGCGCTCGTTGAGCTGCGAGGCCAGGTACAGGCGGGCGACGGGCGCCAGGGGCATCGAGACCTCCACCTTGGCCGGGACCACGAGCCGGGTCTCGCCCTGGGTGAGCAGCGCGGGGACGTCCACGCTGCCGTCGCCGCTGGCGTGGAAGGTGCCGCCAGACCAGTAGGACAGCCCCACCTGGGCGCGCGCGAAGCGGTCGAAGAACAGCCCGGCGTTCCAGCCCCAGTGGTGCCCGGTGGCGTTGCCCTCGAGGTAGGTGTCGAGACCGTAGGGATCGCTCGGCACGTCCAGGCCGATTTGATCCAGCGGCACGCCCTCGGTGCCCATGGGATCCGAGGCCTGCAGCACGTAGATGTGGTCGAGGTAGTAGGACGCCCCGGCCCCCACGTGCAGCCCGTCGATGACCGTGACCCCCACCGCGGGGGTGAAGGAGGCGGTGATGATCTGGGTGTTGATGCCGTGGTAGCGCTGGTGCCCGGTGTAGGGCGGCACGTCGCCGGACTCGGTGCTGGTGTAGTCGCCGCCGCCCACGAAGGGGTCGTTCGCGGCGAAGCCGAGGGTGAGGCGATCCGGGATCACCTGCCAGGTGGCCCCCAGCAGGCCCACCGGCACCATGACCCGCGCGGTGGCCACGTCGTAGGGCTGCCCGCTGTTGGGGTCGAGGCCGCCGTTGCGCGTGGCGGTGGCGTCGATGCGGATGAGGGCCGCCTGCACGTCCAGCATGGCGCTGAAGCCGGGCACGGCCGCGATGGCGGCCGGGTTGTAGTACACCGCGGCCACATCGGGGGTCGCTGCGCCCGAGTCTGGAGCCGCGGTCACGGCCGGCGCGCTGATGGCACCGGCGGAGGCGGGCGAGGACACGAACAGGGCGACACAGGCGGCGATAGGGAGCATGAAACCTCCGATGGACGCGACAGCCGCCCCTGGATAACCCAGCGGACGGTGCGGGTGGTAGCGGACAGGTCGTTTCAGGTCTTTCCTGAAGTCTTCCTCGCCTCAGCCGCCGAAAATGGTGCTATACAGTGCCGTCGCCATCAGGAGAAGCGATGCGCACAGGGAACCTCGCCGCCGTCATCGCCATCACGTCCACCATGGGCTGCACGCTCGGCCGCGGCTTCGCCTACGAGGGCGGCTCCCTCGATACCGCGGTGGAGGTGGTCGAGTGTGGCGACGAGTCCGGCTTTGACGTCGGCTACCGCATCGAGGGCACCACCCGCGATCTGGCCACCGGCGCGCCGCTGGCCTTCGACGAGGGGGCTGGCGAGCAGGGCCTGTGCATTTTCGCGGTGGATCCCACCAAAGCCCTGGCCGGGCAGGATCCCGACATCGTGGCCAGCTCCTACGTGTGCGCCGATGGGCGCTACGTGCTGCAGGGCATCGAGGCCAAGCCGGCGCTCGGTCTCTTCGTGGCCATCGACGATGGCGGCAAGCTCGGCTGCACCTACAGCGGCACCTCGGCCGTGATGCTCACCGCCACGGGGCTCGGCCCGGAGCTGTACGAAGACCTGAGCGATGGTGACGCCATCCCGGACATCGAGGCCCTCTCCCTGTCCAGCGAGCACGCGGCCGCCCTCGAGGCCGACCTCGGCGGCTACGGCTACGTCCCTGAAGATGCCAGCCTCGAAGCCGACGGCTTCATGGGCGGCTTCATCCTGGATTCCGACGAAGCGCCGGTCGACGACGCCACCATCACCTGCTCGTCCTGCGATGCCACCTTCTACTGGGACGCCGATCCCGCCGACGGCATCTTCGGCGCGGGCGCCACCGCCAACACCTCCACCGACAGCGCCGCCGAGGGGATGTTCATCATCCCTGGCGCGAACATCACCAACTACACCACCGCCGACGACGGCAGCCACACCTGGGAGCCCAAGCTCTACGGGAGCGTGCCGGAGTACGCCGTGTTCATCCGCCTGGTCGCCCAGTGAGGGCAACGGGCTTCATCCACCCGAGAGAGGAGACGACATGACCCGCTTCATCACCCTGAGCCTGGCCCTCGCCCTGCCCCTGGCCCTGTCCGCGTGCAAGGACGACGACACCGACGACACCAACGTCGAGGGCGACACCGACAGCGACACCGACGCCGACACCGACACCGACACGGACGCCGACGCCGACACGGACACCGACGCCGACACGGACGTCGGCTACACCATCGAGGGCAGCACCTACGATCTCGCCGCGGGCGCCCCCGTGGCCGAGGGCCTCTGCGTCACGGCGTTCAACCCCGACGCGGTGGTCACCGGCGGCGAGCTCGTGGAGCTGTCCACCACCACCACGGACGCGGCCGGCGCCTACTCCCTGCCCGGCATCTACGACAAGCCGGTCTTCGGCATCCTGCTGTCGGTCTTCGACTGCGAGGTGTCCGGCACCACCGTGATGACCTCCGCCACCCCGGTGAACCCCGCCGACTACAACGGCCTCGCGAGCGGCGACGTGCTCAGCGGCACGATGGCCTTCGTGGTCAACGCCGACTACCGCGACGGCATCGACATGAGCCTGGCGGCCATGGGCTACCCCTCCGACATCACCACCGACGGCGCGCTGGCCGGCATGGTCATGGACGCCACCCACGCGCCCATCGAGGGTGCGGTCGTCACCGGCAGCAACGGCATCTACTACCAGGACGCCGATCCGAGCGACGGCCTGTTCACCACCGCGGGCACCCCCAACATGGCCACCGCGGCCGCCGCCGGTGCCTTCTGGATCGCCCCCGGGGCCGGCATCAGCACGTACTCGGCCACCTACGAAGACCTCGTCTTCCCCGAGGCCATGGCCGGCTCCTCCGCGGGCTCCGTCATGATCCTTCCCCTGATCGCCGAGTAGCGCGCGAATTCTGCAGGCCGGGGTCGTCCTGTGGCCCCGGACCCACGCCGACGAGTAGCCCCGCGGCCGCAGGCCGGCGGGGCTACTCCATATAGCCCACGATCCGCGCCGTGGGCTCCTCGTAGCCCGTGGGAAGCTCGGGGATGCCGTCACCGTCGGCATCTTCGAAGGTCGCGGCGTAGATCGTCAGGGCCTGCCAGAGCTTGATGGGCTCGATCTCGCCCGTGGACGGATCGGCGTCGAAGATCATGGCATCGACGCCGGTGCACGGCTGCCCGTCGGCCTGCTTGGGGGTGACGGAGATCAAGCCGCTGGTGAGCGACTCCAGCACGCCCATGAGGCTGGCCACGTAGCTGTCCACCGCCACGTGGTAGAGGATGGGATTGGAGGAGGAGGTGTCCAGGGTCTGCCAGCCGCTCCCGGTGTCGATCTGTACCGAGTCCACGCGGGTGAAGGGCACCGCCAGCATGTCCACCTCGCAGCGCAGGCCGGAGGACATCTCGATGAAGTAGTCGCAGCCGAACAGGGGGGAGATGGAGGCCGTGACCTCGCAGACCCCCTCCAGCTCCGCGGCCGTGACCCAGAAATCCACCAGCGGGTAGCCGCCCTGGTCGTCCGCGTCGTAGCCGAGCGGCATGACGCGGTAGAGGTCGCTGAAGGCCTGGATACCGCTGGCGCCCGCGGAGAGACCGTCTCGGACCACGCCGTGGCTCTCGAAGGCGAAGTCGATGGGCCGCTCGGGCGCCGTGGCGTTCATGGCGGCGACGTAGGCGTCGGTCACGAAGTGGCCGAGACCGGTCTCCGTGCAGCCGATGGCCGGCACGTCCTGCGTGACGTGGAGGATGGGATCGGAGTAGCCGTGGCCCACGGCGGTGAGCGGCCCATCATCCAGGGCCGCGATGAGCTCGTCGACCTTCGCGGTGACCTCAGAATCGCCCGCGATGCTGTCGTCGATGGGGTGCAGCGTGTAGCCCTCGAGCCGCAGGGTGCTGCCGTCCCAGCCGAGATCGAGCTGGCCCAGGTCGCGCGCGTAGGAGCCGGCCTGCAGGATGAGGGTGTCGCCCACCACGGTGGGCTCGGCCAACGTGGTGTGGCTGTGGCCCCCGACGATGACGTCGATGCCCGGCACGGCGGCGGCCAGCAGCTCGTCCGGGGAGGTGGAGGGGTCGTCGGTGACCCCGGAGTGGGACAGCATGATCACGAGGTCCACACCCTGGCTTCGAGATCCGCCACGGCCTGGGCGGCGGCCACGGCGGGCACCTCGAAGGTGACCGGCGTGGCACCGGGGGCCACGCTCGCCGCCTCCTCGCCCAGGATGCCGAACAGGCCGATGGTGAGGCCGTTGTCGAGGGTGAGGACCCGGGTGGTCTCGATCCGGCCGCTGTCCAGCAGCGCCTCGAGGGGGTCGTCCTCGGCGCTGGTGGCGTCCGGCAGGATGTTGGAGGCCACGATGGGCACGGTGACGCCCAGCGCGTCGCCGCGCTGGATCATGGTGGCGAGGATGCCAGGCCCCCAGGACCACTCGTGGTTGCCGATGGTGATGGCGTCGTAGCCCATCAACTGCATCATCTGCAGCTCCGCCGCCTGGCTCGTGGCCAGCAGCTGGAACAGGGAGCCCTCCATCCAGTCGCCGGCATCGAACATCAGCACCGGATCGGGGCTGGCGCCCCGGATCTCGTCCGCCAGGGTCTTGATGCGGGCCATCCCGCCGACCGTCGTGTCGTCGCCGGTGGAGCCCGGGGTGTACTCCGCCTCGGGCCCATACCCGAGCAGGTGGCTGTGCCAGTCGTTGGTGTGCAGGATGGTGACGTGCAGCAGGCCGTCTCCCGTGTCGGGCTCGCCGGTGTCGCAGGTCTCGCCCGTGCAGTCGGGCTGGGAGTCGGTCGGATCCTTGGGGGGGCAGGCGCAGCAGAGGGCGAGCAGCAGGACGAGGGATCGGGGGTGGTTCATGGGTTCTCCGTTGCGCAGGGGTCTAACCGGGAGCCTGGGGTGCGGCCGGTGGCCGGACCCCCGGTGTGCAGAGGGGGCGCGCGCGGGATACTCCGAGCGCGCCCCGGCCTTCGGGACTCCCCCGCAAAGGTAGGCTTCCATGAAACGAAACCCCTCGCTGACACCCCTCGCGGTGCTCCTGCTCGGCGCCGGCTGCCACTGCACCCACACCTCCTCGCCCGGCATCATCGAGGCCGCCAGGAATCTCCCGGGCCGCGGCAGCGTGCAGGCCTCGGCGGCCGAGATCCCGAGGGCGCCCGTCCCGGCCCAGGTGTCCGCCACGAGCGCGTCCGGGGGCGCGGTCTCCATCTCCGTGGGCGCGCCGGTGGCGACCGACGCGGCCCTGCACCCGCTGATGCTCGGCGTGATCTCGGGGCCCGACCCGGCGGCCAGCGTGGCCCGCGGGGCCGATCTGACCGAGGGGTACCAGCAGATCGGCGTCGTCTCGGTCCGCAACAACGACTACTACGACGACCGCCTGGATTTCGCAGGGATACTCGACTGCGGCGCCGCCACCGCCCCGTCCTGGGACGGCTGCGATCCCGCCAAGGACTCCTCCTACCGCTGGGAGGCGAGCGACCGTCAGTACCAGAGCTACCTCGACGGCGGCTTCATCCCCTTCCTGCGCCTGGGCGACGAGTGGCAGAACCCGTCCCGCCCGCACGCCTTCGCCTCGCCCAAGAACCGGCAGCAGGAGGACGCGCTGGTGGAGGCGGCGCGCAGGATCACGGCTCGCTACAAGAGCTGGCCCGCCCATCCCCGCGCCTTCGAGTACCTGGACATCTGGACCGAGTTCCCCGGCCAGCACTTCTGGTCCGGCAACCCGGCGGCCTTCGCGCCCTTCTGGATCCGCATGTACCAGGCGCTGGACGCCGAGCACCCGGAGCTGAAGATCGGCGGCCCGGGCTTCGCCATGCCGCAGACCATGCAGGTGCTCCAGGGCAGGCGGGGCACCCTCGCCGAGCAGTTCCTCTCGGCCCTGTACTCCTCGAAAATCCAGCCCGACTGGTTCGGGTGGCACATCTTCAGCTCCTCGCCCCAGGAGTACGCCCGGGCCGCGGCCAACTACCAGGATCTGCTCGACGGCCGGGGGGCCTTCGCCCACGTCCCATGGGCGGGGAGCGGGTTCTTCCGCGGCACGGAGGTCATCGTCGATGCCTACGGCCTGGGGGCGCGAGACCCGACCGATCACTCGCGCGTCGGCCGCCCCCCCGACGAGGAGAAGGCCGCCCTGCTCACCGCGGGCTGGATCGCGCTGCAGTACGCCGACGTGAAGGGCGCGTTCTACTACCGGGGCAACGACCAGGGCCAGGCCCGCGGCGCGGGCGGCCTCTCGGGGCTGTTCACCTTCGACGGGCAGAAGAAGAAGTCCGCCGAGGCCTTCGCCCTGTGGTCCCGGATCACCCGGGGCTACCCCGCCCTGCTGTCCACCAGCCTCCCCGTGGATGGCGCTACCCAGACCGTCTGGGCCCTGGCCGCCAGGAACCCCAGCGGTGCCGTGGCGCTGCTCGTGGCCAACACCGCCGATTCGCCGGTGACGATCCAGGTCGGAGCCAAGGGCCTGAGCGGGACGGGCGCCGTCCGGGTGTACCGGGTCGACGCCTCCCACGACGGCACCACCGCCAGCACGGCCGATCCGGCGGGGATCGCCCTGGCGGCCAACGGTGTGGCGCTCATCGAGCTGTAGCGCCGCGGGGAGCTACAGCTCGCTCTCCCGCCAGCTCTCCAGCTCCCAGCTGCCCTCGCCGCGGTCCTCCAGGGCCCACAGGGTGTCGCCGTCCGCCTGCAGGCGCTGGATGCGGGCGGCGTCCGTGGCGGTGCAGCGGACCTCGCCCTCGGCGGGGACGGCGCACAGCCAGGTGCTCTCCGCCACCGGATCCACCGTGACCCAGATGGCCGTTTCCCCCAGCCAGACGGGGCTGACGTGCGGGTCCAGCGGGTGGCCGAGGTCCACCAGCCGGGCGTCCTGGTAGCTCTGGCCGCTGTCGGCGCTGTGGGCCAGCAGGGCGTGGCTGCCGGCCTCGTCGTAGGCGATGGCCGCCAGGTCCGTGGCCAGGCCGTCGAGGCGAAGGGCCGGGCGCTCCAGGCGCCACTGGGTGCCGGTGGTGGCCAGCTCGCTCAGCTTCGTGGCGCTGACCCCCCGCCAGGCCAGCTCACCGTCGGACACGATGGCCCGCGCGACGTAGACATCGCGGGTGTGGCGCGCCTGGTCGCCCTGGATGCCGGAGCCCATGGCCACCAGCAGGTGGTCGCCGTCGGTGGCCATGACCGGATCGGTGGGGAAGGTCTGGTTGCCGTCGCTGGGGGCCAGGACCCAGGCGCCGTCGGCGTAGCGGCCCATGTCCAGGGTGACCTCCGAGTCGCCGCCCTCCACGCCCGCGGTGGAGCTGCCGTTGAGGTTGGAGACCCAGGCCCCCAGCAGCCCGCCCGCGCCGTCGGGCGCCAGCAGGGGCCGCCAGTAGGGGCCGACCAGCTCCGTGGGGGCGGGCATCTCGCTCCAGGTGGTGCCGCCGTCGCCGCTCTGCAGGCAGTGGGCGCGCCAGGCGGTGTCGGCCTCGTCGGGGGTGAGGACCACCTCGCGGAAGCAGGCCCAGGCGTCGTCGCCGTCGGCGGCCAGGGCCGGGGCCTCCACCTCGATGGCGTCGGGGTCGGAGACGCGCTGGCCCGCCAGCCACAGGGCGCTGCGGTGGGCGGGATCGTCCTGGTAGCGGACCTCGGCGGTCAGCCCACCGGCCGTGGCGAAGTCGGCCACGCCCGCGCGGCTGGCGATGCTCGAGGCGGTCTCGAACAGGTCGTCCCGCACCAGGCCGTCGGCCCAGGGCAGCCGCACCCCGAGGCGGGCGGCCATGGTGGGCGCCAGGTCGGACAGCAGCACGGGCTCGCCCACATCCTGGCCGGCGGCGACGCCGGGCCCGAGCACCAGCAGGGGCACGCGCCGGCAGCCGTTGCAGTTGCAGCCGTGGTTGCGCCAGAAGGGATCGTCCGCGCTGTAGCTGTGGCGGCCGTGATCGGACAGGACCACGAGCCAGGTGTGGTCCTGGTACTCCGGCCGCTCCTGGACCCAGTCCCAGAAGGCGACCACCGGGCTGTCCAGGCCCCGGGCGTCCTCCAGGTAGTCGTCGTCGTCGCCGTAGTGGCCGGCGCGGTCGATCTGGTGCAGGTTGGCCAGCGCGAAGGTGGTGGGGGTGGCCTGCATGCGCTGCATGAGGTCGGCGATCACCTTGCCGTCGTCCTGGGAGGGCCGCTCCTCGTCGTTGGGGAAGGAGACCCAGCTCCAGGCCACCTCGCTCGTGCCAGGCCACAGGTCGGCCACCAGGGGGCGCACCTGGTCGCTGTTGGCCACCAGCGCGACCTGCTCGGGATCGCCGCCGAGCTGGGCGCGCACCTCGTCGAAGGCCGTGGGCAGCTCGGGGATGTACAGGCCCACGTCGTCGCCGACGGGGTAGTTGGCGAAGGGCTGGCGCCGGCCGGAGAGGATGGCCACGTGGGCCGGGGTGGTGGTGGTGGCGCCGAGGCTCCAGGCTTCGGGCGCGCGCACGCCCTGGGGCAGCAGCTCCGACCAGACCTGGGGCATGAACTCGCTGGGCAGCTCGCCGGTGGCCGTGGAGGGGTCGTCGCCGAGGGACTCGTCGACCCGCAGCCCGTCGAGGACCAGGAACACCACCGTGCCGGAGGTGACCACGGGCTCGGTGTCATCCTTGGAGATGCGGCAGCCGGTGGCGGCGGTCAGGCTGGCGAGGGCGAGGAGCCACGCATACTCCGGCTGGGCGAAGCGCGTCATCGGGGCCTCCTTGTTCGACTCGAACGAGCGGGCGCACAATACGCGCCGGTGCCCCGATCCGCAAACGCTTTCTCTGGCGCCCTCGCCCCACATCGTCCGCGCCGGGCAGCGCCCACGGGTTGGGCAAGCGCCGCGAAACGGGGCAGGATGTCCCATGCGTTCCAGGGTGCTGCCGCTGCTGCTCATCGCCGTCGCCGGGCTTGGCGCGGAGGCGCCCGTCGCGCCGGCGGGGCCGGATCTGTCGGCGCTGGGGCCCGCGCGCAAGGCCGTGGTCTTGCCGCCGCCGCGCTACCCCGCCCTCATCCTCCCCGCGCCCGCGCCGGCCCGGCTCGCCGCCTGCGTCCCCGAGCTGGCCTCCGCCCCGGTGGACGGGCGGCTGGTGGTGGCCACCTCCAACGAGACGGCCCGAGCTGCCATCGCGGGCTCCTGGGCGCTGGTGCGGCGCGCGCAGGACGCTCTGGTCTGGGGCACGGACGCCGCCGGCCAGGCGATCCTGGTCCCCGTCGAGCAGGGGCTCAACCACCTGGATCGCGAAGGCCGCCTCGTGGACGGCTACGCCGCTCCGCGCACCTTCGCCCGTGCGGGCGTGGGCGGCCCCTCCCTGCCGGGCCCCGTCGCCATCCCGGATCACCTGTCGCTCGACTCCTTCTTCATCGCGGAGGAAGGCACGGCCTTCGTGGATCTCGCGTTCGGGGAGGGCGGGGCCCTGGACGCGGGGCACGTGTTCTGGCGCGCGGACACGGCGGGCCAGGCGCTGGGCCACCTGGATCTCGGCGGGTATGTCGTCATCCGCGGGGGGCCCTTCTGCCGGGCGGGGCGCTGCGTGGTGGCCGGCGAGCCGCGCTACACCCGGGATCACACGGAGCACGCCTGGATGCTCGGTCCCGGCGCGGAGGCGGTGGAGCTGATCCTCTCACCCGGGGACGCCTGGGAGGCGCAGACCCTGGTGGTCGGCGGGGTGTTCTACGACCTCTTCGTCACGGAGCAGGGGCTGCACATCGCCCGCTGGGACGGCCAGGGCTGGAGGGCGGTCGGTCGCATCGGGGAGGTGGCCCGCTTCTCGGCCGCGGCCGACGGCGCCGCGCTGCGGCTGGCCTGGGTCCCGCCGGAGGGTCCCTGGCGCGCGGGCCTGCTGGAGGGCGATCACATCGGCGAGGTCGTGGCCCTGGGCGGCACCTCGGAGGCGGACGAGGTGATCCTGGCGCCTGGTCCCGAAGGGCTGTCGCTGGCCGTCGTCACCCGGCACAGCGAGAACCTCTACGGCCCCTTCCCGCGGGATCTGACCATCGTCCACCACCTCGCGGCCCGCCTCGGCTGGCTGGGGCCCGACGGCGAGGTGTCCCTGGCGGCGCCCATCGCGCTCGCCGGCGAGCACTGGCCCCGCTCCCTGGTGGTGGCCCCCTTCACCCAGGCCGGGCGGACCTCCTGGTTCGTCCAGGGCGTCGAGGGTCCGGCCAGGCTGCTGCGCCCCGAGGGCTGCGGGCGGCCCTGATCCGGGGCGGCGGGTCCGTGAGGGTGTATGCTGTCCGCGCCACATCCCTCCAACCACGGAGATCCCATGAACCGCGCCACGCTCCTGGCCCTCCTGACCCTCGCCCTCTCCGCCTGCCCCAAGTCCGACGACACGGGCATCGAAGAGGGCGACGCCGACGCCGACGCCGACGCCGACACCGACACGGACACCGACGCCGACACCGACGCGGACACGGACACCGACGCCGACACCGACGCCGACGCCGACGCCGACACCGACGCCGACACCGACGCCGACACCGACCTGGAGCCCGGCGAGAGCGTCGAGACCGCCTGGGAGGCCACCTTCGACGCCGACGGGATCGCCAAGGTCGCGGACGTCCTCGATCCGGCGGGTGACCGCGACTTCTGGTTCATCCAGCCGGATGTCGGCAGCTTCATCCAGGCCAACACCGCGGCCTACATCATGGACGAGAGCGGCCGGCCCGACACCGTGCTGCGCCTGTACGACGCCAGCGGCACCTTCCTGGCGGAGGACGACGACTTCCCCTACTGGTCCTGGGGCACCGACTCCGCCATCTACTGGCAGGCCACCGATCCCGACGGGTACTACCTCGAGGTGCTGGAGTGGTCCGACTGGGCCGGCGAGACCCCGGAGGGCGGCCCGGCCTACGACTACGACCTCGCCTTCCTGCAGCTCGAGGTGGCCGACTTCGAGTGGGGCGACGACAGCGACATCGCCGAGGCGGACGCCACCTACGAGCAGGCCGCGACCGACGGGCTCGCCTACTACTTCTGGATGTTCGAGGACGTGGCCACGGACCAGACCTACCCGATCCAGATGTTCGGCGAGATCGAGAGCCCGGGCGACGTGGACATGTGGGTCTTCGCGGTGGACTCCTCCTACGTGGGCCAGTACCTGCAGGTCTCCTTCTGGAACGCCTGGCTCGGCGATCTCGAACCCGTCGTCTCAGTCTACGACGACGAGGGCACCCTGCTGGGCCAGACCACCGACCCCACCTACCGGACCGGCTCGAACGTGTGGTTCTACGACGCGGGTGTGACCTTCCCGCTGCCCGACACCAGCCGCGTCTACATGACCGTGGAGGACGCGGCGGGCGGCGGCGGAGCGGGCGCGGGCTACTTCTACCCCCTGATCTTCAGCGGCCCCTGGTACTTCAACACCGATCCCTGGGAGACCGCGGAGAACGACGACATCGCGAGCGCCGAGGCCCTCTCCCTCAGCGAGAGCGACAGCACCGCGGGCTACTGGTACGGCATCTACGCCGGCGCGCTCGACAGCGCCGAGGACACCACCGACGCCTTCACCTTCGGCGCCGACGACTGCGACGGGCTCGACGGCAACTACCTGAACGTCTACGTCGAGACGATCATGCACGGCTCGCTGCTGGACGCGCAGGTCACGGTCTACCAGGGCGGCGAGGAGCTGGCGTCCGCGACCGTGGACCCGGCGGGGCTCTCCTCCGACGACCCGGCCATCTGGGACCTGGCGCTCTCCAGCGACGATGACATCGTGGTGGCCATCACCCCCGAGACCGGCGCCGAGGACGGCGACCTGGCCCGCTACTACTACGCCGGCGTCGTGGTCAACAGCGCGCCCCTGCACTGAACGGCGCGCTCGGTCCGCCCTCCCCGGCCTGAAGGAGCCCTCCCTTGGCGTCCGTCCTCCTCCGGCCCGGCCAGCGGATCGACAGCTACGAGGTGATCCGGCCCCTCGGCCAGGGGGGCATGGGCGAGGTCTGGCTGGTGCGGGATCTGGAGCTGGGGCGCAAGGCGGCGCTCAAGCTGGTGCTGCCGGGGCGGCTCACGCGGCCCGGAGCCCGCGAGCGGTTCCTGCGGGAGGCCCGGGCCACGGCCCGCGTGGCCCACCCCCACGTGGTGGCGGTCTTCGGCGCGGGTACGGTGGACGGCGCGCCCTACATGGCCATGGAGTACCTGGAGGGCGAGACCCTCGCGGAGCGCATGGGCCGGGTGCGCTTCTCCATCCGCGAGGCCCTGCTGCTGGCTTGGGACGTGGCCGCGGCCCTGGCGGCGGCGCACGCGGCCGGCATCGTCCACCGGGACCTCAAGCCCGCCAACGTGCTGCTGCCCGCGGACGGGCGCCTGCGCGTCGTGGACTTCGGCCTGGCCCGGGAGCTGCTGGAGGCGCCGCCCGAGGGTGAGGCACCCGAGGGGTTCCCCGGCGCGGAGGGCGCCTCCCAGCGCTGGGGCACGGTCCCCTACATGGCCCCGGAGCAGTGGCGGGGCGGGGTCCTCGGGCCGGAGGTGGACTGCTGGGCCCTCGGGGTGCTGCTCTTCGAGCTGCTGGCCGGCGAGCGCCCCTTCCCCGGCACGGGCTGGGAGGTGGCGGCCCGGGCCTGCGGTCCACAGCCCGTACCCAGCCTGGCGGAGCGCGTCACCGGGCTGCCCGAGCCCCTGGTGGCCCTGGTGGCGGCCTGTCTGAGCCGCGATCCGGCCGGGCGTCCCTCCGCCGAGGAGCTCCGGCGCCGCCTGGGTGCCCTCTGCCGGCCCGGGTCCCGGACGGCCGAAGGGGAGGCCACCAGCCCCTACCGCGGCCTGCTGCCCTTCGGGCCGCGCCACGCCGGGCTCTTCTTTGGCCGCGACCAGGAGATCGCCGCCTTCCTGGAGGCTTTGCACCGCCAGGCCCTGCTGCCCGTGCTGGGACCATCGGGGGCGGGAAAGTCCTCCTTTCTGCTGGCGGGCGTGCTGCCGGCGCTGCTGGAGCGCGGGGGCTGGGCCGCGCTCACACTGCGGCCGGGGGCCTGGCCGTTCGAGGCGCTGGCCCGCTGCCTGGTGGGCGATCAGCCCCTGGAGAGCGTGGGCACGGCGGGCGCGGAAACCCTGGGCCCAGCACCCGCCGGCGCCGCGTTCGCCCGCGACCTGGCCGCCGAGCTGCTCCAGAGCCCTCCCCGCCTGGGCGCGCTCCTGCGCCGGCGTGCCGCGGGCCAGCGGGTCCTGCTCGTGGTGGACCAACTGGAGGAGCTGTTCACGCTGGTCCCGGATCCGGAGGTCCGCCAGGCCTTCGCCGACGCCCTGGCGGCGGCGGCCGACGACGTGGAGGGCCCGGTCCGGATCGCCTTCACCCTGCGGGAGGACTTCCTCGGGCACCTGGCGGGTCACGCCGGGCTCTCCTCCGCCCTGGTCCGGGGGGTGACCGCCCTGAGGTCCCCCGGTCCCCAGGCCCTGGAGGAGATCCTCACCCTGCCCCTGGAGGAGCGGGGCTATCGCTTCGAGGACGGCCTGGTGCGCGAGATGGTGGACAGCGTGGCGGCTGAGCCCGCCGGCCTGCCCATGCTGCAGTTCGCGGCCCTGCGCCTGTGGGAGGAGCGGGATCGGGACGCGCGGCTGCTCACCCGGCGGGCCTACGAGGCCATGGGGGGCGTGCCCGGCGCCCTGGCCTCCCACGCCGACGGCGTGCTGGAGGGCCTGGCCGGCGAGCAACTGGACCTGGCCCGCGCGCTGCTGCTGCGCCTGGTGCACCCCGACGGCACGCGGGACCGCCTGCCCCGCGAGCGCCTCGCGGACGAGCTGGGCCCCGGGGTGGAGCCGGTGATGGCCCGGCTGCTGGAGGCCCGCCTGCTCACCGCCCGCCGGGCCGGGCCGGACCAGGGGGTGGTGCTGGAGATCTCCCACGAGTCCCTGGCCGTGCGTTGGGAGCGGCTGCGGCGCTGGCGGGAGGAGGCGCGCGGCGATCTGGTGGTCCTGGCCCAGGCCCGCGCGGCCGCCGATCTCTGGGCCCAGCGCGGCCACCGGCCGGTGGATCTGTGGCGGGGCGAGACCCTGGACGACGCCCTGCGCTGGCGGCGCCGTGTGGAGCGGGAGCTCCCGTCAGACGTGGAGCGCTTCCTCCAGGCCTCGTCGCGGGAGGCGGACCGCGCCCGGCGTCGTCGCCGGCTGCTCTTCACCGGGGCCCTGGGGGCGGCCCTGCTGGCCGCCCTGGCGGCGGTGGTGGTGGCGCTCGTGATCGCCGGCAAGGAGCGGGAGGCCCGCGCCCGCCTGGCCCAGGCCCTGCTGTCCGACGCGCGCTCCGCCCACCAGCGCCTGGACTACGTGGAGGCCCGGGCCAAGCTGCGCGCCTCCCTGGAGGCCCGCGACAGCGCCGGGGGCCGAGCCCTGCTGGCTCAGCTCGATCACGATCCAAGGGTCTTTTTCGCCCGCACCCCGGGCGTGGAGTACTTCGCCGCGTGGAGCCCGGACGGCCGCAGCGTGGCCGCCTCCGGCTCCGACGGCCCCATCCGCGTGATGGACACGCTGACCGGCGCCGTCCGCCTGATCCGGGAGAGCGAGCAGAGCTTCACGTTGGCCTGGAGCCCGGACGGCCAGCGGCTGGCCTGGGGGGAGATCACCGGGCGGGTGGTGGTCTGGGACACGGGAGGCTGGGAGCGCCTCTGGGAGCAGAGTGCCCACGAGACCCGGGTGGACCAGGTGGCCTTCAGCCCGGACGGGCGCCTGCTGGCCAGCTTCGCGGGGAACCGCGAGCTGCGCTGGTTCGACGCCCAGACGGGCGAGGCGCGGGGCGCCACGCCCAAGCAGGGCTACGATCCCGTGGCCTTCGGCCCGGGCTCCGACACCCTCTTCGTCTCCGGCGCACCCAGCGTGCTGCTGGACCTGGAGGGTGGCCAGCCGCTGCGCAGCCTCCGCTGTCCGGCCGGGGACGACGGCGCCGTGCTCATGGATCCCTCCGGGCGGCGCCTGGCCGGTATCCTGCGGGCAGGGCATGTCCCGGTCTGTGACGCCGAGGGCGCGCTGCTGGCGGAGATCCCCACCAGCGGCGGCGACATCGGCCGCGCGGGGAACCTGGCCTTCAGCGCCGACGGGCGCGTCCTGGGGATCGAGCACGGGGAGCAGGGCCTCTCCCTGCACGACCTGGAGGCCGGCGTACAGCTGGCCCGCTGGAGCTACGCGCCCTTCGCCTGGGCCCTGCGGGGCGACGGCCAGGCGGTGGCCACCGCCGACTTCGACTACAGCGTGCAGGTCTGGCATGCGACCCCGCGCTCCCGCCCGCCCTCCCCGGGTCACAGTGACGAGATCGAGGGCCTGGCGTTCTCACCCGACGGGCGCTCGCTGGCCTCCACCGCCTGGGACGGCCAGGTGCTGCTCTGGGATCCGGACAGCGGCCGCTCGGAGCCGCTGGGCACCCACGAGGACGCCGCCCGCATCCTGGCCTTCAGCCCGGACGGCGCGCTGCTGGCCACCTCCTCCATGGACGGCACGGTGCTGACCTGGGACGTGGCTGAACGCCGCCTCCAGGCCCGGCTGGAGGGCCACGGCCAGCCCACCTTCGGGGTGGCCTTCGCCCCGGACGGCCGCGCGCTGGCCTCCACCGGCTACGACTCCACGCTGCGCCTCTGGGATCCCCGCAGCGGCGAGCCCCTCCGGCCGCCGCTCAAGGTGGGCGCCCACCCCCACAACCTGGCCTTCCTGGACGATGGTCGGGCCCTGGTGGTGAGCACGGCCACCCGCCCGGAGCTGGTCCGGGTGGACCTGTCCGACTGGACGCCGAGCACCTTCTTCACCTCGGACTCCACCGGCCTGGAGCGCCTGGCCCTCTCCCCGGACGGGCGGCGCCTGGCCGTGCTGGGGACGGACTACGTGCTCTACATGGTGGACGCCGCCAGTGGCGCCCGGCTGTGGCGCGGGCCCGACGGGATGGCCTGGCAGGGGGACGTGACCTGGCTGCCGGGGGGAGAGGCGCTGGCGGTGGGGGCCTGGGACGGCTGGCTCCGCTCCCTGAGCGCGGCGGACGGCGCACAGCTTCGAGCCGTGGGCCCCTTCGATGGGATCCTGCCGGTGGCCCTCTCCCCGGACGGTCGCTGGCTGGCCTTCGCGGGCACCGCCGGGGTGGTGCGCATCTGGGACCGGCAGGCGCAACGCCTGCGCTGGCGCGCCCCCCTGGTGCTGCCCGGGCCCCTGCTCCTGAGCCACCGGGGGCTGCAGCAGCTCTCGGAGGGAGGGCTCGAAGAACCCATGGAGATCGCCAGCGCCGCCGAGCCCCTGGCCCGGGTCCTGGAGGCCGCCGACGCCACCGGGCGGCTGGGGCGCGTGTCGGTGGACGGGCGGCGGCTGGTGCTGCAGACCTGGGATCAAGCCGTGGAGCTCTGGGACCTGGCCACGGGCGAGCGCCTCCACCGCGAGGTGGTGGCCGGACTTCAGGAGGCGCTGCCCACGGCCGAAGGCTGCGCCGCCCTGGCGGAGGGCCGCGTCCGGCTCTGGCGCTGCCAGGGTGGTGCTTGCGACGGGCGCGAGCTGACCGCCGCCGGGGTCACGGCCATCGCATCCGGGCCCGAGGGGGGCCTGCTGCTGGCCCTGGAGGCCGAGGTCTGGGCCGTCTCGGCCGAGGGCGCCATCCTGCGGCGCTGGCCGGGTGAGCCGGGGATCAGCGCCCTGGCCCTGGACGGGGAGACCCTGCTGCTGGGCTTCTCCGACGGCTCGGTGGAGGAATGGCGGCTGGACGAGGGCGGTGGTCTGGAGCGCCTGGTCTTCCAGGACTGCCCCGGCGCGGCCGTCACCCTCCTGCAGCCCGGGCCCATGGACACCCTGGTGGGCGGCTGGGCCAACGGCGAGCTGCGGATCTGGGGCCGCCAGGACGGCCGCAGCCTGCTCTCGGACCGGCTCCACGGGGCCCTGGTCCACCTGGCCCGGGACGGCGGGCGCCTGCTGGCCGCCACCGACATCGGCGATGCGGCGGTGCTGGACCTCTCCCCGTTCCTCGAGGATCGCTGCCAGGTGCTGCGGCGGGCCTGGGCGCAGATCCCCGTGGTCTGGGAGGAGGGCGTGCAGGAGCGGCCTGGTGGGCCCGGTCACGCGTGCGGGCGCGCCCCTTGAGCGATGCCGGCGCAGCCGTGGTCGGCTATGCAGCCCGGCTCATCCCCCCCGAGGAGTCGCGAGATGGTCGGCAGCACCCTGTTGTGGGCCGCGATCTCATGTTCCTGTACGCCGAACACGGTGGACACGGATCAGGGCGACACCTCCGGTGCCGAGACCGCCCTCGGCGACACTTCGGCGGCGGACACGGCCGAGGGCGACACCGGGGACCCTGTCGATGCGGACGTCGTGCTCTATGTGGCCCTGGGCGGGGTGGACGACGGCAACGACTGCCTGGACCCCGAAAACCCCTGCGCGAGCCCCGAGCACGCGGTGGCTCAGCTCGCCGCGGTGGAGCCCACGCTGTCGGTCCGCATCTCCATCGGCCCTGGGGACTTTCTCGTCTACACCCTCGACCTCACGGGGCGCTCCAGCCTCACGCTCGCGGGCGCTGGGGTGGAGGAGACGTGGCTCATGGGGCCCTTCCCGGACGACGAGCTGGCGCCGGCGCCGGTCATCGCGGTCTCGGGCGAGGACGTCACCGTCTCGGGTCTGACCATCACCGGGATCGCCTCGGACGAGGCCAACGGGGCTGGGGTGATGGTCATGGGGCCTTCCTCCGGGATCTACCTGCACGATCTCCGCATCGACGGGACCTGGCCCGGCGCGGAGTCCGGGGGAGCGCTCGGGGTCAACCTGCTCGCACCGGGCGCCGAGATGGGCATCGAGGCCAGGCTCCTCCGCCTCCAGGTGATCGGCTTCAACTTCAAGGCGGGCGTGCTGCTCAAGGGCGGCTACCAGGTCACCGCCTTCGACGGCTGCGTCTTCTATGGGAACGACCACGCCGTCGGCATGACCAACGAGATCGGCGAGACGGTGGATCCGGAGGTCGTCATCGAGAACTCCATCTTCGTGGAGAACCGCGTCGGCGCGGGGGTCCACATGCCGCTGGAGGATCCGACCTCGGTCCGCATCGACTGGAACCTCTTCGGCCCGACCGACCAGCCCGTGGAGCGGCTCGAGCTCGGCGTCGGGAACCTGGAGGCCACGGACCCGCTCTTCCGGTCGGCTCCCGAGGATCTCTCCCTGCAGAGCACCGTGGAGGGGGATGCTGGCTGCTCCCCGGCCATCGACGCGGGCGATCCGGCCTCGCCCTGGTCCGCCGAGCCATCGCCCAACGGCGAGCGTGTCAACCTCGGCCACCAGGGCAACACCCGCGCCGCCTCGCGCTCCTGCGCGGCGCGCTGACGCCCCTCGGGGCGGCGGAGCGTCAGGACGAGGCGGGCAGGCTCAAGGCAGGGTCCGTGCGGGGCGGAGGCCCGTGCGGCGGTGGCGGCCCGAGTAGGTCTTGGAGCGGAGGGCCGCCCGGATGAGGCGCGGCGGATCGGTCACGGAGCCTCCCCTGAGCACCTTGTCCGTCCCGTCGGACGGGCCCACCGGATCGACCCCCTCGGGGGGGAGGTTGTCGAAGGTCCCCTGCAACCACTCGAAGACGTTGCCGGCGACGTCGAACAGGCCCCAGGCGTTGGGCTGCTTGAGCCCGACCGGGTGCGGGGGGCAGGAGGTCATGATGTCCTCCGCCCACTCGCAGTACCAGGCCAGGTCGGTCAGGAGGCTCCCGTCCGTGAGGCGGAGCTCCGGGTCGCAGTCCTCCTCCGCACCGGGGGGCAGGCTGCCGCCGGTGGAGAAGGCGCCGGTGCTGCCCGCCCGCACCGCATACTCCCACTCGGCCTCGGTGGGGAGACGGTAGCCGCTGCAGGCGTACGGGTCGCCGACCTCGACGCACGCGGCGTCCACGCCCTCGCCCTCGCCCTCGCAGGCGTAGCACAGCTCCAGGCCCGCCGCCTCGGAGAGGCGGTTGAGGAACAGCGCGGACTCCTCCCAGGTGACCGCGACCTGGGGACAGGTGGGGCAGGGATCCCACGGGGAGGGCTGGTAGCCCATCCAGGCTTCGAACACGGCCTCGGTCACGGTGGTCGCGCCGATCAGGAAGTCCCGCGTGAGGGTGATCTGCCGCTGGCGCTCATCCGGGAATTCGAGGCGCCCGACCTCATCCTTCGGGCTCCCGGCGATGTAGGCCCCCGCGGTGATGCCCACCATGCCCAGCTGCCGGTCGATGGCGGCGATGGGCTCGGTCGCCGTGTCGGCGGTGTCGTTCGGGGAGGCGCGCGTGTCGGCGGTGTCCTTCGGAGTGATCCGCCGAGCGCTCAGGAGCAGGCCGGGCGTGCAGCCGAGCAGCGACGCCAGGGACGACAGGGCGATGGCAGCGATGTGCGGGCGCACAGGAGGCTTCCAGAGAGAGAGGGGGGGAGATGGACGCTGGGGGCCCAGGCCACGCCGGGCCTGCTCCATAACCAGACTGGCTGTGCCGGTTGAGGTACCCCCGCGCGCCGTCAGCCGACCCCGCTGCGAGCGCCGGGCGGGCGGTTGAGGCCCGTGGTGCACGGGGATAGCGGGTCCCATGACGCAGGCTCACGCCATCGCCCTCGCGTTGCTCGCCGCGGGCTGCGGTCAGGGAACGGCCCCCCCCCTCCCCAGCATCGAGACGGAGCAGGCCGACTCCACAGAGAAAGACCCGGTCAAGCTGGTCCGTATCCCCGGTGGCGTCGTCCGCCTGGGGCAGGACGAACCCCCCCGCAAGGCGCCCGTGCCGGGGGGGGGCACCCCGCAGGGGCCGGGTCAGGAGGGCGCCTTCCCGCAGGTGATCGACATGGGGCCCCTGCCTTCCCCGCAAGCCCGCGAGGTGCGGGTCTCTCCTTTCCTCATGGATCTCACCGAGGTCACGCGTGCCCACTACGCGCGGTTTCTGGAGGAGACCCACTACCGCCCTCCCTGGGTCGCCGAGCCGTGGGCCGAGGAATGGAACTGGGACGCTCAGGTCACCCCGGCCCTGGCCGACCACCCGGTGGTCCTGGTGTCCTGGTACGACGCCGTCGAGTACTGCACCTGGGCCAGAAAACGCCTCCCCACCGAGGCCGAATGGCAGCTGGCCGCCCTCGGCCCCGCCGAGCTGGGCCGCACCTACCCCTGGGGCAACACCTACGACGGCCAGCTGCTGAACCACGGCATGGACCAGGAGCCCATCTTCGACGACTCCGACGGCTACCTCACCACCTCCCCCGTGGGCGCCTACCCCGGCGGCGCGAGCCCCTACGGGCTGTTGGACGCCTTCGGGAACGTCTGGGAGTGGGCCTCCGACCTCCGCACCACGGAGTGGAGCGACTATGGGGGCCGGCAGGAAGACGGCATGCTCGTGGACCCCCACCCCCGCGGGCTCGGCCTGAATTTCGTCGCGCGCGGCGGCAGCTACTACTTCCACGCCGACCAGGGAGCCCCCGAGAAGAACGCCTTCCTCGGCGAGACGCGCCGCAAGACCAGCGGCTTCCGGTGCGCGCGGAGCCTGGAATGAACCGCCTGGTGCTTCTTTCCCTCGTTCTCTGCGGGTGCGGTGGCGCCTGGGCCGAGCGGCCCGCGTCCGCCTGGCTCCCCGCCATCCCGATCCCCGCGGGCACCTTCCTGCGGGGCGACGACGTTGCCCCGGACCAGTCCCCGGCGCGCGAGATCACCCTGTCGGCCTACGCCATCGCCGCCCACGAGGTCACCATCGCCGAATTCGAGCGGTTCGTGGCGGAAGCCTGGAACGACGACACGGTGTGGAGCCCCGCGGGGCGCACCTGGCGCGCCGATCACCCGCGAGGCGCCGAGGCCCAGGTCCGGGCCGCGGGCCGCACCGACGACCACCCCGTCGTGGGGGTGACCTGGTACGAGGCGGACGCCTTCTGCCGGTGGCAGGGGGGGCGGCTGCCCACCGAGGCCGAGTGGGAGCACGCCTGCCGCCCCGACGACGCGTCCCTCTTCCCCTGGGGCGACGGGCAGCCCAGTCCCCCCAAGGTGCGCGCCCCGGGCCCGTCCCAGCCTCCCCCGGCGGGTCCCGGAGAGCGCGCGGCGCTGCCTCCACCCCCGCCGCCGCCGCCCCGCGTCGAGGACGACCTGGGCGCCCCCTACCACGGCGTGGTCTGGTCCCTCGGCACCCCCGGCGGGCACATCCGCAGCGTGACCACCGCCCCCGCCACCTCCCCGGGCTACGCCGCGCCCAACGGCGTGCTGCACCTCTCCGGCAACGTGTCGGAGTGGACCGCGGACGACTACGACGCCACCTACTACGAGCGCTCCCCCGACCTGGATCCCCTGGGCGACGACGGCACGCCCTGGAAGACCCTGCGGGGTGGCTCCTTCTTGACCCTGCCCTCCTACTGCACCTGCACCCACCGGGAGCCCGCTCGTCCCGACCAGGCGCGCCTGAGCCTCGGGTTCCGCTGCGCCTGGGCGCCCTGAGCGGCCCTCGGGGCTCCGGCCCTCACCGCCGCGGCTGGGGTGCTGGCGGCGCGGGGGCAGCCGGCGGCCCGCTCTCCAGCCCGGCCCGGACAGGAGGCAGCGCCTGGGGGCCACCGGCTCCGCGCGCCTCGGCCGCGTCCACCTCGGCGAGGAAGGCTTCGTTGGACGTGATCGCAGCCCGGAGAACCTCATCCGCGTCCGGGTCGCCGGCCAGCACCGCGAGGCGCCCCTCGATGACCAGCAGCAGGCCGTCCATGTCCGGGACCTTGCGGTCCATGCCGAACGGACCTCGAAGGGCGGCCGTGACCTGGCGCGCCGCCTGCCACTCGCCGCGGCGAGCCAGGGATCGGATGCCGGCGTTCCGGATCTGCTTGGCGAGGTAGTACCGGCTGTCGCCGAGCCCGAGACTCTCGGTCTCCCGCACCACCACCTCCAGGACCGCGGGCAGGCTGTCCGACGGCGCCGACATCATGCGGGCCGCGCGCTCGGTGAACCAGGCCTGGGTCGCTGGATCGTTCGGGTCCAGGGCGGCCAGCGCGCCACTGGATCGCGGGCCCGGGAACCCGGCGATATCCACGAGCGAGTCGCCCGTGGGCATGGTGAGGAGATCGTCCGCGGAGAGGGAGGGCTCCTCGGCTGCGAGCTTCGCCGCCGGGAGGACCAGGAGCTCGGCGAGGGTGAGCCCGCGGGCCTCGCCGGACACCACGGCATGCACCGCCTCGGCGAGGGCGCGGGCCTGGCGGGGGCGCTCCTCCGGCAGCCGGTAGCCCCAGGGATCGGTGAAACCCCAGGGATCCACGTCGTCCGCGTAGGCGGCCACGAGGCGCACCCGGAGCGCATGCCGATCCTGGTAGTCGTCGATGCGCACCTGGAAGCGGTCGATCTCGAGGCCTTCGGGGCGGACGGTCAGCGGGGCGATGGTGCGCTCCACCGGGCCCGGGTCGGGCCGCTGCCCAGCGGCGGATGCGCGCGCGAACGCGGCGTAGCGCGCCCGTGCCGACGCCATGCCGTGGCCCGGATCGGGAGGGTCCTCGCCCCGCGCGAGGGCCCGGCAGGCCTCGGCATCGCGCGCGGCGGCCTCCGTGAGGCTGCGGTGGATGGCCACCCCCGCCCCCGCGGCGATCTCGATGCCTTCCAGCCTGGTGCGGAGGTCTTCGTAGGCGGCGGCGCACCCGTCGAGGTCGCCCGCGGCGACCCGGGAGCGGGCCAGGTCGCGCCCGGCGGCGGCCAGATGCCCGGCGCAGCGCAGCCGGACATCGTCCCACGACGCCTCCGCGTAGTACCCTGGATCGGGCTGGAACCCCGGCGAATCGGCGGCGCCGTAGAATTCGCCGGCGTTCCGGAGGTGCGTCGGGATGGCGTGCTGGGCGCGCGCGGTCTCCGGGGTGTACGCCCCGGGAGGAGGGGCCTCCGGAGCGGGGAAGACGGCGGGGGCCCGCTCTTGCTCGATCGACGCTCCACCCCGGCACGCCGCGAGAACTATTACTAGAAAATGGCACATGCTTAGCAAACGCTTCATGGTTCCAAGGTTATCTCCCCATCATGCCCAGCACCACGCGAGCCCCTCTGTTCTTCGCGGTCGTCGCGGCCTTCGGGGGGCTGAGCGCATGCTCCCCCGCCCCTGGTCCCGAGCGCGCCTCCGGCCCCGACCTCGGCGGTGTCCCGTCGGGGGTACTCCTGGTGTCGCTCGACACGGTCCGTGCGGATCGCCTGTCGTTGTACGGCGGTCCGGTGCAGGTGCCGCACCTCGCCGCGTTGGCGGCCAGCGGCATGGTGTTCGACGACGTCACCACCACGTTCCCGGAGACCGCCATGTCCCACTGGGCGATGCTCACGGGTGTGCTGCCCGAGGTGCATGGCAACGTGCCGGCTTTTGGAACCTCCCGGTACTCGGGCGGCACCGTCGCCGAAATCCTGTCGGCCGCGGGCTGGGACACGGCGGCGTTCATCGGCGGGGTCACCCTGCTCGACACGGCCTGTGGGCTCTCCCGCGGCTTCGGGGTCTACGACGATCCCATCGATCCGAACGACCCCGACGGCAGCCGGCCGGCCACCGAGGTGGTGCACAACGCCCAGGCGTGGATCGCCGGGCGGAGAGGGCCCTGGTTCGCCTTCGTCCACCTCTTCGACGCGCACTACCCGTACGGGCACGACCCCGCCGAGCTCGCGCCCTGGATGGAGGAGCGGGGGGCCGGTGCCCCCCCTGCCACCGTCGAGGGCGCCCGATCCAGCTACGATGCGCGGATCCGGGACATGGACCTCGCGCTGGCGCCGCTGCTGGACGCGCTGCCGCCATCGACCGTCGTGATCGTGACCTCGGACCACGGCGAGTCGTTCGAGCACGGCTACCTGTTCAACCACCGCGCGGTCCTGTGGGATGGCGTCATCCGCGTGCCGCTCGTGATCCACTCCCCGGGCCTGGCAGCGGGCCGCGCGGCGGAGACGGTCTCCCTCCTCGACCTCGCCCCGACCCTCCTGGGGCTGGCGGGGGTGGCGTCCGACGCTCCGTTCCAGGGGAAGGCCCTGATCGCGGGCGGAGACGTGGTGGGCCCGGAGCGCGAGGGTCTGTGGGTCAGGACCGACCCATGGTCGAGGCAGAAGCGCCCTCTGCTCGGGCTGCGCACGCCGGACTGGACCGTGGTCTGGAGCGAGGAGGGGCAGGCGGTCGCCTACGATCGGCACCGCGATCCGCGGGAGGAGCACCCGCAGGCGCCGCCGTCCGAGCTCCTCGCGCTGAGGGCGTCCTACGATGAGGCTGTCCGCGGCATGGCTCCCCACCAGGCTCCCCTGGGCCCCCCCCGGGCGCCCACGCCCTGGCTCAACCGTCTGGGGTACATGGACGCCAACTGAAGGCGGAGATCCTGCAGGGAGTCTTGCGGTTCAGCGCTCGGGGGCTCGTGCGTCGAGGTAGGGCAGCACCGCGTCGCGCAGGACCTCGGCGATGAAGCGGTGGCCCTCGGGGGTCGGGTGGGTCGCGTCCAGGAAGTACCCACCGAGGTCGCGCCCCTGGACGCGGGCGGGCAGATCGAGGCAGGCTGCCCCGGTGGCCTGGGCCGCCTCGCGCATGGCCTGCTGGTAGATGGGCTCGAGCCGCGCCTCGCGGCGGTCGACCCGCTCCTGCGGGGAGTCGTGCAGGGGCATCGGGAGCAGCAGGATGGCCTGGGCGCCGTGATCCTCTGCTTCGGTGACCATGCTGACCAGGTTGGCCCGGTAGTCCTCGACGGCGACCCGGGACATCGCGGGCCTGGCGTTCGGGTCCACCCCCTCGCGGTCCCGGCGCCTCATCGAGTCGCGGAAGAAGGTCAGGAGCCTGGAGTGGATGACCAGGGAATTGATCCTGGTCCGGAAAGCCGAGTAGACGAAGTCCTTGTCCGCGCTGGCGTCCAGGTTGAAGCGGCGGTCGCTGCCCATGTTGTCGATGACCACGAGGTCGAAGGGGAACTCGGCCAGCAGGCGCCGCTCCAGGATCAGCGATTGCTGGGTGGAGAAGGCGCACACGCCCGCGTTGAGCACCTCGATGGGGAGCCCGGGGCGCGCCTCCTGGAGGAGCTGCTCCAGCACGTGTGGGTAGGTCTCCTCCTGGAGCACCTTGAACCCCCAGGTGGGCGAGTCACCCAGGACCAGGACGCTGAAACGGTGCTCCTCGGACCGCTTGGGGAACTCGTCGTCCCTGAGGCCCAGCGCGTTCGTCCGGTAGTAGCCGTGTCCGGCGTCCGCATGGGGGCGGGGCCGCCAGAAGAGATCGGCGTCGTAGGTGTACAGCTCTTCGCCCTGTGGGGGCATGGCGCACACCGGATAGGGGGCCGGTGGGGCCCAGTACACGAGCCGCGTGAGCACCTCTGCCCCAGCGAACAGCACAACGATCGCGAGGAGCCCGAGGGCGAGCGCCAACCTCCTCTCCCTGCCCCTGCCGCGCGACGTGGGGGTGCTCGCCTGCTCCCGCTCGGATCTCGTGTCGCTGGACATCCGGAACCTCCTTCCTGGGGTCTCGGCCCTGCGCCGTGGACCTGGGGTGCCGAGACCCGCTCATCGCACCTAACCTGGCCTCCTGGCCTCGGCGCCGCCCGCCGCGACCGCGCGCTCTCGCCGTCTTGCGGTGCCCATCCCGCGGCGGTAAGCGGACGGGGCGCGGAGAGCCGACGATGTCCTGGCGACCTCAGAGAACCCGCCTGCTCGCGCTCGCCGCCATGGTGGTTCTCGGTGGCGTGGCGGCGGCAGCCTTCCACCACCTGCGCACCTCGGGCCCGGGGGCCATGTCACCCCAGGGCCCGACCGTCCAGGCGGGGTTGTCCTTCCAGCCCCCGCCCGTGATGGGCGCGCACGCCGCCAGCGAGCTCGTTCCGGGCGTCTATCCCCCACCGGCCTACGGCATCTCCGACTGGAGCGGCCTCGATCAGCGGCTGAGCCGCAACCTCTCCCAGATGCTGGGAGACGCGGCTCGCCTGGCCATCGCCCGGGGGGATCGGGCGACGGCCTGGGCCGCCGCTGAGGAGGCCATGGAGGTCATGTGGGCCTTCGGGTCGCCCGCGGCGCTCTCCGACTTCGCGGACATCCCCGTCATGCCCGCGGGCGCCTGTCCGTTGCCAGCCAGCGCCCTGCCTCCACCAGGCAGCGGCCCAGAGCCTCCGATGATGCCCCCGCCCCCCCTCCGTTCCGTCTCGCTCGACGAGCTGGACACCCGGCCGGTGGCGGAGCGGGTCCAGGTGGCCCTCTCCTCGGGCTGGTACGGGGCCGCCATGATCGGCTACCTGGCCCTCGATCCTGCCGCGGGGCCCGAGCCAGCGCCGGTCCCCCCGGTGGCCCCCACCATCGCCCAGGCCTACCAGGGGCTGCTCGCCCTCCGGCGCGCCCAGCACGCGGCGGCCGCTGGCGACATCGCCACCGCGCACGACCTGGGTGAGGGCGCCCTCCAGGCGCTGCTCGACGCCGCCCAGGGCCTGCTGGCCGCCGCCGAGAGCGGGTCGGACCTGGCTGCCATGGTGCGGCGCTTCCAGGCCCTGGATGGCGATCCCTTCCGCAGCGACTCCCTCTGGGGGCCGATCTCGGTGGAGTTCGTCGCCGCTCGCCTGCGCGACTACCTGCAGGAGGCCGCCACGCTGGCGGGGGCGGATCCGCAGCGGGAGGCGCGGCTCGCCGAGATCTCGGCGGCGCTGGACGACCTGCTGGCGGCGCGCCGGCGCGTGGGCGCCCAGGGGGTCCCCTGGTGGACCGTGGCCGTGGCCTTCAGCAGGATGCCTCCGTGAGACAGCGCGGTGGACCTGCTCGGGTCAGCAGGTACGGGAGTGGCGCCGGGGCAGGATCAGGCCTGGCTGTACAGCGACGAGCCCTGGCAAGCGCGCATGCAGTGCGTCGCCGACCGCCTGAACGACGCCCTGGCGCGTGACGACCACCGGCTCGCCGCGGAGGCCATGCGCGATCTCTTCGATGGGCTCGAGGAGCAGCGAGCCGCCAGGCCGGAGGTGGCGGAGCTCGCCATCAAGGGCGCGCGCAACGAGCTCGTCCGCCTCTTCATGCTCCATGGCTGGCACCAGGAGGCCGAGACCGTGGCCCGCCAGGCCCTGGAGGGCTTGACCATCGACCGGCTGTGCCCCAACCGCGACGCCGTCCTGCACCACGCCCTGGCGCGGATCCTCCTCACCGCGGGCCGTCTCGACGAGGCCCAGGCAGAATTGGACCTGGCCATCGGGTTGACCCGCCAGTTCCTCGCGGCCGAGCGGGAGGCCTGGCGCCGGTTCCCCGACGCGGGCTCCATGCGCGGTCCGGGCGGCCCAGCGGGTCCACCGCCGCCGCTGTAGCGGTCTGGCTGGCCCGCTCGCCCCTGCGGGCGCTCGCCCTCTCCGCCTACGCGCCGAGATCCTCGTAGAGCCCGTACCTGCGCAGCATGGTGAGCAGATAGGTGCGGGAGATGCCGGCCTCGCGGGCGCCCTGGGTGATGTTGTCGCCTACCCGTTCCATCAGCCGGGCGAAGAAGGCCCGCTCGTGGCGGGCCAGCAGCCGGGCCTTGAAGGTCTTGAAATCGGAGTCGAGGTCCAGGCTCGTGTCCGCGGCGGGCGCGCCTGCGGGTGCATCGTCGCTGGGCGGGCTCCAGCCCCGGGCGCGGATGTGCTCGGCGTCCAGGTCGCTCTCGCCGGCCAGCATGGAGGCGCGGGCCAGCACGTTGGCCAGCTCGCGGACGTTGCCGGGCCAGGCGTGGGCGGCCAGGCGAGCCAGGGCTCCCTCGCTCAGGCTGGGGGCGCGGGCGAGGGCCGGGTCGTCCTGGGCCAGGCGCTCCAGCAGGCGCTGCGCCAGGAGGGGCAGATCCTCGCGGCGCTCCCGCAGGGGCGGCACCACCAGCTCGATCCCGGCCACGCGAAAGTAGAGATCCTGGCGGAAGCGCCCGGCCTCCACCTCGCCCCAGATCTCCCGGTTGGTGGCGGTGATCAGGCGGAAGTCGGTGGCCACCTCGCGCTCGCCCCCCACCGGGCGCACCCGCCCGGCGTCCAGGGCGGTGAGCAGCTTGGGCTGCAGGGCCAGGGGCAGCTCGCCGATCTCGTCGAGGAACAGGGTGCCCCCGCGGGCCTGCTGGAACACGCCGGGGGTGTCCTTGTGGGCGCCGGTGAAGGCCCCCTTCACGTGGCCGAAGAGGGTGCTCTCCACCAGCTCCGGGGGCAGGCCGCCGCAGTTGATGGCCACGAAGGGACCTTCCCGCCGGGGGCTCTGGTGGTGCAGGGCCTCGGCCACGGCGGTCTTGCCCGTGCCGGTCTCGCCCAGCAGCAGCACGGGCAGATCCCGGGCGGCCACCCGGCCCAGCATGTCGAAGAGCTCCTGCATGGCCGGGGAGCGGCCCACCAGGCGGCCCGAGGCGTCGCTGTCCGGGCTGCGGGCGGCGAGGCGCTGCCCCAGGGCGTCGATGCGCAGGCGGGAGCCGCCCACGCGGAGCAGGGTGCCGGGCTCGATGTGGGCGTCGAAGAGCCGGATGCTGCCCGCCCAGATCCCGTTCGTGCTGCCCCGATCCCGGACGCGCAGGGTGTTGCCGCGGATCAGGATCTCGGCGTGGGTGCCCGAGACCCGCGGATCGAGGAGCACCAGATCGCACCAGGGCTGCCGGCCGATGAGGGTGCGCAGGGGGAGGGGATCGAGCACCGCGCCCGCGGCGGGCCCGTCCAGCACCTCCAGGCGGCAGTGACGGACGTCCACCAGATCGGCCTCGGAGGCCACCAGGGTGGCGTCGATCTCGGAATCGCGCGGCATCTGGTCTCACTCCGGGTGGTGCGGGGGCGGCGGAGATGGCTATCTACTGCCCTTCACCGACGCCAGCGCCCCGGAGCAGCCCATGCCCGGCCCGGACGACCGCCTGCCCGGCGGCCCCCCCCACCTCCCGTGCACCGAGGCCGATCCCGGCCCCGGATCGCTCCCCGATCTCCAGCCCGTTCCGGACGAGCCCTGCCCCCGGGCTTCGTCGCGGATCGCTACGTGGTGGAGGCCTTCGTGGCGCAGGGGGGGCTGGCCCGGGTCTACCGGGCGCGTCACCTGCAGCTGGGCACGCTCCACGCCCTCAAGGTGCTCGAGCTGCCCACCCCCGACCTCCGCGCCCGCCTGCTGCGCGAGGGCCGGGCCCAGGGTGGGCTGCAGCACCCGAACGTGGTGGCGGTCACAGACGTGGTGGAGGTTCGGGGCTCACCTGGCCTGGTGATGGAGTACGTGGACGGCCCCACCCTCGAGGGGCTGCTCAGGCGGGGCCGGCCGCCCCTGGACGAGGCCGTGCGCCTGGGCCGGCAGATCCTGCGGGGCGTGGCCGCCGCGCACCGGGTCGGGCTCATCCACCGGGACCTCAAGCCCTCCAACGTGCTCATCGCCCGCGGCGAGGAGGGCCCCCAGGCGAAGGTGGCGGACTTCGGGCTGGTGAAGATGATCCTGGGCGATGGGAGCCTGGACGCCCCCGGCGGGCCCCGCTTCCGCACCCGCTCGGGCCTGCCCATGGGCACGCCCGGCTTCATGGCCCCGGAGCAGATCCGCGACGCCAGCCGGGTGGACGCCCGGGCCGACGTCTTCGCCCTGGGGGCGGTGCTCTACGCCCTGCTCACCGGGACGCGCGCCTTCCAGGGGAAGGACCCCGTGGCGCTGTTCTCCGCCACGCTGGACGGCCGCTGCCGGCGGCCCTCGGAGGTCGCGCCCGCGGTGCCGGCGGCCCTGGAGGCCGTGATCATGGCGGCCCTCGCCGGTGACCCGGAGGATCGCCCCCGCGACGCCCAGGCCCTGCTACAGGCCTGGGACGCCGCGGCGGAGCCGCCACCCCTCCCCACCGCCGAGCCCCCGGCCGCCCCACCCCGTGCGGGCCGCCGCTGGCGGTGGGCGCTGCTGGCGGGTGCCGCCCTGGGGCTCGCGGCCACGGGCATCCTGCTCGCGCTCCCTCCCGGGCCTGGTGCCCCGCTCGGGGCGGCGATCACCCGGCTCACCATGCCGGGGACCCAGCTCCATCCGGCGCTGTCCCCCGACGGCCGCGAGGTGATCTACTCCGACGGCCAGGATCTCTACCTGCAGCCCGTGGGTGGCGGGCTGGCCAGCTCGCTCACGGACGGGCTGGAGGCCGCGGCCATGGCCCCGGCGCTCTCCCGGGACGGCGCCCAGTTGGCCTTCGAGGCCGGTGGCGCCATCTACCTGGCCGGCCCTCGGGGTCAGCAGCCTCGGCTGGTGGTGGAGGGTGGGCATGCCCCGGCCTTCTCCCCGGACGGCCGCACGCTGGCCTGGACCACCCGCGCCCTGGGCGCCGCCGGTGAGACCAGCTCCAGCGACAGCGAGCTGTGGCTGGTGGACCTCGACAGCGGCGCGCGGCGCGCGGTCCTGCGATCCCTGAACCCGCTCTCCCCGAGCTTCTCGCCGGACGGCCGCTTCCTGGCCTTCACCGGCGGGGAGGGGGGCTGGGTCGCCCCGGCCGTCTGGGCGGTCCCCGCCGCGGGCGGCGAGCCCTGGAAGCTCACCCCGGGGGAGGGACACTCCCCCGCCTGGGATCCCTCCGGGGAGGCCGTCTGGCACCTGGCCCGCCGCGGCGACGACACCGCCCTGTTGCGGTTGCCGGTGGACCGCGCCAGCGGTCGGGCGGCCGGCGCCGCAGCGCAGGTGGCGCTGATCCCCTCCAGCCGGGTCTGGGGCCTGTGCATCGCGGCCCAGGCCCCCCGCCTGGCCGTCACGGCGGCCGGAGCAGCCGCAGACGCCGACCTCGACCTCTGGCTGCTGGATCTGCGGTAGCCCGAATCCAGACCTCCTGACATGGTCCTCCAGAACTGACGTTGGACCGTAGTGCGCTCGGAGGGGCCTCGGACCAATACCTGTCCGGTTTTTTCGGCGCGGGCGTCGGGAACCCGCCTATACGGCGGCATCCGGCGGCCGAGG
>JBDRKM010000233.1:0-10148 GCA_043814015.1 Pseudomonadota bacterium
CGCCTGGCTCGACGCCCGCACCGGCACCTTCGCGGAGCGCGAGCCGGGCCTGGCCGCCCTCCTCGCCGAGCCCCGGCCCGCGCGCTTCCGGGTCGGCGCCGCCCTGGGCTACGCCTACCTGGCCCCGCGCCACCACGTGGATCTGGAGGTGGAGGCCCTCATCGGCCTCGCCCCGGCCTGGAGCATCGACGTGCGCCTCGGCGTCCTGCGCACCGGCCAGGCCTACTTCCTCTACCCTGGCTGGATGGACCGCCAGCTCTACCCGGTCTCGGCGGGCATCCGCTGGGGCCGCACCACCGGCGGGCCCTGGGCCGCGCTGCAGGGTCTGGCCGTGGTCCCCTACGCGCTCGGCGGCCTGGGCCGCGCCGGCTGGGAGTGGGCCCCCACCGCCTGGTGGCGCGTGGGCCTGGAGGCCTCGGGGGGCATCACCGACAAGGGCTGGCTGGCCGGCGGCTCCCTCTCCCTGGCCCGGCGTTACTGAGGTGCCCATGCGACGCCTTCTCCTGCTGGCCCTCCTGCTGGCCCCTGCCCCCGCCCTGGCCGACGACGTGGACGCCGACGGCTGGGACTCCGAGGCCGGCGACTGCGACGACTACGACCCCAACACCTACCCCGGCGCCCCCGAGCTGCTCGATCACGTGGACAACGACTGCGACTACCTGGTGGATGAGGGCACCAGCGCCTTCGACGACGACGCCGACGGCTGGAGCGAGGATGAGGGCGACTGCGACGACGCCAACCGCGGCACCCACCCCTACGCCGAGGAGCTGCCCAACGAGGTGGACGACGACTGCGACGGCACCGTGGACGAGGGCACGCGGGCCTTTGACGACGACGGCGACGGCTTCAGCGAGGAGGAGGGCGACTGCGCCGACGCGGACGCGACCTGCTACCCCGGGGCCGAGGAGCTGCCGGACCTGGCCGACAACGACTGCGACGGTGTCACGGACGAGGGCACCGAGCTGTACGACGACGACGGCGACGGCTTCTCCGAGGAGCAGGGCGACTGCGACGACTCCGACCGCGACACCTGGCCCGGCGCCGACGAGCTGAACGACGGCAAGGACAACGACTGCGACGGGCAGCCCGAGGAGTACATGGGCTGGCAGTGCGCCACCGGGCGCGCCGCGGGGCTGTGGGGGCTGCTGCTGGCGTTGGGGTTGGGGGTGGTGCGGCGGCGGGGGTAGGCGGCCGCCCTGCCAACTGACGGCCCCTGGGCTACCCTGGAGAGAGGTCCCCATGCCCCCCCTCCCCCTCCTCACCGCCCTCCTCCTCCCCCGCCTCGCCGGGGCCCACGTCCCGCACGACATCGTCACGGCCGCCGCGCCCCCACCCGGGCTCCAGTACGGCGCCACCTGGTGGCTGGTGGCCGACCACGAGGAGGTCAGCGACCTGTACCGCTCGGACGACGGCGGGCGCACCTGGCAGGCCACCCACGGGGACTGCCTGGTGGACCGCCTCAGCGCCGCGGTGACCCTGGACGACGGCGCCACGGTCCTGCTCGGCGACGCGCGCACCTGGTGGTCCGACGGGGCCGGCGGCTGGGTCCCGCGGGAGCTGGGCTTCGCGCCGGTAGGCGTGGCCGGCGGGGCGTGGCTCTGGCTGGGAGACGGCGAGGGCGTCTGGACCCAGGCGGCTGACGGCACGGTGAGCGCCACCGGCCTGGAGGAGCCCGTGGCCAGCCTGCACGCCGCGGCGGATGGCGGGGTGGTGGCCCTGCTGGAGGACGGATCCGTGGCCTGGCGGGAGGGCGAGGGCTGGCGGATCGAGGGCGCCCCCCCCGGCACCCTCTCCGCCACCGCCGACGCCGCGGGCCCCTTCGTGGGCACCGCCACGGGAGCGGTCTGGCGCTGGGAGGAGGAGGGCTGGGCCCCATGCGGCGAGAGCCCCTACCTGCGCGCCAACCCACGCCACGAGGAGGTGGTGGCCCTGGCCACGGACGGCGGCGCCCTCGCCCTGGCCCACGCCGACATCGGGCCGGCCATCTCGCGGGACCGCTGCGCCACCTGGGAGGGCCTGGCCGCACCCCTCGAGATCCGCTGGCCCGAGGACGAGTACGACGACGGCTACCAGTGCTGGACCACCACGGAGGAGGCCTTCACGGCCCTGTACGTGGCCGGCGATGACGCCTTCGTGGCCGGCTACGACGGGCCCGCGACCCTGCGGGAGGGCGTCTGGTCCCACCCGCCCCTCAAGGGCCCGGACTACGCCCGTGGGATCGCCTTCTCCAGGGACTTCGCGCGGGACGGCGCCGCGGTGGCCGCGGTCTACGGCTGCGGCACGGCCCGCACCACGGACGCCGGCGCCACCTGGACCTGCGCGGCCGAGGGGCTCGTGCTGCCCGCGATCCAGGACGCGGACACGCCGCCCGACGCCGAGGGGCTCGTCCCGGTCTACGCCGTGGCCGACCGCCTCCCCGTGCGCAGCGAGGATGAAGGGCGGAGCTGGAGCGAGCTCGACGGCCCCTGGCGCAAGGTCTGGGCGCTGACCGCGGGCGAAGGCGCGCGCCTGTGGGCCACCAACGTGCACACCGACGACGGCACGTTGCCTGTCGCCGCCACCCTTCTCAGCGAGGACGGTGGCGTGAGCTGGAGCGAGGTCGCCGGCCTCGCCCCCCTCGCGGACGAGGTGCTGGTGGGGGTGGTGGAGCAGGGCGATCTGGTGGTGGGCTGGACCGGCACGCACACCACGGCCTCGAGCTCCATCGCGCGATCCACCGACGATGGCGCCAGCTTCGCCGTGGATCACGAGGTGAGCACCGGGGTCAGCGACCTGGCCCTCTGGCCGCCTCGGGAGCCCACCAGGGTCCTGGCGGTCGGGCCCGGCGGCGTGGAGATCCGCACCGAGGACGGCTGGACCCGAGGTACCCTCCCCGAGGAGGTGGGCCTGCGGCGCGTCGCCTGCGCCTCGGACGGCACGCTGGTGGCCGCCACCTGGACCCAGCGGCTGCTGGTCAGCGCCGACGGGGGCGACACCTGGGCAGATCTGGGTGCCCAGCTCGAGGGCCAGATCGAGGACCTCGCGACCCACCCGGACTTCGCCCGCCACCCCGTGGTGCTGGCCTCGGGCCCCGCCGGCAGCTTCCAGGTGGACGAGCAGGGCGTCGTGATCCGCTGGATGGGCCTGCAGCGGGTGGACGACGACACGGAGTGGGTGGTCTGCGACCCGGCCTGCACGGAGGAGACCTGGGAAGGCGCCGGGCTCGGCGAGGTGCGCCGCGTACCGGCTGGCACCCGGGTGGAGGCCTGGCTCAGGGGCACCTCCGTGCGGGTGATCGGGGCGGCGGAGGGGAGCGCCAGCCTCGATCTGTGGGTCGACGACCGCCCCGCGGGCACCGTGACGATCTCGGCTCTGGGCTTTCCCGGCGCCATCGCCACCATCGAGGGGCTCGATCCGGGGCTGCACCTGGTGCGCTTCGAGGTCACCGCGGGCGACGGCGTGATCCTGGACGCCTTGGAGGCCACCGACAGCAGCGCGCCCCTGCCGTGGGACCCGGAGGAGGACGAGGGGGAGCCGGAGGGCTGCGGCTGCGGCGCCGCGCCGGGGCCGCGGGGGTGGCTCGTCCCGCTGCTGGCGTGGGGGGCGATCGCGCGCCGGCGAGCCCGAGGGCCTCGGCGCCGCTGATCACCCGGGGCTGACCCGCAAGGCCGCGCGGATCAGCGCACCCACCGCAGGGCCTGCAGGTCCCAGGAGGCCTCCACCGGGGCCTGGTCGTCGGTGAGCACCCGGGCTCGCTCCCAGCCCTCCACCTCCGCGAGGATCTTGTCCGGCAGCCGCCCACGGATGCGCTTGAGGCCCCCCGAGCGCCGCAGCAGCGCCAGGTGCGCCAGGGCGGCGTCCGCGGGCTTCTCCTGGGTGCAGGCCACGATGACGTCGTTGGAGCGGGCCGCGTCCACCAGCACCACGGTGGGGAAGACCTCGCGCAGGGTGCGGTAGACCATGGCCGACAGGTCGCTGCTCACCCCGTGCACGCCGGCGACGTTCACCGCCAGCACGGCGTCCTCGCGCATGTGGTCGCGCACCTGCCCGAAGAACTCGCGGGTGATCAGGTGGAAGGGGATGTAGGGCTGGCGGTAGGCGTCGATGAGCACCACGTCGTAGCGGGCATCGCTGGCCTGCAGGAACACGCGGCCGTCCATCACGATGGGCCGGATGCGCGGGTCGTCGTCGTCGAAGAAGCGCTTCCCCACCTCCACCACCCGGCCGTCGATCTCCACCCCGTCCACCCGCGCCTCGGGGAAGGCCTCGAGCAGCTGCCGCACGACGGTGCCCCCCGCCAGGCCGATCACCAGCACGTCCCGCATGGTATCGGGCTCGTCCAGCCAGAGGGGGGCGGCGGCCAGGTAGGACCAGTAGCCCGTGGTCTCCTGGCCCTCGGAGAGGCACTTGACCGAGTGCACCCCGACACCCTCGTTCAAGAAGAGGTGGTAGGCCTCGGGGCAGCGCCCGAAAGGCTCCTGCACCACCTGGATGAAGTGGTAGAGGCTCTCGCGCTCGTACACCAGGCCGTCCATCGGGCGCACCAGGCCGGTGGGCAGGAGCATCAGCAGGGCGGCGCTCCCCGGTGGCAGGAGGGCGCGCAGGCCGCCCCAGGCCCCCAGGGTGCTGACCCCCAGGAACAGCGCGCCCACCACGACGAAGGTGTTGCGTACGCCGAAGAGCGGGACCAGCACCAGGGCGGGCAGGAAGCTGCCCACGATGCTGCCGGCGGTGGACAAGGCGTACAGCCGCCCCGCCGCCCGGCCCGCGTGCTCCACGTCCTCCACCGCCAGCCGCACGGCCCAGGGGCTGACCATCCCCATGATGGTCACGGGCACCGACAACAGGGCCAGCGTGCCCACCATCCCCCCGATGAGCACGCCGAAGGCCACCGCGGGCTCGGACAGCTCGTTGCCACCCACCAGCAGGCGCAGCACTCCGCTGGCGGCTCGCAGGATGGGCTGGGCCACGAAGGGGATCACCACCACCCAGGCCGCGGCGAGCATGGTGGCCCGGCAGAGCGCATCCAACCGGGGTCTGCGGTCCCCCAGCTTGCCTCCCAGGGAGTAGCCGAGGGCCAGGAAGGCCATCAGGCTGCCGATCAGCACGGTGGTGACCTGCAGGGACGTGCCGAAGTAGGGCGCCAGCAGCCTCAGCCCGGTCATCTCCACGGCCATCACGGTCAGGCCGCTGGTGAACACGAGCACCTGGAGCAGTCGGTTCTTCATGACGGCGGGCTCCGGGGCGGCCGACCGTAACCCCGATCAGGCGTCCGTCACCGCCGGAGGACCTCGGCGCCGGTGCGCGAAAAAGCCCGCAGCCTATGGCCAAGGGCCCACCAACGCCGCATCGTCAGCCACCGAGGCCTTTGGCCCGCAGTGCGTCGGCGCAGCCGACGATTCGGGGCACGACTATGCTCCAGCATCATCATGTTCCTGTTGCATTATTTCACAGCCCCCGCCGCCTCCGCAGCCAGGGCAGCGCCAGCACCGCCCAGCACCACCCCCGCACCCGCGCCCCCAGCCCGCACGACCACCCGCGGTACACGTCGCCCACCCCGTCGCAGTCGTCGTCCTCGCCGTCGTCGATCTCGGGGGCGCCCGGGTAGATGTCGGGGTCGGTGTCGTCGCAGTCGCCGTCGGCCTCTGCGTAGCCGCCCCCGTCGTCGTCGTAGAGGATCGTGCCCTCGTCCACCAGGCCGTCGCAGTCCTGGTCCACCTCATCGGGCTGCTCGGGGGCGCCGGGGTAGACCTCCGGATCGGCGTCGGCGCAGTCGCCGTCCCACTCGGAGAGGCCGTCCCCGTCGTCGTCGAAGGCCTCGGTGCCCTCGTCCACGGCGCCGTCGCAGTCCTGATCGCGGGCGTCCGCCCACTCGGGAGCGCCGGGGTAGGTGTCGGGGTCCGTATCGTCGCAGTCGCCCTCCTCTTCAGACCAGCCGTCCTCGTCGTCGTCGGCCCGCGCGGTGCCCTCGTCCACCTCGTCGTCGCAGTCCTGGTCGCGATCGTCGGGGACTTCGGCGGCGCCGGGGTAGACACCGGGGTCGGTGTCGTCGCAGTCGCCCTGCGCCTCGCTCCAGCCGTCGCGGTCGTCGTCGCTGACCGCCGTGTCCTCGTCCGTGAGGGCGTCGCAGTCGTTGTCCAGGCCGTCGGCCAGCTCGGGGGCGCCGGGGAAGACCCAGGCGTTGGCGTCGTCGCAGTCGCCCTGCGTCTCGGTCCAGCCGTCGCCGTCGTCGTCCCAGGCGCTCGTCTCGTCGTCGGCCAGGCCGTCGCAGTCGTCGTCGATCCCGTTCTCCACTTCGGCGGCGCCGGGGTGTCGGGTGGGGTCGAAATCGTCGCAGTCGCCGTCGTCCTCGGACCAGCCATCGCCGTCGTCGTCACAAGCGACCGTGCCCTCGTCCACACGCCCGTCGCAGTCGTTGTCGACGCCGTCGGGCCACTCCAGGGCGCCGGGGTGGGTCAGGGCGTCGCCGTCGTCGCAGTCGCCGGTGTCCTCGGTGTAGCCGTCGCCGTCGTCGTCGTAGGCGGAGGTGCCCTCGTCCACCAGGGAGTCGCAGTCGTTGTCCACGTGGTCGAGCTTCTCGGGAGCACCCGGGTAGGTGTCCGGATCGGTGTCGTCGCAGTCGCCCTCTTCGGGGCTGTAGCCGTCGTGGTCCTGGTCGGCGGCGAAGGCGACGGTGGCCAGCAGGGCCCAGAGCAGCAGGGCGTGCATGTCAGCGCCGGCGCCGGGCGGCCAGGCCGAGGCCGGCGAGGAGCAGCGCCACGAGGCCGCTGCGGCCGCCGCCGCTGGCGCAGGAGCTGGCACCCCAGCCGTTCGGCACCGAGAGCTCCCCGTCGCAGTTCAGATCCGGGTCACCCAGCCCCTCCGGGGCGCCGGGGTGCACGTGGGCATCGCCGTCGTCGCAGTCGCCGCCGTCCTCGGTCCAGCCGTCGCCGTCGTCGTCCCACAGATCGGTCTCGTCGTCGATGAGGCCGTCGCAGTCGTTGTCGCGGCCGTCCTCCACCTCGGGGGCGCCCGGGTAGGTGAAGGGGTCGGCGTCGTCGCAGTCGCGCATGGCCTCGGAGCGGCCGTCGCCGTCGTCGTCGAAAATCCATGTCTCCTCGTCCACGGTGCCGTCGCAGTCCTGGTCGCGGCCGTCGGGCTCCTCCAGGGCGCCGGGGAAGGTGGCGGCGTCGGCGTCGTCGCAGTCGCCCTCCAGCTCGCTGAAGCCGTCGCGGTCGTCGTCCCAGATCTCCGTGTCCTCGTCGGTCAGGCCGTCGCAGTCCTCGTCGCGGCCGTCCACGGTCTCGGGGGCGCCGGGGAAGGTGTCGGGATCGAGATCGTCGCAGTCGCCGGCCAGCTCGCAGAAGCCATCGCCGTCGTCGTCGTAGACCTCGGTGCCCTCGTCCACCACGCCGTCGCAGTCCTCGTCGAGGCCGTCGGGCAGCTCGGGGGCGCCCGGGAAGATGAGGCGCGCGGCGTCGTCGCAGTCGCCGTCGTCCTCGGAGAAACCGTCGCCGTCGTCGTCATACGCGGCGGTCCCCTGGTCCACGCGGCCATCGCAGTCCTCGTCGAGGCCATCCTGCGTCTCGGGGGCGCCGGGGTAGGTGGCGGGATCGGTGTCGTCGCAGTCGCCGCCCAGCTCGGTCCAGCCATCGCCGTCGTCGTCGTAGCCGCGGGTGCCCTCGTCGAGGATGCCATCGCAGTCGTTGTCGCGGCCGTCGAACAGCTCCGGGGCGCCGGGGTAGGTCCAGGCCTGGGTGTCGTCGCAGTCGCCGTCGAGCTCCGAGAAACCGTCCGTGTCGTCGTCGAAGGCCACCGTGCCGTCGTCCACCCGGTGATCGCAGTCCTCGTCCAGGCCGTCGATGACCTCCACGGCGTCCGGGTTGACGCCAGGGTCGCTGTCGTCACAGTCGCCCAGGCAGGTGGTCCAGCCGTCACCGTCCTCGTCGTAGCCCTCGTCCGCGGCGCTGTCGCAGTCGTTGTCCACCTCGTCGCACATCTCGAAGGCGCCGGGGTGGGTCCAGTACTCGCTGTCGTCGCAGTCGGTATGGTCGCCGACGTAGCCGGTGGGCCGGTAGCAGGCGCGCTGGCTGTGGGCCGCGTCGCCGTAGCCGTCGCCGTCGCTGTCGCGGTACCAGGTGGTGGCGTCCACGGAGTCGGAGCCGTCGGTGGAGCCGTTGCAGTCGTCGTCCTTGCCGTTGCAGCGCTCGGTGGCCCCCGGGTGGACGGAGGCGTCGTCGTCGTCGCAGTCCCCGGCGGAGGCGGAGTAGCCATCGCCGTCGGCGTCGCTGCCGATGAGGTTGTCGCGGCGGGCGATCTGGTAGTAGGATGCGAGCGTGCGGGAGCCGTGGACGATGCCCCAGGCCGTGCCCATGGCCTCGTAGGTGACCAGCGAGCCCCAGGGGTCGCCGTAGTCGTAGATGACGATGTGGCCGGCGCTGCCGGAGTTGTAGGTGGGGCAGTCGCCCTGCTCGACGGACGAGCGGCTGACCCAGGACCAGTGGGTGGTGTAGCCCACGATGGTGGAGGTGGCGTAGGGGTGGGCGTAGGTGGTGGGCGCCGTGTACGACGGCATCCACCAGGCCTTCATGGCGTAGCCGGAGCAGTCGGCGCCGGCCCAGGAGTGGTCGGAGGGGTTCCACTTGCCGCCACCCCAGACATACGGGCTGCCTACCCCGCCCGCGGCGTAGGAGATGATGTCGGCGACCGACATGGAGGGGATGGCCCGGGCGGGCAGGGCCAGCAGCGCGAGGAGGAGGAGGGCGATCACGGGCGCACCGCGGCGAGCGGGGTGCGCTCGAGGGTGAGCCCGTCGTCGCGGACCCGCAGGGCCAGCAGGGCGCCGTCGGCGGTGCGGGCGAATGGCCGGGCGGAGGAGGAGGAGTCCAGCACCGGCAGGCGCACCTCGTCCAGCAGGTGCCCGAGGGCGTCCAGGACCACCACCCGAATCTCGGCGTCCAGCATGGCGTAGTCGGGCGCCGGGCCCTCGTCGTACAGCAGCAGGCCCACCTGGGCCGCGGGCAGGCCGTCGGGGGCGGTGAAGGGGTCGAGGGAGACCACGTTGGAGACGGTGCGATCGAGGGCGAGGCGCACGCGCCGGACGTCGATCCCCTCGCGGTCCTGCCAGGTAAGCCCGACGGTGAAATCGTCCAGCTTCTCGGCGCGCGCGTACCAGCCGTCGCCCGCGGGCCGACCGGGGAAGCGCTCGCCCGTGGCGGGGTCCACCAGATCGCCGTGGGCCAGCTCCACCAGCAGGCGCTCGCCGTCGGCGAAGATGCCGCTGGGGGGGGTGTCGCCGACGGACAGCGGGGTCTCGGCGGCGAGGGTGCCGTCGAGCCAGAGATCCTGGGCGACCCAGGTGGGCGTGGGCGTCCTGTGGTAGGCCAGCAGGCCGTAGCCCTCACGGTCAGGGCGGCGGACCGCGTCGAGCGTGGCGCGGTCGGGGATGGGCAGGTCGCCGAGCGCGCGGCCGGTGGCGTCGAAGCGCCGGATGCGCAGGGCTTCCTGGTCGAGCACCGCGAGGCCGTCGCCGTCGGCGATGACGGCCATGGGCACCACGGCGGAGTCGGGGTCGCGGTGGAACTCCCGGCCCCAGGAACCGCGTGTCAACGTGACGAGCGCGACCTCGCGGAAGGCGCCCAGCTCCAGCCGCGGGACGGGTGCCTCGGTGGGCGGACCGGCACAGGCGGCGAGGAGGGCGAGGGTGAGCATGCGGACTCCGGGGTGGCCCTGAAAGCAAGCATCGTGCCGGCCGCCGGAGGCCGAAAACGGCGATTCTCCCGTCGCCTTCCTGCGACCTTTCCGTCGCCGTGGGGCCTAGATGCCCAGGATCCAGTTGCTGGTGTCGTTGTCGGCGGTGGTCGCGACGGCGCCGCAGGCGTAGCCCGTGGCCACAATCCCCGCGTTGAAGCTGGTGGCGTAGGCGGCGGTGGCGCCCGAGGCGCAGGCGTCGGAGGCGTCCAGCAAGGCGCCGTTGGCGGCGGTGAACGCCACGCCGCAGCCGGTGGCGTTGGCCATGCCGGCGTCGAGCCAGGCCCCGTCGGCCGAGTACCCGACATCGCAGGCGTCCGCGAAGGACATGAAGGCCTCCACCGCGCCCCCGGAGCGGGCCAGGAAGGCGGCGCCCGAGGCGGAGATGTCCGCGTACAGGGCGCTGGCGAAGGCGCCCTCTTCGGCCAGCACGCCGGCCT
>JBDRKM010000234.1:0-5380 GCA_043814015.1 Pseudomonadota bacterium
AGGTCGCCCCACTCGGCCATGGAGTCGGCCAGCTCGCGGGTGCTGGTGACCTCGAACGCCTGGCCGTAGAAGCGGTGGGCCTGCTCGAACACGGAGACGGTCTTGTTCTTGCGTCGTGCCTTGGGGAAACGGGGCATGGGAAACCTCTTTCTGCTGCGCTCCAGGCGCAGCGGGATCACGTCCTCCCGGTCGCGGATCAGCCCGCGGCGGGAGGGTCGGGTTGTGGGATGTCGGGGTCGGACGGCGGTGGGTCGCCGTCGTCCGGGGGGGCCGGCCCCGGCCTCGCCGGGTGGCTGCCCGGCGGCCTGGGCCTGGTGGCCCGCGGCGTGGAGCATGGCCGCGAGCCCGCGCAGGTTGTCGGGGTCCTTCATCAGCGCGCGGACGCGCGGGTCGCGCAGCGCCTCGGTCAGCTCCGGGCTGGTGCTGAGCGCACCGAAGGTCTCCAGCAGATCCGGCGGCATCGAGCGACCGGCGAGGAACGCCGTGGCCGCGGTGCCGAGCTGCTGCAGGGCGTCGCGGGCGAGTTCGCTGCGGGTGTCGCCGGCGCGCTCCTCGAGCCGGCGCTGCTCGTACGCCTCGACCTCGTTGTGGCGGTACTCGAGGATGGAGGCCACGAGCTCGTCGACCTGGCCTCGGGACTCCTGGAGCTGGCGGTGCAGCCTCGCGAGCATCGAGTTGTTGACACCCTGGAGCTGGCCCACCGAACCCAGCACGATCTGGCCCCACTGGGCGTAGTAGTCGCCCAATGCCTTGAGCCCCCTGAGCGTGCTGTCCTTGGCCGACTGGTCGAAGGTCGGCTGGGGGATGCGCAGCTCGCGCACGGCCGCGTCGGCGGCCTCGGTGTCCACCTCGTCGGCGTAGTCGTGGTTGCGGCACATGAACGACCCGCTGTCGAGCTTGTCGGTGGCCTTGGGGCCATAGATGCGGACGCGGAAGCGGCGCATGGGATCACCGACGGTGTTGCGGGCCGCGCAGTCACGCAGCCAGCGGCACGCGGCGCGGGCGATCTCCAGGTCGCTGATCGGCCCGAAACAGCGGGTCGGCCGGTCCGGTTCCTGGTCGCCGTCCCCGTCGTCGTACTCCGGCGGCCACCCCGGATCTTCGTCGTCGTCGGGGTCGGCGTCGTCGCCAGACTCGCTCGACTCGTGGTCGCCGGAGTCCTCGTCTTCGTCGCCCTCGTCCGCCTCGGCGCGAGGGGGCGACGGCACGATCGAGTATCCGCCCGCGGCGGAGCACACGGCGTCGTCCCGGTAGGGTTCTGCGGACCCCTCGTCGCAGTCGAACCGCCCGATGCGGTCCTCGTGCGCGCGGTCGGTCCGGTCCGTCAGGATCAGGTAGCCGAGCTTGCCTGCCAGCTTGAGGATTCGAGCCTCGATCGGCTCGAGTTTTTCGAAGGAGAAAGCGTCCGCAACCACGTCGCCCTTTCCGCTGTCGCATTTTTACCATCGCCCGCAGGTGCGGGGAATTCAACGAAAAATGGTCCCCACACCTCGTCGAGTGTGGGGAGCAGTCCTCCCCACGCGAAGCCTTGTTCGTCCCCACGGCGGTTCCCCACGGTCCCCGCGGAGAGTCCCCACGGTCCCCACCGGGGATAGACCCTTTTCCTACGGCGTCAGGATCCGGTTGGAAACGCGTACCCCTTCGTAATCCCTGAGCAAATCGACTAGCCGTCGAGTCCTGATCCTGCCATTCCGGGCCGATAACCACCTTCTCCACCACGAGAAATCAAGTACTTACGGTGCTGGTCCATGGCTCGAGCTGGCAACATGCGGACATATGCGGCATCATGAGTCCACAAGTTGACAGGAGTGCATCATGAACCCTGTGGAGCAGATCACGAGCTGGCTGCAACGCAAGAATGTGGCGGACATGAAGGAGCTGCGAGAGGTGCTTGGTGGTCGCTCCAGAAGGAGCGTCTTCCGCGACCTCAGCGAGGCCGGATACCGCACGAGCTACACGCACGTGGGGCGTTACTACACGCTGGAAGACATCCCGGCGTTCGATGACCAAGGACTGTGGTTCTACCGGGACATCGGCTTTTCCCGGGCCGGCACGCTCAAGCAGACCACTGCCGTGCAGGTGGAGCAGACCCCCGAGGGCCGGACCCATGACGAGCTGCGGGGCCTGCTGCGGGTGCGGGTGCACAACACGTTGCTGGGCCTGGTACGGGAAGGCCGCGTCGGCCGGGAGCGCGTGGGGCGGGTGTACCTGTACGTCAACGCCGATCCGGATCGGGCGGCGCAGCAGGTGGCGGAGCGCCGGGAGCTGGGTGCCTTGATGGCGGAGATGCTGCGGGTGCCCACGGACGAGGAGGTCGTCGAGGTGCTGGCCGAGGCGCTCCGTGCCGCCCCCGCGATCCCCACGCCGGAGCATGTCGCCCGGTGCCTGGTCGCCCGTGGCGTACGGCTCGAGCCACACCACGTGCAGATGGTCTACGAGGAGCACGGGCTGGTGCCGGGAAAAAAAACGGTGCGGCCCAGTTCACCGCGCTCGCGACGATGAGAGCCCGGGTCAATGCGCTGCGGGATCGCTGTCAGCAGCGGCTTCGATCTCCGTCCCCGGTGTCGCTGCACGTGGCCGAGGAGCCGGACCGGTGCCCGCTATGCGGCGGCCCCATGCTCGTGCAGAAGACGACGCCGCGGGCGGGCCGCACGCTGGCCCACGGCCCGTTCGATGCACGCGAGACCGTGCATGTCTGCGCAGCCGGATGCCGGTGGCCCTCGGGAGCCCGGGTCACGCGGCGAGCCGCCTGTCTGGGCGAGGCCCTGGTCCCCCAGGCCAACGTCGGCTACGACGTGCTGGTCTTCGCGGGATTGCAACGGTACCTACACCAGCAGCGACGGGAGGATATCCGGGCCACGTTGCTCGACCGAGGCGTCCCCATCTCCGAGAGCGAGGTGAGCGTGCTGTCCCGGAGGTTTGCCCAGTACGTGGCCCGGCTTCATCACGCCCGATCCGAGGAGTTGAGGAGGGCACTCGAGGACGACGGCGGCTGGCCGCTCCACGTCGATGCCACCGGCGAGGCGGGGCGGGGCACCTTGCTGCTGGCGATGGCAGGCTGGCGCCAGTGGGTGCTGGGCGCCTGGAAGATCTCCACGGAGCGAGCCGACCTCATCCTGCCGCCGCTGCGACAGACAGTAGACCGCTTCGGCGCTCCGTGTGCCGTGGTGCGGGACCTGGGGAGGGCCATGATCCCGGCCCTCAACGACCTGGTCGCTGAGCTGGATCCGACCATCCCCGTGCTGTCGTGCCACCAGCACTTTGTGGCCGACGTGGGCAAGGACATACTCGAGCCCGCCCACGCCCAGCTTCGCGACCTGTTCCGGCGCACCAAGGTGCGTCCCAGGCTCCGTGACCTGGTCCGTGATCTCGGTCGCCGGATCGGCCAGGACATCGAGCCGGCGCGGGAGGCCGTCCGGCAGTGGCAACAGAGCGACCCGGCCAGTCACCAGATCGAGCCGGGGCTCGACGGCCTGGCCGTGGTCCGCGCCCTGGCCCAGTGGGTCCTGGACTACAAGGCCGACGCCTCCGGCCTCAACTTCCCATTCGACCGGCCCTACCTCGACCTGTTCGACCGGTGCTCCACCGCGCTGCGCGCCCTCGACGCCTACCTGCGAATACCGCCGGCGGACAGGGCGGTCACCTCTACGCTCAAGCGGCTTCATCGCTATATCGAGCCGGTCTCCAGTCAGGTCCCGTTCCGCCAGGTCTCCGTGCGGCTGCGCCGACGTGCCGCCCTGCTCGACGAGATGCGAACCGTCCTGCGCCTGGCGGGCACGCCGCCCGAGGACGAGACGAGCCACGACCTCGACCAGATACACCGCCAACTCGATAATTGGGCCGACTCGCTCCGGGAACGCCGGCCCGCCCGCGGCCCGGCACAGGACACCCGCGAGGCCATCGACGTCATCCTGACGCACCTCGACACCCATGGGCACTCCCTCTGGGGACACGCCATCCGACTGCCCGACAGCGTCGGAGGTGGCACCCGCATGGTGGCCAGGACCAATTACCTTGCCGAGAACTTCTTCGGCGATCTCAAGCACGACGAGCGGCGTCGCAGTGGCCACAAGAACCTCGGCCACGACCTCGAACTCATGCCGGCCGAGGCCGCTCTCGTCCGCAACCTCGAACGCGACGATTACGTGACCATCGTCTGTGGATCGCTGGACCGGCTGGCCGAGGTCTTCGCCGAGATGGACCGCGACGAGCGCCAACGGAAGCTCTACGGCATCCTCTCCTGGGAGCAGGACGATGACCTCGATAGCCTCTTGCAGATCGAGAGCGCCTCGCTGTCTCCAGCGGATCGCCGTATCGTGAGGACCGAAGACATGAACCGAAGGGTGGCTGCCGCTGCCAGGAGCCGGGCACCGCGGTGCCGCTACTGACGCGTCAGGCCGTCAATCCAACCGGATCCTGACGCGGTAGGAAAAGCCGTTCATCGGGTTGAACTGGCGGGAATTACGAGGGTCTTGGTTGGTCGGGGCGATAGGATTTGAACCTACGACTTCCTGCTCCCAAAGCCACGCGTTTCCACTGGTATTTCAGCTACTTGGAAGACGGCCTCAGGACCACAGTGGACTGGAGGGGACTGGAGGGGACCGGGGATTTCACCTCGATCATGCCGAGGGGAAGTCATGGTCACACCTTCCCTTTCTTAATCCGATACCTCCCGAATCCGATACCTCCCGACCTTGGGAGCTCCCACGAAATCGATCAGGCCCGCCTTTCCGCCAGAGGTCTACCAGCTTGTCTCTTTGCACGACGAAACCGCAGGGCAACCTTCACAGAAGGTGGCGTCCCAAACCGTGTCGCCGTCCTTGAGAAGGCGAAGCTCAGATCGATTTCTCTTAACCGCGCACAACATGCCGTGGCGTTCTTCCCGCGAGGACGGGAAATCGAGATGGGAAGTGGCTGCTTCTATACACTCCTCGAAGACGTGCATGGCTTGTAGGTGAGGTCGGCGTTGCGATTCGATACCGTCGGCTAGTTCGAGCGATAGGATTTCGCCACCGGGGGACACCTTGGTGATCAATCGAAGTACCTTCGGAGCTTCATGAGTGGTGCTGTTTCGAAGGGGGAAGGCAGGATCCTCCGCCAGCACCTTCGGGAATGGGTTGTCGTTGGCAAGGTTCACTATCGCCGTTTCCGCGCGTAGAGCGTGCACGCAATGTCCAAGGAGACGAGGGAAGGCGCCAGACGACCATGCCGCGTCGATGTCGGAGGGTATGAGTAGGGTTAGATCGGCTTGCGCTCCCGCGGAGAGAACCTCTTCGAGTGATGAGTTCGACGCGACTTGATCGACACCGTATCGGGCGAATTCGATGGCTTCATCTAGGCTCGTGCCATGCTCGATTTTCCATCGTCGAAGTTCAATAGC
>JBDRKM010000235.1:0-14727 GCA_043814015.1 Pseudomonadota bacterium
CGGATCGGCACCCCTCCGGACGAGCGCCGGCTTCTTCGAGCGCCCGCACTGCTCTGCGCGGGTGGAGCGCGCCGTCGTCAGCCCGTGCGGAGCTCCTCGAGAGGCCCTGCGCGGGGTGGAGGCGCTGCCGGGGCTTGACGAAAACCACGGCACGAAGCATACTCTGGCTGGAGGTCCAATGTGCGGTATCCCCTGTGGGCCAGGGTCCCCATGTCGTCCCGCAGCACCTTCGCGATGCCGAAGTCGGTGACCTTGGGACACAGCCTGGCGCCGTGGCGCTCCAGCAAGATGTTGGCGGGCTTGAGGTCGCGGTGCACGAAGCCCTGGGCGTGGGCCTCCTGCACGCCCGCCAGGATACCGAGGAAGACCTCGAGGGCGGTCGCACGGTCGGGTCGGTGCTCCGAGAGCCAGGCCCCCAGGGTGGGGCCCTCGATGAAGTCGAGGACCAGGGCGGGGGCCCCGTCGACCTCGAGGATGTCCACCACCGAGACCACGTTGGGGTGCCGCAGGCGCGCCTGGGCCCGTCCCTCGGCCAGCAGGCGGGTGCGCATGGTGGGGCTCGCCAGGCGCAGCACCTTGAGGGCGCAGGTGCGCCCCAGGACCTCGTGGCGGACGCGGTAAACCTCGGCCATGCCCCCATGCCCGACGAGCTCCTCCACCCGGTAGGCGCCGAGCTGGCGTCCCGCTTCCAGCATCTACCAGGCCCAGACCGCCAGCGCGGCGATGCCCGTGCCCAGCGCCGTGAGGCCCAGGCCGCCGCCCACCGCCAAGCCCGCCATGGACTGCGCGCGCAGCGCCTCGAGTTGGCCCTCGTCGGGTGTCCAGCCAGGGTCGTGGTAGCGCTGGTGCAGGCTGAGCCCCGCGGCCGTGGCGCAGAACGCACCCACCGCCGATCCGGCCGAGGTCCACCCGAGCCTCCGGGAGAGACGGGCGGTACGCCCGACGTCGCGGCTGGGGGGAGTCCAGGTGGGAGGGGGCGGGGCCACGGGGGTGGAGGCGGGGCTCGCCACCCAGGCACGGACCGGGGTGCGTGGGACCGGAGGCGGGAGAGACGCCTCCACCGCCAGCTGCCCCCGATCGTAGGGAAGCAGGAGGTCGTTCGGCCACAGGTAGGCGCAGTGAGCGCCGCCTCCTGGCGCCTCCACCCACTGGGCGATGGTGGCGCGATTCCGGGGGCGCCCATCGAGCGCGAGCCCATCGAACAGCAGGCGCCCTTCGGCGGGCGGGTCCACCGCCTCCAGCACGCCCGTGACCGGGGGGAGCTGGTCGTAGCTGCGAGCGAGGGGGTGGTCTTCCGGCAGCACGTCGGTGGGGAAGTGGAAGTCGGGATCGATGGCGCGGGAGGCGGCGAAGGCCTGGAGCACGGCCGCTTCGTCGCGCCGCTGCTGGGCCCTCAGGCCCACCAGTCGGTGCAGGTGTGCCGCCATGGCGGGGGACAGGGGCGCGATCCGGCACCCCAGGCCCTCCAGGGCTGCGTCGAGCTCTGCAGCGAAGGAGACCCCATCGAGCGCTACCCAGGCAGCTTCGGCGCGCGCGATGCGGCCCTGCAGTGCCTTGTCTGATGTCGGCGTGGCGCAGTCGCCCGCGCGGACAGCAGGGATAACGGCGGCGATGGCGAGCAGCCAGGGCAAGGTGGATTCCACGGGGCTTGGCGCAGGGAGTCAATGTAGCCGGACGCGGCCGACGGCGATTGCCCCTTCTGCGCCGGGGTGGCCATCCCGGCCAACACGACTCCGCCGTGGCCCATGGAGATCGGGTGATCGGGGCCGCGAGGTTCCCCCGTTGGCGGCACCGATCTGCCCGTGTCCGTCAGCCCTCTGCTGGCGAACTACGGCTCGAGCTACGCCATCTCCATCATCCCCCAGGGCTGGAGCAGCCAGGCAGGCGCCGTGTACCAGGTCGAGCTGAGCGGTGTGAACGAGGCCATCGCCTACGAGGTCGAGATGGTGGACTGCGAGGCCTACTGAACCTCGGGGGCTTCCCGGTGGGGACCGTCGGCGCTACCCCCCCGCGTTCACCACCACGCTGGTGCCCTCGAAAGCCCCCTGGCCAGGCTCGGGCAGCCAGAGCTCGAAGCGCTGTTCGTCGGGTTCCATGACCACGGTGTGAGAAGTCTTCGCTATCCCCTCATCGCTATCGAGGTGGCGCGATGGATCCTGGAGGCCCGACAGGCAGACCGAGTGCACCCGAGCGCTCCCCCGAATACGACATCCCCGCGGCCGCTTCGCTCGGGGGGCCCGCACGACCCCTGCCGGAGGTCCGATGAACACCAGACATCTCCTGCTTCCGTTGCTGCTGATGGCCTGCGAAGACGAGCCGGACACGGGGGCGCTGGACAGCGAGCCCGTCGTCATCGACGCCGACGCCGATGGGTTCGATGAAGAAACGGACTGCGACGACGCCGATCCCGCCATCAACCCCGACGCGCGAGAGCGTTGCGACGGCGTGGACAACGACTGCGACGGGATCGTCGACGAGGACGACGCGACAGACGCCGCCACCTGGCACGCCGACGCCGACGGGGACGGCTTCGGCGACGCGGGCAGCACGCGCCGCGCCTGCGCACAGCCCTCGGGCCATGTCCAGGACACCACCGACTGCGACGACCAGGACGCCGCCGTCCACCCGGGCGCGGACGAGATCTGCAACGGAGTCGATGACGACTGCGACGGCCTGACCGATCCCGACGCCTCGTCCGACGCGCCCACCTGGTACACCGACGGCGACGCCGATGGCTACGGCGACCCCGACAACAGCTCGCGCTCGTGCGCGCAACCCGGTGGCACCGTCGCCGACGGGGACGACTGCGACGACGGCGATCCGGGCGTCCACCCAGGCGCCGAGGAGACCTGCGACGAGGTCGACCAGGACTGCGACGGCGCGGTCGATGAGGACGCCACCGACCTCACCCGCAGCTGGGCGGACCTCGACGGGGACGGCTACGGCGATCCCGCCGCGGCGTCGTGGGACTGCGAGCCGACGGGGGTGGACAACGCCGACGACTGCGACGACAGCGACGCGGGCGTCCACCCAGAGGCCGAGGAGACCTGCGACGGCGTGGACCAGGACTGCGACGGCCTCGTCGACGACGAGGCCTCCGACGCGCCGGCCTGGTACGACGACCTCGACGGGGACGGCTACGGCGACGCGTCGGTCTGGACCTACGCGTGCAGCGCCCCGGCGAACACGAGCGCGGATCCCTCGGACTGCGACGACCGCGACGCGACCGTCTCGCCAGACGGGACCGAGGTCTGCGGGGGAGGTGACGAGGACTGCGACGGAGCCGTGGACGACGACGACGACGACGTGGCCCCCCCCACCTTCACGGTCGCGTACGAGGACGCCGACGGCGACGGCTGGGGCGCGGCCGACGCCTCCGCCTGCGTGCCGGCCAGCGGCACCGTCCCCGACGGGGGCGACTGCGACGACTCCGACGCCACCTTCTATCCTGGCGCGTACGAGCCCTGCGACGGGCTCGACCACGACTGCGACGGCGTGGCCGACTCAGGCACGCACGCGGGCGATCCCTGGTATCTGGACGCCGACGGCGACGGGTACGGCGCCAGCGCGTCCTCCGTGTACGGCTGCGCCCAGCCCACGGGGTACGTCGAGGTGTCGGGAGACTGCGACGACGGCGACGCCACGATCTCCCCCGGCGCCGACGAGCTGTGCTGGAACGGGGTGGACGACGACTGCGACGGCCTCGACGACACCGACACCGACTGCGCACCGGAGGGCACCCTCGATGACGGCGACGCCGACCACAGCCTCGGCGGGAGCATGGCGAACGAGTACTTCGGCGCGGCGATCGCGGCCGCCGGCGACCTCGACGGCGACGGCTACCCAGGGCTGCTCATCGGGGCGCCTGGGGCCGACAGCGTCGAGTACTTCGACGGGCCAGGCGGCTGGACCACCTCCACCGCCGACGTCTCCCTGATCGGGGAGACCACGGGGGACGACTTCGGCCGGACCGTCGCCGCTGGCGACCTCGACGGCGACGGCGTGGACGAGTTGATCGTGGGGGCCCCGAACGCCGGCAGCTACGGCAAGGTCTACGTCTACGACGCCACCGGCACGGAGCTGACCGTCTGGTCGGGCAGCGATGGCACCATCGGCGACGGTGTCCTGGTCGTCGGCGACCTCGACGGCGACGGCGTCGATGAGCTGCTCATCGGCGCGCCCTCCGCGGGCATCGGCGGAGTGATCTACGGCGTCTACCACACCACCGGCGAGCATTCGGTCGAGGACGCGGACTGGCACATCGTGGGCGAACATCCCGGAGACGACGCGGGCGCGTCGGTGTCCTTCGCCGGCGACGTGAACGGCGACGGCGAGATCGACCTCGTCATCGGCGCCCCTGGCAACGCCTGGAACGGCACGGACGGTGGGGCTGCCTACCTCCTGTACGGCCCGGTGGATCCCTCGGTCGCCTGCCTCGTGCAGGCCGACGTGCGGCTGTACGGCGGCGACGGCGACGAGGCCGGCACGGCGGTGGCGGGGGCGGGAGATCTCGACGCGGACGGCTACGACGACGTGGTCGTCGGCGCGCCAGGCTGGGACAGCGCCAGCTCCGGCGCCGGTGGGGTGGCGGTGCTCTGGGGCCCGGTCCCGCCCGCCCGCTTCGATCTCGACGACTTCGACTGGATCGACGGCGTCACCCGCAGCGAAGAGGCGGGCGCGGCCCTGGCCTCCCTCGACCTCGACGGCGACGGGTGGCCAGAGCTGGCCGTCGCCGCTCCGCTATCCGACGACGACGGCACCGACGCCGGGCGCGTCGCCGTGCTGTACGGCCCGGTCACCACCGACACCCTGGGAGACGCCACCCTGACCCTCTACGGCGACACCGGCGACCGCCTGGGCAGCGTCCTGGTGTCCGCCGGTGACCTCGACGGCGACGGCTATGAAGACCTCGCCGTCGGGCAACCCTACAACGGATCCTCGGACACCGGAGCGGTCGCCGTGCTCCTCGGGGGTTCCCGCGAGGCGGCCACCGCGTCCCCGACCACCGTCTCCCTGGTGGACGACGCAGACGGCGACGGATGGACCGAGGCCGACGGCGACTGCGACGACACCCGCGCCGACCAGGCCCCCGACCTGACGGAGATCTGCGACGACGGCCTCGACAACGACTGCGACGGACGGGACCAGCGCTGCCCCACGCCCAGCGGCTACCAGGACGCCACCACCGTCGCCGGCTTCGTGACCTACGGAGACTCGAGCTACACCTCGGTCCAGCACGGGGACGAGGTGGTGGCCATCGGCGACTTCGACGGCGACGGCCACGGCGACTACGCCTTCGCCGACTCCTGGTACAGCGGCAACCGCGGGCGGATCGAGCTGCGGTACGGCCCCCTGGGTGACGGCGTCGAGACCGCCGCGAGCGCCGACCTGGTGATCACCGGCGAGTACAGCGGCGACAACGCCGGCGCGACCCTCGCCGCCGCGGGCGACGTGGACGGAGACGGCACCGACGACCTCCTCGTCGGCGCGCCCTACTACGGCTTCTCTCCCACCGACGCGGGCCGGGCATACCTGCTCTATGGGGGCGAACGCCAGACGGGCAGCCTCTCCCTGGCGAGCGCTGACGTCATCCTCACTGGGGTGAACCAGGACGACGAGCTGGGCACGGTCATGGTGGGGCTGGGCGATCTCGACGGCGACGGCGTGGACGAGTTCGCCGTGGGCATGTCGTCGTGGGACGGCGCCGGCACCAACAGCGGCGCCCTGCTCGTCTACCGCGGCCCTTTCAGCGCCGCGCTCGGCCCCGAGGACGCCTGGCTGCGCATCGAGGGCAGCTATGCCTCCGACGGCGCGGGCGGCAGCGTCGCCCCCGCGGGCGACCTCGACGGCGACGGTGAGCCGGATCTGCTCGTGGTCGCGGGCGGCGCGGCCGCGCCGTGGATGGAGGCCGGCAGGGCCTTGGTCTACTTCGGCCCGTTCTCGAGCGGCACGCTGGGTCTGATGGATGCGGGCGCCCAGGTGTGGTCGACCAGCTCGTCGTACTCCGTCGGCCGCGTGGGCGGGCCCTTCGACCTCGACGGCGACGGCTGGCACGATCTCGTGGTCGGCGACCCGGTGGGCGGATCCGGCGGCCACGTCTCCATCTGGTTCGGCCCCATCGCACCGGGCGAGTACGAGATGACCGCGGCCGATCTCGTCCTGACCGGCGATGGCGGCGACGAGCTGGGGAGCGAGCTGGCCGGGGGCGATCTGAACGGCGATGGCCTGACCGACCTGCTGGTCGGCACCCCCGACCACGGCGCCGGCTACGGTGCGTACGACGGCGCGGTCTACCTGTTCTACGGTCCGCTCTCGGCCGGCGCGCTGGACGCCACCGCCGCGGACGTGGTCTGGGAGGGCTGGGCGCGCGCCGAGCTGGGGCTGTCCATCGCCGCGGCCGACGTGGACGAGGACGGCTTCGACGACGCCATCATCGGCACGGCGAACGGCAGCTGGCCCGACGGTCCCTCCTACACCGGCTACGCCGCCGTGATGTATGGCGGCCTCGACACCTCCCTCACCTGGACCTCGGTGCCCGAGCAGGATCCGACCGCCGACACCGACGGCGACGGCACCTCCCCCGCAGACGGGGACTGCGACGACTCCGATCCGGACGTGGGCCCCAGCGAGGTGGAGGTGTGCGGCAACGGCGTGGACGACGACTGCTCCGGAGGGGACCAGCCCTGCGGGCCGAGCGGGAGCTACCTCGTCGAGGACGAGGCCGATCTCGTCCTGTACGGTCGCACCTCGTCCGAGGGCGCCGGCTCGGCCCTGGCCTTCGACGACCTGGACGGGGACGGCGTGGCCGATCTGGTCGTGGGCCTGCACAGCGCGACCGACGGCGCCAGCTCCGGCGGCGCCGTGGCCATCGTGCCCGGCCCGCTGGACGTCGGCGTCTTCCCCCTCGACGACGCGATCCGCATCTACTCCACCACCAGCCGCGACTACGCCGGCTACTCCGTCGGTGCGGGTGGAGACGTCGACGGCGACGGCGTCCGGGACGTGGTGCTGGGCGGCTACTACAACGCGGGCGGCACCGCCTGGCTGATCCCCGGGACCACGGACGAATCGGCCCCGCTCTCCCATGTCGCCACCGTGACTCTGTCCGGGAGCACCACGGGCGACGCCTTCGGCAAGTGCGTGGGTATCGTCCCCGACTTCGACGGCGACGGGCTCGACGAGATCTTCGTGGGCGGAGAGGGTGCCGACGGTGGCGGCAGCGACGCCGGGGCGGCCTGGCTCTTTCTCGGCCCCGTCACCGCCAGCTCGGCGGCCGACGCCGACCTGATCCTCGACGGGGTGGCCGACGACGACGGGGTGCAGGCCGTGGCCTCCGCGGGGGACTGCGATGGCGACGGCCTCCCGGACCTCCTCGTCGGGGCCTCGGGCAACGACGACGCCGGATCGGGCGCGGGCTGTGCCTACCTCTGGAGCTCCGCCGACGGCCTCGGTCACTACGGGCTGGACAGCGCCTATGGACGATATCCCGGGTCCACGGGTCAGGCGGCGGGTGGGGGCGTGGCGGGCGCCGGCGACGTCGACGGCGACGGCTGGGACGAGGTCCTCGTCGGCGGCGGCAGCGCCTCCTTCCTGCTGTACGGGCCCCTCACCGGCGGCACGGTCGCGCTGTCGAGCGCCGACGTGGAGTTCTCCAGCGGCAGCTGGAGCGGCCCCACGGTGCGCTCCGCCGGTGACGTCGACGGCGACGGCCTGCAGGACCTGCTCCTGGGCGCCACGAGCGACTCGACGGCCGGTCGCAGCGCCGGGGCGGCCTGGCCGGCCCTGGGCCCCGTCTCCACAGGCTTCTACGACCTCGACTACGCGGACGCCAGCTTCATCGGGGATGGCTCCTACGACTACCTGGGCTGGTCCGTCGGCGGTGGGGACGTGACGGGCGATGGCTACTCGGACGTCGCCCTGGGCGCCCTGGGTGCGTCCTGGAGCTCCTCGTCCGGCGGCGTGGTCTACCTCTTCCGCGGCGGCCCGGAGGCCGAATGACCTATCTCCTGCTCTTGCTCGCCTGCGCACCCTCCGACCCCCCACACACCGCGCGGCTCCCCGCCGAGTCCGAGGCCGTCGTCGCGTTCATCCGCGAGGACCAACGCCGCGTCCAGGCACGTGGCGACGGGTGGCGCCTGTGGAACGAGGCCGGGCTGCGTGTCGATGTCGGGATGGACGAGACCGTCGTCGCGGGCCGCTGCCTGCACGGTGACTGCCCCGACTGGCAGCTTCGCATGGGCTGGGGCGGGCCTGGCGAGGCCGAGGGCACGCTGCTGCGCCTGCGACACCCCTGGGGGCAGGAGACCCTCGACAACCGCCGCGACGGCGTCGAGCAGGTCTTCGTCGTCGAGCGCGGCCCGGTGGACTTCCGGATCCCGACCAGCGGCCTGCGCTGCGAGGACGACACCCGCGGCGTGCGGTTCTACGACGGCCCCGTGGAGCGGCTGCGATACCACCGCCTGCGCGTGCTGGACGCGGCAGGGCGCAAACTCGACGCCCAGCTGCGTTGTGAACCCGGTGCCGTGCGCATCGTGGCCGACACCGAGCACGCGACCCATCCCATCCGCGTCGATCCTTTGTTGACCACGCCGGAGTCGCTCGAAGGCGACACGGGGGCAGAGTTCGGGACCGCGCTCGCGTCCGTGGGCGACGTGAACGACGACGGCTACCCCGACCTGCTCGTCGGCGGCCCGACCTGGGACGGAGACGCCGAAGACGAGGGCCGCGCCTGGTTGTTCTTCGGCAGCGAGACCGGGCTGGACACCGCCGCAGGCTGGACGGCCGATCCCTCCGACCAGGTCGGCGCCGGCTTCGGCACCACGGTCGCCGCGCTCGGAGACATCGACGCCGACGGCGTCTTCGACTTCGCGGTGGGGGCGCCGGACTGGACGGGCGAGGCCACGGGCGAGGGGCGCGTCTGGGCGTGGCTCGGCGCGTCCACCGTCTCCTCCACGCCGGCCGTCACCTTGGACCCGACCGACACCACCGACGCCGCCTTCGGCAGCGCGCTGTCCGGCCAGGGAGACACCGACGCCGACGGCTTCTCCGAGCTGCTCGTCGGCGCGCCGGGCATGGACGGGATCGTCGCGGGCGCCGGCGCGGCCTACCTGTACGACGGCACGGGCAGCGGGCTGGCGCTGGCCTGGTCCGACGGCGGCACCGAGGCAGATTCGGAGTTCGGGACCGCGGTCGCGCTGGTCCCCGACATCGACGGCGACGGCTATGACGAGGTCGCCGTGGGCGCGCCGGGCACCAACGACGGCTACACCGACGAGGGGATCGTGGCCGTCTACGCGGGCAGCGCCACCGGCCCCCTGACCTCCACGACCTGGGCGCCGGCCGACACCAGCCACGCGGGGTTCGGCGGAGCGCTCGCCGCCGGGGATCTCGACGCCGATGGTCGAGGCGACCTCGTCGCGGCCGCGCCCACGATGGGCAGCACCGGCCAGCTCTGGGCCGCCACGGGCAGCAGCGCGGGGCTCATCGACGCCTGGGACGAGACCACCGACGCCGCGGGTGTCGGCACCGTGCTGGCCATCGGCGATCTCGACGGCGACGGCTGGGGCGACCTCGCCGCCGGCTGCCCCGACTGCGACGGCACCATGGGAGGCGAAGGGCGCGTGCAGGTCTGGTTCGGCTCCAGCGACGGGCTGGCCTCGAGCGACGGCTTCGACGTCGACGGCACCACCGCCGCGGGCCGGCTCGGCGCGTCCCTCGCCGTGCTCGACGCCGACGCTGACGGCTACGCCGACCTCGTGGCCGGGGTCCCTGGCGCCGACGCCCTCGCGGTGTACGGCGGCAGCGCGGAGGGGCTGGGCGACGAGTTCGATGACATCTCGCCGTCGAACCAGACCTACGCCTACTTCGGCTGGAGCGTCGCCGGCGCCGGAGACGTCGACGGCGACGGCTTCGGCGACTTCGTGGTCGGCGCCCCCGAGTACGACGCCGAGCAGGACGAGGAGGGCCGCGCGTACCTGCTGAACGGCGAGGACGGCGCGCTGTCGGTGACCTGGTACCTCGATCCCACCGACGACGAGGAGGGACAGTTCGGCTACTCGGTGGCGGGCGTGGGCGACGTGAACGGCGACGGCTACGCCGACGTGCTCATCGGCGCGCCGGGTGCCGACGGCTCGGTCAGCGAGGCCGGAGGTGCCTACCTTTTCCACGGCTCCTCGTCAGGCCTGGCCTCCACGGCGGACTGGTCCGCCAGCCCCTGCTCCCGGGACGATCACTGCGGCTACTCCGTCGCGAGCGCCGGCGACGTGAACGGCGACGGCTACCCCGATGTCGTCGTCGGAGCGCCCGGCAACATGGACACCTACTACTCGGGCAGCGGCACCGTGTACGTCTACCACGGCGGCGCGTCCGGCTTGAGCACGAGCGAGGACGCCACCCTGCAGGGCGACTCGGGCTCGACGGACGCCTTCGGTAGCGCCGTGGGCACCGCGGGGGACTTCGACGGCGACGGCGACGACGAATTGCTGGTGGGAGCGCCGCGCTACAGCAGCTCGTACGGGCGGTTCTACCTGTTCCCGGGCGACCCGGGCGGCCTGTCCTCCTACACGGGCTTCTCGCCCGGCGACAGCTCGGACGCCGAGGTCGGCGGCGCCGTCCAGGGCCTGGGCGACGTGGACGGCGACGGCTACGACGACTTCGCGGTGGGCGCGCCCGGCGAGGACTATTCCGATTCGGGGGAGACCCTGGTCTACTACGGCGCTGCCGACGAGCACGACGAGGCCGCCGACCTCGTGCTGCACCCCACCACCTCCTCCGCCACCCGCTTCGGCAGCGCGCTGGCGGCCGGGGACTTCGACGGCGACGGCCTGCGCGATCTCGTTGCAGCCGGGCCGACCTACGGCAGCTACGACGGCAAGGTGTGGGTCTACGCCGGCTCGACGGACCGGCTCGACTCCTCGTCGACCTGGACGGGGTACACGGGCACCGACGACTACTTCGGCAGCAGCGTGGGCAGCGCCGATGTCAACGGCGACGGGCGCAGCGACCTGCTCGTCGGCGAGCACCGCAACGAGTCCATCGCCACCGACGAGGGCGCGGCCTGGCTCTTCGTCAGCGGCGGCGAAGACGACTCCGGTGCGGCGGACGTCGGCCTGATGCAGTCCGTCGCGGGCACGCGCGTCGGCGCGGGCATCTGGCTGTCGAGCCCGGAGCTGACCTTGTCCGCCTGGGCCCTCGACCCGGCCGGGCGCGGCCCGGTCCGCCTGCAGGCCGAGGTGAAGCCGGTGGGCACCCTGTTCGACGGCGAGGACCTGCTCGAGAGCGACCCCGTCGAGCCCGCATCGGGCGCGATCGTCAGCGTCGACTGGGCCGGCGGCGGCGACGGCTTCCGCTACCACTGGCGCGCCCGCCTGGTCTACGCGACCAGAGAGCTCGGACGCTGGGTGACCTTCGGCGACAACCGCGAGAGCCTGCCCGACTTCGCGGGCTGCTGGGACGCCGACGGTGACGGCATCGACAACTGCGATGGCGACTGCGACGACGGCGACGCCTCCGTCTTCCCCGGCGGCACCGAGCTGTGCAACGGCCTGGACGACGACTGCGACGGGGCCCTCGATGACGACGAGACCGACGCCGACGCCGACGGCGTGCTCGCCTGCGAGGGCGACTGCGACGACGGCGACGCCACGGTCTACCCGGGCGCGCCCGAGCTGTGCGACAGCGTAGACAACGACTGCGACGGCGCGCTGGAGGACGCGACGCTCGATGAGGACGGCGACGGCCACCCCGCCTGCGGTGGGGACTGCGACGACAGCGACGCCACCGTCCACCCCGGCGCCACCGAGCTCTGCGACGGGGTCGACCAGGACTGCGACGGGGACGCCAGCGGCGAGGACGACGCGGACGGGGACGGCGTGCGGGAGTGCGCGGGCGACTGCGACGACGGCGACGCCTCCGTCTACCCCGGCGCCACCGAGCTCTGTGACGGCGCCGACCAGGACTGCGACGGGGCCGCCAGCGGCGAGGGCGACGCGGACGGGGACGGCGTGCGGGAGTGCGCGGGCGACTGCGACGACGGAGACGCCACCGTCCACCCCGGCGCCACCGAGGCCTGCGATGGCGTCGACGGCGACTGCGACGGAGACGCCAGCGGCGAGGCGGACGCGGACGGGGATGGCGTGCGCGAGTGCGCGGGGGACTGCGACGACGACGACGCCGCCGTCTACCCCGGCGCCAGCGAAGCCTGCGACGGCATCGACGGTGACTGCGACGGCTCCACCGCTGGCGAGGAGGACGCCGACGGGGACGGTCAGCGCGTCTGCGCTGGCGACTGCGACGACGCGGACGCGTCCGTCTACACGGGCGCCACCGAGGCCTGCGACGGCATCGACCAGGACTGCGACGGCTCGGTCTCCGGAGAGGAGGACGCCGACGGGGACGGCCAGCGCGTCTGCGCAGGCGACTGCGACGACGCGGACGCGGCCGTGTACACGGGCGCCACCGAGAGCTGCGACGGCCTCGACTCCGCCTGCGACGGGGTGGCAGACGAGGCGGACGACGACGGAGACGGCTGGCGCCTATGCGCGGGGGACTGCGACGACAGCGACCCCTCCGTCTACCCTCGCGATATCGATGACTGCGACGGCATCGATGACGACTGCGACGGGGTCGTCGACGAGGACGACGTGGACGACGACGGAGACGGCGTCCGCGTCTGCGACGGAGACTGCGACGACGGCGACCCATCGGTGAGCCCCGAGCAGCCCGAGGACTGCACCAACGGCGTGGACGACGACTGCGACGGCACCGTCGATATCGACATCGACAAGGACGAGGACGGCGCCGGCACCTGCTCCGGCGACTGCGACGACACCGACGCGAGCGTGCACCCCGGCGCCACCGAGACCTGCGACGGCATCGACCAGGACTGCGACGGCCTGACCGACGAGGACTACGACGTGGACGGCGACGGCTGGACCACCTGCGAGGGCGACTGTCGTGACCACGACGCCACCATCCACCCCGGCGCCGAAGAGATCTGCGATGGCGCCGATCAGGACTGCGACGGGGAGTACGACGAGCTCCCCGACCTCGATGGCGACGGAACCGGCCCCTGCGAGGGGGACTGCGACGACGACGACCCGGCCGTCGGCCCCCACGCGCTCGAGGACTGCGGCAACGAGGTGGACGACGACTGCGACGGCGCCATCGACGTCGATGACCCCGACTGCCCTCTCGACACGGGCGACACCGGCGACACGAACGCCGGCGCCAGCGACGACAGCGGGCCGGACGACGGCTGTGAGCCCGATGGGACCTGCGACTCCGACGATGGAGACGGGACGGGTGATGACGTGGGTGGGCGCGGGACCAGAGGCCGCTGCGGGTGCGCAGCAGGCGGGGTGGCGCCCGCCACGTGGGTCATCCTCGCGTGGGCGCTCGCGGTGAGGAGGCGGAGGGGTCGGCCAGGGCCGGGGGGCTCTCCGATGCGCCGAGGCATCTCCGGTTCGTCCCATGCCGCTCCTTGCTCGACGCCGTAGGCGCCAGCTCGCAGATCGCCATGACGGAGCCCCGCAGACGGCTTCACCACCGAGTCGGACCCTGCTACGACTACCGCACCTGCCCCGCCAGCTCGTCCATCGAGATCTGGGCGCAGCAGGGGGCCGGGAGCTCGCATCTTCGGTGAGAAGGGACACTGCAGGGGCCTCGCGCGGACCTGGGGCCCCCTGCAATGCCGGTAGCAAGCTGGGTGACAGATCCTAGCCGACGTTCATGGGAGGATCTTGGGACAGGACACCCCACCACAGCGCGTGATACCATCGGTCTGCCTTGACCAAGCGCATCCCCTCCGCCATCCTCGTGGGTTACGCCTGCCTGGCAACACCGGGCTGCAGCGAAGACGACGCCATGCCCGACACTGGCGCGTGCGATGCGGTAGCCTTCTACCAAGACGCCGACGGCGACGGCTGGGGAGCAGGGTGGCTCGACCCAATCGAGGCCTGCACCGCGCCAGAGGGCTACGCGGCAGCTTCTGGCGACTGCGACGACACCGACCCCACCATCCACCCTGGTGCCACCGAGGTCTGGTACGACGGCGTGGACCAGAACTGCGACGAGTTGCCCGACTACGACGCTGATTCCGACGGCTTCGACGGCCCTTCGGAGGGCGGGGACGACTGCGACGACAGAGACGCGAGCGTGAACCCGGGCGCGCGGGACGACGACGACGACGGCGTCGACGATGACTGTGACGGCACCGCCGATGACGACCTCGGGCGGCACGACCGCGCCGCTGAGATCGTGGCTCACCGGCAAGTTCGGCTAGCCCGGGGCCGCGGGAGAGCGCATGATCGACAGGATGACCGAGCGACGGCACACCGACCAGGGCTACGACCGCGACCTGCAGGAGATCCGCGAGCGCCTGCTCGCCATGGCGGACCGCGTGGAGCGCATGATCGCCGACGCGGTGCAGGCCCTGGTCGAGGACGACGAGGCCCTGGCCCGCGCCACCATCGACGCCGACCGGCGGGTGGATCGCGACGAGGTCGAGATCGACGGGCTGGGCCTCACGCTGCTGGCCAGCCGGCAGCCCAGGGCCTCGGATCTGCGCTTCGTGACCTTCACCCTCACGATGGTCACCGACCTCGAGCGCATCGGCGATCTGGCGGTCAACGTCTGCGAGCGCGTGCTGATCCTCTGCGCGCAGCCACGCCTGGCTCCCTACGTGGACATCCCCGCCATGGGCTCGATCGTGTCCGGCATGGTGAGCGG
>JBDRKM010000236.1:0-10645 GCA_043814015.1 Pseudomonadota bacterium
GCGCGGAGGCGGCGCGGCCGCCGTGGGAGGCGGTGGGGCGGCCGGGGTCGCGGGGGGCGGGGTCACGGAGCGCGCCGCCCGCTGCTCGCGCTCCATGGACTGCTTGAGCCGCTCCTCGATGCTCATGCGGCTGCGCCCGCCGGGGGACGCCGCGGAGGAGGCGCCCAGGGACTCCAGGGTGGGCAGCGGGCGATACTCGTAGATGGAGCCGAAGAAGAACTCGCAGAACTCCTGGAGGTCCGTGCCGCGGTCGCGGTAGGACTGGCGACGGAGATCCACGAGGAGCTCCTGGCCGGTCTGGTAGCGGCTCTTGGGCTGGGCCTGCAGGCAGCGGGCGATGATGGGCCCCATGCCGGGGACCTTGGACTCCAGCTCGGAGATGCACTCGTGCAGGGCGGCCCGCTCGATGGCGTCGTAGACCTCGGCCACGGGATCCGCGGCGTTCTCGGGCACCCGATAGGCGGGCTTGCCCATGAGCAGCTCGTAGGTGATCAGGCCGAGGGCGAACAGATCGGTGCGGTGGTCGCACTCGCGCAGCTGGGCCTGCTCCGGGGCCATGTAGATGGGGGTGCCGCGCAGGCGGCTGGGATCGTCCTTGGAGAAGTCGGCGTTGTCGACCCGCGCGAGACCGAAGTCGAGGATCTTGACCTCGCCCTGGGGGGTCAACATCACGTTCTCGGGCTTCAGATCGCGGTGCACGAGGCGCAGGGGTTCGCCGTTGTCGGCCGGGGTGGTGTTGGCCTGGTAGAGCGCGTCGGCCAGCTCGCAGGCGATCTCGACCACGGCCTCGGTGAAGACCTGCTCGTGGGCGTGGTCGCACTCGTCGAGCACGGTGCGCAGGGTGACGCCGTCGACGGCCTCCATCACGACCGCGTGCTCCTCCGGGATGTACTCGAAGACCCGCACGATGCCGCGATGTTTGACTTGATCCAGCAGATCGAATTCCTGCTGCAGCAGGCGGGCCGCCTCGGGGTTGGCGTGCTCGCGCAGCTTCTTGATGGCCACCACGCGGCGGCGCCCTGCGGACAACCCACGGCCCGGGGTCTCGCCCGTGGCGAGGAAGACTTCGCCGAACTTGCCGCCGCCGAGCTTCTGGAAGACCTCGTAGTTCCTGATGAAGCGTGCCAAGATCTCTCTCTCCCGACTCCCTGGGGGGCTGCCCGGGGTGCTGACCGCCGGGGGGACGAACCCCTGGATGTTAAATGCTGGGCGCCCCCGGTGGCAAACCGGAAGGAGCGCTGGAGGTCGGCGAGCGCCCTGGCGCGGCGCCCGGCGGCGGGCCACCCGCGGGGGGCGACACGGCCGGGACACGGCGGCGGGGCGGGCGCAGGCGACCGGACAGGATGCGACGCGCGTTGAAGACGGCCGGTGAGACGAAGCTCGCCGCCACCAACAGACCGAGGAGGGGCAACACCAGGGTGACCGTGCGGACCAGGCTGGCGGGGGTGGCCCAGCCGTCCGCCGCGGTGAGGCCAGGGGGGGGATCCAACCAGGCGGAGGGGTGCAGGGTGACCGAGGCCTCGGCCTCGGCGAAGGCGTTCAGGCGCAGGGTGGTCTTGAAGGAACGCCGAAGCCAGAAGGGATCGAGCGCGTAGCGCACCTCGAACCACTGGTACTGATCGGCAGCGGCCGCTCGGAAGGCATCGCCCAGGCCGTCGGCCTTCTGCTTGACGAAGGAATCGCCGCCGCCCACATCCGCGATCCAGGCCAGGGAGGCGTTGTCGATACCGCGGGTCTCCAGCCGGCCGTCGATGCGCTCGTCCTGGTAGCGGCTCCCGCAGAGGTCCGCCGGGCTCACCGAGGAGGTGTTCTGGGGGAGCTCGAACTTGCGACGGAAGGGCCGGCCCAGGCCCACCGTGAACACCCGCGGGCGCTCCGCGAAGGGGGCTTCGTCGCCGCGCACGCGCTCCAGGTGGCGCACCAGGCGCTCCAGGCGCCCGGCGTTGGTGGCGCAGGTGTCGTCGGAGCGCTGGTTGTTGAAGCCATCCGTCAGCGCGATGATCGTGGGGGGGCCCGAGGTCATCGCCAGGAACTTCTTGACCGGCTCGACATCCTGCAGGAGCTCGCCCGTGGCGTACTCGATGGCCTGGTAGAGGTTGGTGTAGCCGCCGCCAGCCTTGAGATCCTGGCGCACCAGGCGCTTGTACTCGCGTGGGCGCGTGATGACGTCCAGCTTGCCGCCCACCGGGCGCACCGAATCGCCCGAGAACTGCAGCAGCACGAGGCCCGTGCTCTGCGCGGCGGGGAAGAAGGCGTCCACGACCGCGGGCTGCAGCAACGCCTCGACCACGCGGGCGATGCGCGGGGCGCCGGGGGGCTCGTTCATGGAGCCCGAGCTGTCGATCAGGAGCACGAAGAGCTGATCGGTCTTGACGGGATCGTGGGGGATGAGCTGGTAGCGCTGCTGGTTCTGGCCCTCCTGGACCAGGGAACCCTGGTGGATGACCTGGAGGTGGTCCTTCTCGAGGGCCATGGGCCAGATGTCACCGCCCGACTTGAACTGGAAGGCGAGGTGGACCTCACCCGAAGCGCGATCCACCCAGGGCAGGCAGTCCTCGGGCTCGGACTCGGCGAGGTTGCCGCACTGGCGGGGCTCGGTGAGGATCTGCAGGGTGAGGTTCGTCCCCTTGGGCTCCTCGGGGCGCGACACCCGGAGAGCGCTGCCCGGCACCGGCTGCAGCCCGGAGGAACAGCCCACCACGAGCAACGCCGCCAGCGACACCAGGCGGGCGAGGGGCCTCACCGCTCCTCCCGTGGGAGCATGAGGAACTCCAGCTCGGCCGCGCCTTCGCCCTCGCCGAGCTGGATGCCATCACCTGAGCTCAGGCGGGTCTCCAGGGGGGCGGGGCGGGTGGGGTCGTAGGCCAGGTTCACGCGCTCCAGGAAGCGCCGCACGCGGGTGGGGGCCAGGCTCAGGCCGCGCACGAAGTAGCGGTGGCGGGCATCCACCGCGACGGAGACGTGCATCTCCATGGCGCGGGCCTCGGCCGGCAGGAACAGATCGAGACCACGGGGGAAGTGGCCGACGAAGCGCTCCTTGGGCTTTCCCTGGGGATCGTCGATGGGGATGCGGCGGCCGAAGCGCTCGGCGGAGAGCACGCGCAGCCAGCCGGCGTAGAGATCGTCCGGCAGGGGCCAGGCGAAGATCCCGAAGACCAGGCCCCAGGTGAAGGCGCCGCCCGCGCCGGCCCAGTACAGGGAGGTGATCACCTCGTTGTAGCCGAGCAGGTGCCAGACCGCGGCGGCCAACAGGCCCGCCAGCAGGCCCGCGGAGAGGTGGTAGAGGATGCCGCGGCCCAGCCGCGCGGCGAGGGGACCCAGGGACGCACCGACCCCCACGCACACGAAGGCCCCCAGGCGGTAGCGCAGGGAGACAAGGGAGGAATCGGCGATGTCAGCATCCACCGCGTCGAGCAGGGCCTGGAGCTGAGAGCCCGAGCCGTCGGCGCCCACGCCCTCGCAGAACAAGCCCAGGCCCGACATGGAGAACCGGACCAGGGGGGCCAGGAGCACGGGGGCCAGGAGCTTGGACCAGAGCAACCACCCCGCGACGCCGAAGACGAAGGACAGGCCCGCGGCGAGCAGGGTGAAGGCGAGGCGCTTCCACAGGGGGCTGCGCCGGAGCGAGTGTTCCGCCAGGACGGAGGCGCCCGCGATGGTGGCCCCGACCCCCCCGAGGTACAGCACACCATCCGCGCCCGGGGCCCAGACCGGGCCGCCCAGGCTGAGGGCGAGCATCAGCGCCCACCAGGCCAGCAGCCCCGCCCCGGCGCAGTACAGCCCCACGACGAGGTGGCGCATCGGCGCGTAGGGCACGAGGAAGATGTTCATGTCCACCTGCGAAGGGTGTGGGCCATCTGCAACATATCAAGGCGAAGGGCAGCGCGGCGCCCCTTGACGCGGACAGGAGTCGTCCGCCGCGCCTCGGACTGCTATGTAGGGGGCATCCAGGAGCCCGCATGAAAGAAGACCTGGTCCTGTACCTCCGGCTGGCACCCGAGTTCGGCGGCACGCGGTTCGGCCCCTTCGAGGGCATCGAGGTGGCGCTGGGCTCCGAAGCGGGCCGCTGCGACATCACCCTGCCCCAGAACCTGGGGGTGCTCGGCGTCCACGTCCGCCTGATGCGCCAGGCCGACAGCTCCCTGATCCTGGCCCCCTCCGAGCGCACGGCCACCATCTTCCTGTGGAAGCAGCGCGCACGCGGCCCGGTGCAGATCGACACCCCCACCGCGGTGCGGCCGGGTGACAGCTTCGCCCTGGTCACCGAGAGCGGGCCACGCTTCATCATCGAGCTCGATGAGCTGCCCCCCGAGATCAAGGCCGAGCGTGACAAGAAAGCCAGCATCAGGGACAAGCGCCTCTCGAAGGATGCGTTCGGCAAGGAGGCCAAGCGCCAGGTCTGGACCCGCATCCTGGTCACCGGCCCCGGCCAGTTCGTCCAGCGCGCCGCGACCTTCATCAAGTCCGGCGCCATCTTCCAGCCCCGCTACATCTTCCTCGGGCTGACCATCATCGGCGGCTACATCTGGGCCGGCGGCCTGACCTGCAAGGGCCGCAACCAGGCCAGGCTGCTGGAGTCCCAGTCCCAGAAGCTGGAGACCTGCGACAAGGCGCTGGGTTTCGCCGAAGGGCACGGAGACGACACCGACTGGACCTTCCCCGAGCTGGTCGCGGACATCATCGGGATCCAGCGCGGCCTGGGGCTGGCCCTGGAGACCGACACCAAGCTGCGGGACGCCGTGCAGGACGAGGCCAAGACCGTCCTGTCCCTGATCACCCAGTACCGTTGGCTGCTGGAGTCGAAGGGCCCCAAGGCCGCCGCCTTCGCCGACCTGCGCGAGCGTCTCGCGGCCGAGGAGGACATCGACCTCGAGACCGCCCGCATCCTGCCCTTCCTGATGGCCGACCCCAGCCGCTTCCAGGAGGAGTGGGACAAGACGGAGGACTCCCTCACCGAGGACGTCTGCACCCGCGGGCCCCTGCACCTCACCTACCGACAGGCCCTGCACCTGGGGCTCGAACTCCAGGTCGATGCCTACGTCCCTGCCAGCAAGATCGCCGCCTACAAGAACGACAACGCGCTGCACCTGCAGGTCCTGCGCGGCACCATGGACGCCGCGGGCATGGGCGACTTCCCCGCCGACTTCCAGTCCCAGATCTCGGAGCTGGTCAACAGCCAGGGGGGCTGCGTGTACGTGGAGGGCGGCGACCAGCGCACGGAGCTCAACCGGCTGGTGGCGCGCCTCAAGGATCAGCTCGGCGCCGAGGCGGACATGGTGCCCGCCACGGAGGCCTCCGAGCACGCCACCGGCGCCCGGCTCGGCAAGCTCTTCGCCGCCGATCTGCCCGACGTCGACTACCGGAACGATGGCATGGGCCGCGACTTCAAGGGCTTCCCCCTGAGCACCATCACCGCCGGCATGGAGTCCAAGGGCGACTGGGTGCTTCGAAACACCGCCCGGATCATCGCCCGCGCCGTGGTGCTGCCCTGCCAGGCCGCGGTGGATCCCAAGATCGACAAGAAGAAGGCGGCCGCCACCTTCGGCGATCTACCTCCGCTCACCCAGTGCCTGATGCTGGACTGGCGGCTGCGGTCGGAGGTGCAGTAGCCCGGCCCGCGCGGCCGAGCCGTCGCCCCCGGCTACCCCTCGCCCGCGCTCCGCTCGCGTCGGACCATGGCCAGACCCAGCAGCCACAGGCCGGCGCCGAAGGCGGCGGAGCCGGGGACCGTGGCGCAGCCGCAGCCGCCGCTCTCGCCCGCCAGGCCCGCCGCGCCCACGTAGGTGGCGGAGTCGCCGGTGTCCTCGGTGGCGGTGTCTGCGGTGTCGGCCGTGTCAGCCGTGTCGGCGGTATCTGACGTGTCCTCGGTGTCGGCCGTATCGTCGGGCCCCGCGGTGTCGTCAGGGCCCGCGGTGTCGTCAGGGCCCGCGGTGTCGCCCGTGTCCAGAGGCGGCGGGGGCGGCGGGGGCGCGGCCAGGACGGCCACGCTGCCGAGGATCCAGAGGGAGCCGACCGCGAGGAGGGTGAGGGGGAGGCGCATGGGGTGCTCGCTCGTGCGGGGGACCGGGCCCCGGGGTGCGGGAGGTTAACACCCCACTCGGACCCGGAGCCTTCCCCTTGAGCCCGAGATCGGCCAACGCGCGCACAGGCGGCGGGCGCCTCGACGGCTGGGTCCGCGAGATCGCCTGCTTCGCCGCGCCGCTGGTGGTGCTGGGCTGGTGGCTGCGGGCGCCCCTGGCGAGCCTGGGGCGTGGCCCGTGGGGGGCCCAGGATCCCTGGGGCAACGGGGACTTCGTGGGGAATTTCTGGCTCTGGTGGCGCGAACACGAGCTGCTCGTCACGGGGCAGGACTGGTTCGCGGCCTCGGCCTGGCCCGGAGAGCCAGGCCTGCTGGTGGCCTTCCCGAACCGGCTGGATGCCTGGGAGGCCCTGCCGTTCTACCGGCTGGAGCACTGGTGGTACGCCTGGAACGGGCTGGCGGTGGCCTTCCTGGTCCTGGCGGTGCTGGCCACGGTGGCCGCGGCGCGTGCCGCGGGCGCCTCGCGGGTGGCGGCGGCGGTGGGCGCGCTGGTGCTCGCCGCGAGCCCCACCCTGCTGCACGAGCTGGGCTGGGGGCGCCTGGCCACCTTCCAGCTCTGGCCCGGACTGGCGGCGCTGGCGTGCGTGGCCGGGGCCGCACGGGTCGGGCGCGGACGTGGGGCGCTGGGGTTGGCCGTGGGCGCCGGGCTGCTGCTGGCGCTGCAGGGGCTGGCCTATCCGTTCTATGCCCTGGCCGCGGGGGCGGTGGGGGCAACGGCGCTGGCGCTCTCTCCCCTCCCCTGGCGGGACCGCGGACGGCTGCTGGGGGTGCTGGTCGGGGTGGCGATGGTGGCGTCCCTGCCCTGGTTCCTTGCGGAGCGCCCGCTGCTCGCTGCTACGGTCCAGGCCGCCCCCCCCGCCGGCTACACCTGCCTGCCGGGCGCGGGGTTGCTCGGACTCGGGGCGGTCCCCGAGCGCTTCCGGCTGCTGCCCGTGGCGTTGCCGCTGGGGCTGCTGGCCCTGGGCTCACGGCGCGCCCGGCCGTGGGCCGTGGCGGGGCTGCTGGGGGTGGGGCTGGCGCTGGGGCCGCGGGTGGTGTGGCTGCCCGAGGGGCAGGAGGTCCCGAGCCCGCTCTCCTGGGTGATGGCGCTCCACCCGTGGCTGGCGCGCATGCATCATCCCGTGCGCCTGGCGCCCTTCGGGCTGGCGGGGCTGGCCGTGGCCATCGCGCTGCTGCTGGACCCAGCCGGGGGGAGGGTGCGCTGGCTGCGCTGGGCAGGGCTGGCGACGCTCGCAGGGCTGGCGGTGGCCGCCCAGGGCGACATGGCGCGGGTCACGGCCTGGGATCAGCCAGGTCTGCCGCCGGGGATCGAGGCGGCGCGCTGGTTGGCGGCGACGGGCTCGGGGCCGGTGGCGGACGTGCTCTCGCGGTCCCACAAGGCGGGCTTCACCCTGCAGCCCTGGCACCGGCGGCCCCTGGTGGAGTCACTGCAGGGCTACACGGCGGCGTCGGGGGCCACCTGGAGCGCCCAGCAGGCGGAGATCGCCGCGATCATCGGCGGGATCGCGCGGGGCGAGGAGCGGGGGGAGGCGGGCTTCGAGGCGCTGCGCGCGGCCGGAATCGCCGACCTGCTGGTGGTGGACCGGCGCGCGAGCCGGGCCGGGATGCTGGATTCGGAGCCAGCACGCACGCTGCTCACCGCGACGCTGGGCGAGCCGGAGTACGCCGACGCGGAGACGTGGGTGTGGCGGCTCGCACCATGACGCGCGGCGGTCGCGCTACCCCGGGGGCCAGCCTTCGTGGAGGGACCATGCGAACCCGCCTGCTCTCGCTGACCCTCGGGCTGCCGAGCTGCGATCCGAAGCCCGCGCCCGACGACACCGCGCCTTTCGCCTCGCACATCGCCTGCGTGGACCCTCAGCCCATCCTCGACGAGCTGGGCCAGGCCACCGGCTACGTGACCTGCGCGGATGGGGCCATCAACCGCGCCGCGGCGCGGCCGGTGGACATGGAACGCTACGCGGCCTCCCTGCCGGGCTGCACCTCGGATGACCCCGAGCGCGAGGTCTGCACCACGGACGCCGACTGCACAGAGCGAGCAAACGGCCACTGCGCCCGGGTCTTCTGGACCTACCACGCCTCCTGGTGCGGCTGCGTCTACCTCTGCGCCGGCGACGCCTACTGCTGGGACCACGAGGTCTGCATCGTCCCGGCGGTCTCCGGGCTCGGCTGGCCGGAGTGCGTCCGGGCGAGCTGCACCGTGGACGCCGACTGCCCCTCGGGCCAGTGCGGCGTGGGGGTGGCGCACGACTACTGCACCCACAACATCCGGCACGGCTGCCGCGACGAGGACGACACCTGCCACGGCGACGAGAGCTGCGCCGACAGCCACGACGGCACGTACTGCCTGTACGGCGGCTACGACGGCTTCGGGTGCAGCGACTACAACGTCTGGGACTGATCCCTACCAGAGGCCGGAGAGCCCCAGCAGGGGTGTGCCGTCCACGGAGGAGGCCACCGCCGGCGCCACCCTGCTGGAGCGGTGTGATTCGGGCACGAGGATTCCCACGCCGGCGCCGAGCAGCCCGCCCACGAGGACATCGGTGGGGAAGTGCTTGTGGGCGCGGACCCGAAGCGCGCCGGTCCAGACGGTGATCCCGGAGGCGCCCAGGTAGGGAAGGGCCTCCAGGTACCAGGGTCCGTCGTGGGTCAGGTTCCAGGTGTGGGCCAGGGCGAAGGTCCAGGCGCCGGCCGAGGAGGTGTGGCCCGAGGGGAACGACATCTGCGCGTCCACATCCACGGGCTCGCCGGCGGCGAGGTCCGCGGCGGCCTCGGCCTGCCAGTCGTCGCTGCAGGCGTAGGGGCGCGGGCGGCGGACCGCGCGCTTGATCACGTCGGTGAGGGTGACGTTGACCGTGACCACCTCCAGGCCCACCGCGGCGAAGGTGCCGGCGCGGCCGAGGCGGCTGCGCTCCCCTGGGGGTTGCAGGGCGCCCAGGGCGCCCATGACCAGGGGCAGGGCGTAGGTGGGGTAGAGGGCCGTGATGTCCGAGAGCAGGGCCGGGCCCTCGCCGTCGATCTCCGGCAGGCCTGCGTAGCGGGCGTCCAGGGCCAGCTTCTGCTCCGCGATGGGGGCGTGGGTCAGATACGGCGGGTCGAGGAAGAACTCGGCGGCGACGGTGTAGCCGGCGGTGGCGCCGAGCAGGGGGCCGTCCACCCAGGGGTCGAGGCGCAGGTCGTCGGCGGCGGCGGCGAGGGAGACGAGGAGGAGGAACATGGAGGCTCCCGGTGCGGGGGCCGATTCTAGCACGGCGGGCTTGCGCTCGGACATGGGGGGGGGCAGGCTGGGCCCATGCCACCGAGCGAGCGCGACCCCACCATCGACGCCTTCCGCGGGCTCGCCATCCTGGGCATGGTGGCCGCGAACTTCCTGGCCGGCGCGCATGCCACCCCGGCCTGGCTGCGGCACGCGCGCGATGTGGGGTTCACCGTGACCGACGCGGTGGCCCCCGCCTTCGTGCTGGCCATGGGGCTGACCATGGGGGCCGCGTTCCAGCGGCGGTGGGAGCGGGATGGGGCGCTACAGGCCTCGCTGCACGCGGTGCGCCGCAGCCTGGCGCTGCTGGGGCTCGGCTGCCTGTTCGGGGCGGGCGGAGCCTTGCCGAGGGGCGGCGGCGGCGACTGGGGCGTCTTGCAGGCTCTGGGTACGGCCGGCCTGGTGGCCCTGCCCTTTTTGCGTGCCCCGGCCTGGGGGCGGGTGCTGGCGGCGCTCGGGGTGCTGGTGGTCTACCAGGTGCTGCTCGATCGGGTGTGGCTGGACAGTGTGCTGGCCCAGCCCCATGGCGGCTTGCAGGGCTCCATCGCCTGGGGGGCCATGCTGCTGCTGGCCACGGTGGTGCCCGAGGTCAGGCGCCGCCGCTGGGGCGTGCCGGTGAGCGGGCTGGTGCTGGTGGTGGGCGCGCTGGCCTTGGCGCTGCTGGTGCCCGTGAGCAAGCACCGGGTCTCGGCCTCCTACGTGCTGCTCAGCACCGGGACCTCGGCGCTGGCGCTGGCGGCGGTGGAGGCGGCGGTGCGGGCGGGTGCGGGGTTGCGGTGGCTGCGGGCGTGGGGCCGGAACCCGCTGCTGCTGTACGTGCTGCACCTGTTCGTGCTGACCTTCGTGGCGCTGCCGGCGGCCCGGGGCTGGCACGCCGAGGCGGGCTGGGCGCTGCTGTTGGGGCAGCTGGTGGTGGTGCTGGGGTTGCTACAGGGAGTAGCGTGGGCGCTGGAGAAGCGGGGGGTGGTGATCATCCTGTGAGGGGCGGAGGGTCTGCTTGCGGGGAGGACCGCCTCGAACCTACCAGAATGCGGCGAGGGTGGCCCCGAACCTACCACTGGGGGTGGATGGCGGCGCGCGGCGCGCGAAAAGCGACGTTTGTTGGTTGGCGAGCGCAGCTCGGGCGGCTGCTGTGCGCCCCGTGGTAGGTTCGCGGGGGGGCTGACCGCAAATTGGTAGGTTCGGGTGGGGCCTGCCCGCAGTGGGAGGCGGGCGGTACGTCCGGGGGGTGGGAGGGGCCAGGAGAGTAATAAATAAAAAAAAAATATAAGAAAAGTACCGGCAACCCCCCCCGACCCCCGAGCCCCCCC
>JBDRKM010000237.1:0-15291 GCA_043814015.1 Pseudomonadota bacterium
GCCGGCGGGACGGGCCACGCCATGGGCATGGCAGCCTGGGGCTCGGTCACCGGCGGCCTGGGCGGCACGGCCAGCGCCGGCGGCATCGGCGGGGTGGCCACGGCCACCACGGGCGGGCTCTCCGCCTACGACGGCACCGACGGGTCGAGCATGACCGGCGGCCTCGGCGGCAGCCGCACCACCTGCAGCGCGGCCTCCTGGGGCGCCGCGGGCACGGGCGGTGCCAACGGCTCGGGCGGCGGCGGCGGCGCCGGCTACTACGGCGGCGGCGGGGGCGGCGGCATCTACACCTACTTCGGCGGCGGGGGCGGCGGCGGCTCCTCCTGGTCCTCCTCCGGCACCCTCACCGCGGGCAGCGGCGCCACCGCGGGCAACACCGCGGATGCAGACTACGACGGCGTCGCCGGCAGCGGCGGCGTGGCGGGCACCTGGCCCTCCGTGCCGTCCACGGACGGCTCGCCAGGACGGGTGGTGATCCAGTAGGGGGCTGGCTCTTCTCCAGGGGGGGCAGGCATCAACCCGCAACGGCAGCAAACCCACTGTGCGAGGACTCCAGCAACCATGACCACCCATCCAGCGCCACCCTCCGAACCGGCCACCGAGCCCGTGCCCTCCGCCGAGCCCACCATCGAGCAGCGGCTCTCCCAGTCTCTGATGGGAGTCTTCGACCTCGTGATCCACGAGCGAGAGGGCCACTTCCACGCACACCCCAAAGAGATCCCCACGGAAGCCACCATCGGGGGCCGCATCCAGTACTATTCTCTGATCAACGCCGGGATTTCGGGTGGTGTGAGCCTGATCCCCGGGCCGTTCGGCATGGCCGCCGCGATCCCCGAGATCGTGGCGGTGATGAGAAACCAACTGGCGCTGATCTACGAGGTCGGCCTGGCATACGGAAAGAAGGACGTGCTGACGCGCGAGCTGCTCGCCGGGGTCCTCATGACGGCCCTGGGCACGAGCGCAGGCACGTTGCTGGTCATGCACGGCAGCAAGGTGTTGGTCAAGCGCGTGGCCCTGCGGGTCTTCCAGCGCGTCATCCTGGTCCTCGCCGGGCGCGTGACCCAGCAGATCCTCAAGTCCATGATCAGCAAGTGGCTGCCCGTGATCGGCGCCGCGGGGATGGCAGCCTGGAGCAACTACCTCACCCGCACCATCGGCAAGAAGGCCGTCGAGATCATGCAGCGCGACATCGAGATCGAGGCCTCCGCCGCAGAGGAAGTGGACGACGAGGAGCAAAGCACCCAGGATCTCGATCGGCCCCAGCACCCGCAGCCCCGGGCGGCGGCTCCACGCGCCCCCACCCTCGACATGCTCAAGATCAGGGCGCTCACCAACCTGATGAAGATCGACGGCAAGGTGCTGCCCGTCGAGCGCGAGTACATCGCGACCCTGTTGGCCCGATCGGGGCTCGCTGCAGAGGATGAGCAGGCCCTGCGCGCGGAATTGGACGACGAAGCGCCCCACTCCGTGGATTTCTCGCTGTTCGCGAGCCACCCGGACGAATCCATCGGTATGCTGGTGGACCTCGTGGCCCTCGGGAAGAGGGACGGCGATTTCCACGTCACCGAGCGGCTCTACGTCAAGCAGGCGGGCCGCGCGATCGGCTTCTCGGATCAAGACGTCGCGGAGATCATGGCATAAGGCCAAACCTCTGAACGTGGCCCGCCAGATCTGACGTTGGACCGTGCTCGGCCAGGAGGGGAGTGCGGAAGAACACCTGTCCGGTTCTTCCCTCCTGTCCCGGATCATGGCGTCCCAGCATGCCGGCCTCCGCGCCCGGTACGAGCTGTTCCGGCGAGGCTGGGTGCAGGGGCACGGATCCGCGGGCTTCGCTCGGGCGGTCGCGGCGCGGCCCCCCTCTGGTTCCGTGGGATGATGCCGGAGGGGCTGCGGGGAGAGCCGCGCCGAACTGACCAGATTGCGATCAGAGTCAGGGTGAACTGACCACCTCACCTGGCCGGCAGCCGTGCCGGCAACATCGCCAACGGACGAACGTCGAGTTTCGAGGGGTCGCCGCGAGGTCGGACGGGCGGGTGGTCAGTCGGAGGGGGCTCTGCCCGCAACACGGTCAGTTCAGGGGGACTCTCGCCGCAGTGAGGTCGGCGACCCGTAGTGGCCAGCCCGACTCCCACCTCCACCCGGGCCATCGCAAGCCTGGAGGAAACCCGAGCCGCCAGGGGTAGGTCAGGAGCTCTGGAGTCGCGCCCGCACCACCGGCAGCCCGTCGCCCGGATCCACCAGGTCCACCTCCACGCCGTAGCACTCCCCGAGCACACCCGCGTCGAGCACCTCGGCGGGCGGGCCGGCGGCCAGGACGTGCCCGTCGCGCAGGAGCACGAGCCGATCGGCGTGGCGCGCGGCCAGGTTCACGTCGTGCCCGATGCAGAGGGCGGCCACGCCCTCCTCGTGGGCCAGATCGCGGATCAGGCCGTAGATGGAGAGCTGGTTGCGCAGGTCCAGGTGGCTGGTGGGCTCGTCCAGCAGGAGCACACGCGGGGCCTGGGCCAGGGCGCGGGCGATCATGGCGCACTGGGCCTCGCCGCCCGAGAGCTCCTCCAGGGTGCGATCCGCCAGCGCCTGGGAGCCGGTGCGCAGCAGCGCGCGCTCCACGGCCTCGCGGTCGGCGAAGCTGGCCAGCCCGAGCGCCCCCTGGTGGGCGTGGCGCCCCATGGCCACCAATTCGCGCACGGTGAAGGCGAAGGCGGAGGTGGGCACCTGGGGCACATAGGCCACCCGCCGGGCGCGCTCCCGGAGCGGTACCTCCATGAGGGGCCGCCCCTCCAGCAGGACCTGGCCCGCCGCGGGCCGCAGGCCCCCCAGCAGGCAGCGCAGCAGCGTGGTCTTGCCCGTGCCGTTGGGGCCGAGCACGCAGGTGAACACGCCGGGCTCCAGCGCCAGGCTCACACCGCGCAGCACCGGGGCCTCGGGGCGATAGCCAAACACCAGCCCGCGGGCCTCCAGCAGGGGCACGCTCACGCCTCACCCCCCTGGAAGCGGCGGCGCAAGAGCCAGATGAAGAAGGGGCCGCCCGCCAGCGCGGTCAGCACCCCCACCGGCAGCTCCGCCAACCCGATCCACTCCCCGGCGGTGCGGCAGGCGGTGTCGGCCAGCATCAGGAACACCGCGCCCATCAGCCCCGCCACCACCACCAACCGGCGATGATCGGGGCCCAGCACCAGGCGCACGGCGTGGGGCACCATCAGCCCCACGAAGCCCACCGGGCCGGCCAGGGCCACCGCCGCGGCGGTCATGCCGCTGACCACCACGAAGGTCTCCAGGCGCAGGCGCTGGACTCCGACACCGAGGGACTCCGCCACCGCGTCGCCCAGGCCCAGGGTGTTGAAGGCCGCCGCCCGCCAGAGCAGGAATCCCCAGCCCGCGAGCACGCAGGCCGTGGTGGAGAACGCCAGCCCGGGCTGGGTAAGCAGCCAGTCGGGCACCTGGCCCATGCCCCAGCCGATGAAGCCGGCGATGTCCTCGGGGGTGGCGAAGAGGAACAACACCAGGATCAAGGCGCCGTTGAACACGTTGACGATCACCCCGGCCAGCAGCAGCACCGTGGGCTCCAGCCGCCCGCGACGCTGGGCGATGCCCCAGACCACCAGGCAGGTGAGCAGCCCACCGCAGATGGCCAGCGCGGGCTCCGTGAGCCAACGCGGCAAGAACGCCTCCAGCGGCAACGTCCGGGCCAGCAGCACGCCGACCCCGGCCCCCGAGGAGATGCCCAACACGTAGGGCTCGGCCAGGGGGTTGCGCACCAGCCCCTGCAGCGCCACCCCGGAGGAGGCCAGCGCCAAACCGATGAGCCCGGCCGCGAAGACCCGCACGGCCCGGAAGCGCCAGACCTGCGGGGTGAGGTGGTAGCGCCCGAGCAGGGTGCAGCCGGCCCAGACCAGCAGGCACAGGAGCAGCAGCCCCGCGAGGAGGGCCAGCAGGCGCCCCAGGGTCAGCTCGCGCCTCACGGGGCGGCCAGCTCGGGGTGGACCATGGCCAGCAGCTCCTCGGCGTGGCCCACGAGCTTCGGGGTCGGGGTGATCCAGCTCTGCGCGCTGATCCCGTAGACCCGCCCGTCGCGGGCGGCGGGGAGGTCCTCCAGGGCGCGCCAGCGGGCCAGGTCCCGGGCCGAGTCGGCCGCGGGCGACCAGCACACCAGGATGTGGGGCTCGGCCGCCAGGACGTACTCGAGATCCAGGGTCGCCCAGCCGTGCAGGTGGGCGGCCGCGTTCTCAGCGCCCGCCAGCCCGATGAGCTCGTCCACGAAGGTGCCCTGCCCTGCTGTGCCGGGCTTCTCGGAGCCGGTCACGAACAGCAGGCGCGGCCGCGCCAGGCCAGCGCTCTTCGCCCGCACCTCCTCGAGCCCCGCCTCGAAGGCACGCGCCGCCGCATCTCCCCGGGCCGGCTGCCCCGCCAGCACCCCCAGGCGGCGCTGGGCCGCCGCGATATCGGCGATGGTCTCGATGCTGAAGTGCTCGATCTGCAGCGCCGGATCGAGCTGCTGGATCGGCGCGAAGCGGGCCGGGTCCGACTGGATCAGCAGCACGTCGGGCGCCACGGCCAGCACGCCCTCGGCGCTGACGGTGATGGCGTCGCCCAGCACGGGCCGCTCCTCGCCCGCGGGCAGCTCGCAGTAGCGGGTGACCCCCACCACCTGGGCTCCCAGGCCCATGGAGAAGAGCAGCTCGGTCAGGGCCGGCGAGAAGGAGGCCAACCGCGGAGCGGAGGGCTCCTCCTCGACCGCCACGGGGCGCGAGCAGGCGACGAGGAGGCCGAGGGCGAACAGGATGCGCAGCATGGCCGCCCACTATCCCATCGGCGCCGTGATAGACCCCGGCCATGCCACAGAACCCACCACCCCGGCGCCGCCGGGGCCGTCCCGTCGATCCCGTGCCCACCGCCCAGATCCTCGCCGCCGCCCAGCAGGTCTTCGCCGCGCGGGGCTACGCAGGGGCGAGCATGGCCGAGATCGCGGCGGCCTGCGGGGTCACCAAGCCCGCCCTGTACCACCACTTCCCCGGCAAGGAGGCGCTGTACCTGGAGGTGATGGAGGACATCGCCGCCAGCCTCGGCGCGCTGGTGGAGCGCGCGCTGGCCGAGCCCGGCCACATCCTCGCGCGCCTGGACGGCCTCGGCGAGGCCGTGGTCCGCTACTTCGGCGCCCACCCCCAGGCGGCCCGCCTGCTCACCCGCGAGGCGGTCGACGCCGGGCCGTTCCTCACGAGCCCGCGCTCGGCGGTGATCGGCCAGGCCGTCCAGGCCACGGCCCGCCTGCTCGCCGAAGGCGTCCAGGCCGGCGCCCTCGTGCTGCAGGACCCCGCCCACCTCGCCGGCAGCATCGTCGGCCTGCACATGCTGTGGTACGCGGCCCAACCCCTGGCGACGAACCTGTTGGGTGGCGACCCCTTCACCCCCGCCCAGATCGACGCGCGCGTCCGCGCGGTGCAGGCCCAGGTGCGGCGGCTGTGCGGGGCGGTGGGGTAGTCAGGGCGCCGGGGCTGGCGCCTCCTCCGCTCCCAGCGTCGCGGTTTTCCAGCCCTCCGGATGCCACACCAGCACCTGCGAGGAGAGGGGGTAGGCGTCCTGGGACATCTCCTCGGCCGCCGAGGCCAGCACGCTCAGGGCGGCGCCATCCTCGGAGCCGGCGAACAGCACCGTGTCGCGGTTGGGGGCGACCACCACGAGCTGCCCGGGCACCGTCTCCACCAGCGGACCCCAGCGGTCGTGCAGCAGCAGGCGCGCGGCCTCGTAGGAGTCGCCCGCCCACACCTGGTAGACCCCCGGGACGTCCGGCACCGGCTGCACGGGGAACGCCCCGCAGCAGTCGTCCAGGTTCTGCAGGGCCCGGGCCGCCAGGGCCTCCTGGGTCAGACCGAGATCGTCGAGGACGGACTGGTTCACCAGGGCCATGCTGGTGGGCATGTCCAGCACCCAGACCACCGAGAGATCCCCCACGAAGGGCGCGCGCAGGACCCGGTTGCCCGCGGCCACGGACGGGTCCGTCTCCTCGGCGGACAGGCGATCCACCTCGGCCATGTAGTCGGCCGGCTTGAGCACCGGCCGGAGCTGCTCGACCGTGGGGTGATCGCCCGCGTCCAGCTCGTCGAGGCCGCGCACCCGCATGGCGATGGCCCGCTCGCAGTCCTCGGCCGACCCCTCGCAGATGCTGCGCAGGTTGTCCAGGAACATGTGCAGCGGCTCCTCACCCGGCCGCAGCACGTCCACCTGGTCGGCATCCACCACGGTGATGCCCCAGTCGGGGTGGGCCTGGCGCGCGGCGCTCGCCAGGCGCTGGGCGAGGTCGCCGCCGGGCTCCGGGGACAAGAAGGAGCAGCCGGCGAGGGCCAGGATGGGAAGCAGGCAGCGCGACATGGATCACCCGGGGTGGGAGGTGGGCCTCGGGTAATCCAGCGCGCGCGGTGCTACCATACCGACAGCACCCCATCCCGGGAGGGTTCGACCATGGGACCCCTGCTCCTCCTGCTCGCAGCACACACGTGCCTGGCCGCCGAGCCCGTCCTGGCCACCGCAGGCGTGGAGGTGGGCGCCGGCATGCGCATCAGCCACAGCGCCATGGACGATCCCCACGACCTCACCGAAGGCCCGCGCGCCACGGTGCGGGTGCCCCTGGACGACCACGGCGTCTGGGTGGTCGAGGCCGGCGGGTTTGTGCGCACCTCGACGGTGGAGAGCGCCGGCCTGGTGAGGACCCTCGTCCAGATCGCCCACCAGGGCGACCCGGACGCCGGCTTCCAGCAGCCCTTCCAGTACGACGTCTGGGCCGCGCAGGCGCTGATGGACTGGGGCCTGTGGGCGCGGCGCGGCCCCCACGCCCTGATGGGCGGGCCCCGCTTGCTGGCCGGGGTGGAGGTGCGCCAGGTGGAGCGGGTCTACGCGACCTACAATCCAGCATGGGACACGGGTCGGGCCGAGAGCCCCGTGGCCCTCAGCGAGCCCGTCGGCTCCACCGCCATCGGGGCCGTGGGTGGCCTGGCCCTGGATCTCTGGTTCTGGGAGCGGGTGGGTATGCGCGCGGGCTGGTACCACCGCCTCTCCTGGGAGGAATCTCTGAGCTACGATCCCGAGCGCCCTCCCGACGGCCGTCGCCTGGTGGATCGCCCCGTGTTCACCCTCGACCTCCTCTGCCGCTTCGGGAGGTCCCAATGACCGCCCTCGCGCTCCTCTGGGTGGGCGCCTCATCAGCGGCCAGCGTGCTGCTCACCGTCGGCCCCGAGGCCGTCACCAACGACCCCTTCCTCCACCGCTACGGCCTGAGCACCGGCGTCGAGCTGGAGCCCACCCCCCTGGTGCGCGTCGGGCTCTCCGGGGCCTTCTACCCCGACCGGCACGACCGCGACTGGAAGCCCCTGACCACCCAGCTCGTGGAGAACAACCACATCTCCCCCGACCTAAGCCCCATGCTCGGCCGCGCCCAGGGCGTGATCCGGGTCCTGCCCCTGCGCATGGGCCTCGGCAAGCTCACCTGCACCACGGGCTTCGGCGCCGGCGCCGGGGTCGTGTACACCTCCGACGACCTGGAGGCCCTGCAGCAGGAGGAGGACCTCTACGCCCAGGCCACGGAGAACCAGCTCCACCCGGCCCTGCTCTACGGCCTCTCCAGCGAGATCGGCGGCACCTGGGTGCGCGGTCGCGTGCGCATCGAGCGCTTCACCTACATCGAGACCGTCTTCAGCACGACGCTAGAGCACAAGGCGAACCTGTTCGCCGCCCTCGATCTCGTGATCCGGCTGTGAAGGGAGACAACGCCATGCGACACCTGCTCCTCCCCATCGCCCTCACGGCTCTCCTGCCCACCATGGCCCACGCCGCCGACCGCGACCGCGGCCTCTACCTCTCCGCCGGCGGCACGATGCGCTTCCTGCCCGCGCTGGACGACTGGGTGGACCGCGGACGGGGCAGCGTTGTGGAATTCGGTTGGCGCCAGGCGCCCTTCTCCGCCGGCCTGCTGCTCGCGGCCTCCACCCACAACGTCACCCACTACGAGATCCAGGGCGAGAACGACGACGCCCCGAAGATCGGCGGCGATGTCTTCGCCTGGCGCGCCGGGGCGGTGGGCCGCTTCCGGCCGGTGGCGGGCGATGTCGTCGCCCTGAGCCTGCGCGCCGAGGCCGGCGCCTCGGGCTGGAACGCCGCCATCGACGAGCAGGCCTGGGACGAGTTTGTCGCCTACACGCTGGGCCCGGACGCCCAACGCAGCGCCACAGGCTTCTGGGCCGCCGTCGGCCCCGGCCTCGACCTCACCCTGCCCATCCTCGAGGAAGGCAACGCCCAGCCCCGCGCGATCTTCGAGGTCCTCGGCGGCTGGCAGCAGGCCGGCAACCTGTCAGGCCCCCAGATCGATCTGCGGATGACCCTGGTGGCGCCGCTCTGACGACGCCTACTGCTCCTGCCGCCGGTTGCCGGCGTCTGCACCGCCCCTCGGCCACGGCCCGCCACCCAACCCGGGCCCGCCGTCGAAGGCGTAGACGTAGGCGTAGAAATACCCGCCCGCGTAGTAGACGCGCCGCCCGTCGAAGTTGGGTGCACCCCCGGACGAATCCAGCGCCTCGTACTGCATCTCGCGCCAGAGGATCTCGCCGTCGGAGGCGGAGGCCACGGTGAACTCGAGGTTGGAGCCCAGCTCGGGGAAGGCCTCGTCCTCCAGCAGCATGGCCAGGGCGTACAGGCGGCCGTCGCCGCCGATGGCGACGTCACAGGTGTTCTCGCCGCTGCTCCACAGCAGCGCGCCGGTCTCACCGTCCATGGCCAGGATCCCGGCGTAGGATCCGCAATAGATGGTGCCGTCCGCGCCGATGACGGGCTCGGTGGAGCAGCCCTGCTCCGTGCTCCAGGCCACCGCGCCGTCTGCGCGGGAGAGGACCGCCACGCTCGCGGCCGACTCCGTGGAGGGGCCCAGGCTCAGCACGAAGTGCGCGCTGTCCAGCACGCCGAACACCGCGGCGGCGGGCAGCGTGACCTCCCAGAGCACCTCCCCGGCGGTGGAGATGGCCCGCGCGGTGGTCTCCGTGGCGAGAAAGAGGGTCCCATCCGCGCCCACGGCCAGGTTCCCCCAGCCGGCCTCGCAGGGCAGGGTCCAGCGCACGGCGCCGTCCTGGATGGCCGCGAGCTCGGGTGTGCCGCCCGCGGCCTGGTAGACCGTGTAGACGATGCCCTGGGTGGCATCCACGGCCATGGCGCCCGGCCGGTTGGGCAGGGTCACGCTCCAGACCTCGCTCCCGTCCGCCGGATCGAGCCCCACCAACCCGGTGCTGTCCGCGACCACCACGTCGTCATCGGCGTCCAGCACGACGCCCATGGTGGAGCCATTCTCGACATTGTAGGACCAGAGCTGCTGGCCGTCCGCCGGGTCCAGCGCCATGGTCGTGCCCTGCGTGGTGTAGGGCGCGTAGCTCGAGGTGATGAGCGTGCCGTCGCGCGTGATGGCGGGCACCGGCGAATAATCGCCCGGGTTGACCTCCCAGGCGCGCTTCAAGCCGGGCCCACAGGCCAGCAGGGAGAGCAGCAGCAGTGACATGGTGTGGCTCCCGTGGGGGGGGATCAGCTCCCCGAACCGTAGACCTCCAGCCGCGCGTAGCCGCGCTCGATGGCCCAGTCCAGGGAGCGGACCATCTGCCTGAGGTCGTCGCCTTCGGGGATCTGCCCGGTGGACACCACCCGCACGGCCCGGTTGCGCCCGCCCTCCTTGGCCTTGTACAGCGCCTCGTCGGCGAGCTGCACGGCCTGCTCGAACTCCAGCAGCTCGGGGCTCTCGTCGAAGAAGGGGATGGAGACGTAGCCGATGGAGGTGGTCTTCTTGAGGGAGCCGCCGGCCGCGGCGGCCACCAGGAAGGTGGTCTGCTCCACCTGTTCGCGCACCCGCCGGGCGTAGGTGTCGAGGTGGTCGCGGTCGGAGAAGCGCAAGAGGATCAGGAACTCCTCGCCGCCCCAGCGCACCACGAAGTCGTCCTGCCGCACGGAGCGGCGCAGCAGGTAGGAGAACTGCTGCAGCATGCGATCGCCGGCCTCGTGCCCCAGGGTGTCGTTGATCTCCTTGAAGTGGTCGATGTCGAACAGGAAGATGCCGAAGACGCCGGACTCGGCGATGGTGCGCCGGCGGGTGCCCGAGCGCAGGGTCTGCACCCGCTGCGAGATGAAGGTGGCCACCGCCGGCAGCACCACCTCGGTCACGAAGCGCCGGTTGCGCAGGCCGGTCAAGGGATCCACCAGGGCGGCGTCACGCAGCTCCCTGGCCTTGGCCTCCAGGGCGGCCTCCAGCTCGGCCTGCCGGCGGGTCTGGGCGCCCGTGGAGCGCAGCACCCGGGCCAGGGCCAGACCCCCGAGCAGCACCAACGCCACGGCCCAGGGCCAAGGTGAGCGCCATGGACGCCCGCGGATGCGGAAGGCGATGGAGGCGGCCTCGCCCCAGGCGCCGCCGTCGCGGGCCTGGACCTCGAAGCGGTAGCGCCCCGGCGCGAGCTGCGGGAAGCGCGCCACGCGATCCTCCCCCACCTCCAGCCAGTCCCCGGGCAGGCCCTCCACCCGGTAGCGGTAGGCGACCCCCTCTGGCGTCAGGTAGGAGGTGGCGAGGTACTGCACCGCCACGTCGGTCGGGCCACGCCCCAGGGCGGGGACCGCGCCCTCCTCGGGCAGCACCCGCTGCTCCCGCGCGGCCCACAGCCCCGTGACCAGGACACGGGGGGGCGCCGGCTCGGCGAGCTGCCGGGCGGGCTCCACCACGACCACGCCGCGGGTGGTGGCCACGTAGATGGTGCCCTCGGCGTCCTTGGCCATGTTGGGTTGGGTGCCGCCGTTGCACTCGGCGGTCAGCATGCCCTGGGCCGTGCCGAAGACCCGGGTGGCCAGCCGGACGCTCTGCCCCGCCACCAGGCTGTCCACGCTCTCGCGCTCGATCCGCACCAGGCCCACGTCCGTGGAGAGCCAGAAGCTGCCGCCGCGCTCCTGGAGCAGGTCGTAGACCGCACCCGCCGGCAGCCCCTGTCCCCTGCCGATGTTCACGACTGTGTCGCCGCGCAGGCGCGACAGCCCCCCGGCGGTGGCGATCCACATGGCGCCGTCGCCCGCCTCGTAGATGCCGTTCACGTTGTCGTCGACGAGCCCTTCGGCCGCGGTGATGCGCTGGAGCTGCCCGCCATGCAGCAGGGCGAGGCCCGCGCCCTGGGTGCCGATCCACAGGCGGCCGTCCGCGGCCTCCACCAGCGCGGTGACGCCGGCCTGCGGCAGCCCGGCGGTGCCCTCCAGCGGCCCCACCGCCTCCCCCTGGATGGCGTCGATCCGGCCATGGTAGTGCCCCACCAGGACGCGGCCGTCGCGGGTGGCCAGCACCACCGAAGGGTGATCGCTCGCCAGCCCCTCGGCCACGCCGAAGGAGCGCACCCCGCGGGGCTCGATCCTGACGATGCCGTGATCGTAGAGGGTGGCCCACACGGCGCCGCGCGTGTCGAGGGCCAGGGACAGCACGATGGCGTCCGCGGGCAGACCTGCCGCCAGGGCCCACGGGCGCGCCACCTCGCCGTCCAGGCGAAAGATCCCCCCGCCGGCGGTGCCCGCCAGCACGCTGCCGTCCCCAAGCGGCAGCAGGGACCAGACCTTCTCCTCGTCCAGCCCGTGCCGCTGGGAGAGGGTGCAGAGGGGCATGTCGGCCAGGCGCAGCACGCCATCGCCCTGGGTGGTGACCCACAGGCTGCCCTCCCGGTCCTCGAGCAGGTCGGTGACCAGGGGGGCGTCGAGGTGGTCCACATCCTGGACCTCGTCGCTGCGGTCGAGCCGCAGCCGGTAGACGCCCTGGCTGGTGGTGCCCACCCACAGCGTGCCCTCCCGGGTGAGCAGCAGGCTGCGGACCCTGAGCTGGCCGAGCATCCCGGCGCCCACCGGGGCATAGCGGCCCTCGTCCCAGTGGTAGCGGAACACGCCCGCGCCCGCGGTGCCGGCGTAGACCGCCCCCCGATCGCTCACCACCACCGCCGTGGCGCGCTCGGGCAGTCCGGGCAGGGCCTGCAGCGGCGCGGAGGCGCGGGGCGCGTACAGCAGCCCATCGGCGCCACCCGCGAAGTAGACGCCCCCGGAGTCATCGACGGCGATGTCGGTCACCGAGGGCAGCTCCAGGCCGACCAGGGGCAGCGGCTGGAACTCGCCGTCGAGGTAGCGGCAGGCGAGGGCCGAGCGGGTGCCGATCCAGAGGCCCCCCTCGGCGTCCCGGCGCAGGGCCGTGACCGCATCGCCACACAGGCCGTCCCGCTCGCGCAGCAGGGTGTGGGCGCCGCTATGGCTGTCGAACCGGAGCAGCCCGCCGCTCTCTACCCCCAGCCACAGCACGCCGGGCTCGGCCCCCTCGGCCAGGGCCGTGGCCGGCAGCGAGGCGATCCCGGGGAACTCGTCGGCGCCCCAGACGCCGAAGCGGCCGCCCTCCAGCCGCGCGAGGCCGTCGGAGGTCGCGAACCACAGCTGCCCGTCCGAGGTCTGCACCACCGCCTCGACGGTGTTGCGCGGCAGCCCCTCGGTGGTGGTCCAGCGATCGAGGCTGTGGCGCGCGATGGGGCGCTCGGGATCGAGCGCCAGGGCCCGTGCAGGGACCACCAGGAGCGCGAGCAGGGCGCAGCACCCGGACAGGCGCCAGGAGGCTGGGAGGGCCGGAGGGCGAGAGGGAGAGGGCACGGGTCCAGGCCGAATGGGGGTCCAGAAAAGATAGCACGCAGGCGAGGTCGGGGGCGCTTCGCCAGCCCGGGGAGTAGAGGTGTCCCATGAACATGGCGAGAAGAACCCTGGACCCCCACCCGCAGCTCGGCCTGCTCAAGCAGCTGCACCTCGCGGGCGGTGGCACGCTGGTCCTCTTCGGCGCCGCCTTCCTCGTCCTCGGGCTGCGGGGAGGCGCGCTGGTCGAGGGGGCCTACGCCCTGCTCACCGGCCTCTCCCTGCTCGCGCTGCAGGTCTTCGGGCGCGGCGTGCGCGCCGTGTCCTGGTTCCACGTCGTCGCGGTGATGATCGTCCCCTTCGCGGTCACCTTGACCCTGGGCGGCCTGGCCGCCTCGGGCGGGTTCATGGTCTGGGGCCTGATGGGGCCCCTGGCCGCCATGATGTTCCTCGGCCGTCGGGCCCTGGCGGTGACCGGCGGGCTGTTCCTGGCGCTGCTGGTCATCTCGGCCGTCCTCTCCCCGAGCCTGCTCGGCCCCCTGGCCCAGCTACCCCCGGCCTGGCTCCTGCCGGTGCTGGCCGCCTCCAACCTGGCCGGCGCCTCCATCCTGATTCTGGCGACCCTCCACCACTTCGTCCAGCGCATGCACCAGGATCAGGAGCGCGCCGACGCCCTGCTGCTCAACATCATGCCCCCCGAGCTCGCCCAGGCGCTCAGGCCGGGCGGGCGCGAGCGCGGCGCCGGTGGCGAGGGGGTCACCGTCCTCTTCGCCGACGTCCTCGACCTCGCCCCCCTCGACGCTCCCCTCGACGACGCGCAGATCGTGGACATGCTGAACGCGGTCTACACCCACTTCGACACCCTGGCCGAGCGCCACGGCCTCGCCCGGATCAAGACCGTCGCGGACGCCTACATGGTGGTGGCCGGAGCACCGGGCGCCGACCTGCGGCACGCGCACCGCGCCGCCGCCCTGGCCCTGGACATGCGCGCGGCCGTGGCCTCGCGCGGCTTCGCCGGCCACCGGATCGATCTGCGGGTGGGCATCAACAGCGGCGTGATCCGCCCCGACGCGGCCGGGCGGCGGGGGTTCATCTACGACGTCTGGGGCCGCACGGTGCACCTCGCCAGCCACCTCGAGCCCCGCGGCGGGCCCGGCTGCATCCGCGTCACCGCCGCGACCCGCGCGCTCATCCAGGACGAGTATGCCTGTGAGCCCGCCGGGGTGCAGGTGCTGCGGGACGCGCCGGTGGTGGAGGTCTGGACCCTCATCGACCGCCTGGACGCTCAGAGCAGCCAGCCGAGCACCAGCGCGGCGCAGACGCCCAGCGAGGCCAGCCCGTAGAGCACCTTGGCGCCCGTGGTGATCAGCAGCCCCAGGCACTGGGCCAGCCCGGTGGCCAGGGCGTCCCAGACCACCAGCCGCAGTGGGCGGAGCGGGCCCTCCACCGTCTCCGGTCGCCGCGCGGGCTGCGCGCACAGTTCGCCTACCATGCCACCGAGCAGGGGCCCGAGCACCAGCACCACCATGCTGGCGATGGCGCCGGCCAGCAGGCCGAGCCCGAAGGTGACCAGGGACGAAGCCGTGCCCAGGCTCCCGATGTGCAGGGTCAGGCCCACGGCGACCCCCAGCCCCAGGTAGGCCCCCGCCATGGCCCCGCGGCCGCCGCCGCCGAGCCTGCGGCCGAGCACGGGCGCCAGCAGGTCGAGCCCCGTGACCACCAGCCCCAGCAGCAACACCGCCGCCAGCAGCAGCCAGCCCCAGCCCGCGGGGGGGGCGCCCGCCACCGTCAGCCCCGCGACCACCAGCACCGGCCCCAGCATGGCCACCGGCGGACCGGGCAGCACGGGCAGCACCCCGAAGACGATGCCCGCCGCGGCGCTCCCCGCGCCCAGCGTCATCAGCGCGACGCCCCCGAGGAGAGGCCAGTCCATCACAGCACCCCCGCGCCCAGCACGAGGCGCAGCGCGGAGGCCAGCATGAGCACCGCGCCCCCCAGCAGCAGGCCGAGGAAGGGGGCGGGCTGCAGGCGCAGCTCGGGGTCGGCGCGGCGCAGCCGGTACACAGCGAGCCCGCCCATGCCCGCCGGCAACGCCGCCACCGGCAGCGCCACCCAGTTCAGGATGCCCAGGCAGGGCATCATGGCCACCGTGCACACCAGGGCCGCGATCACCAGCAGGACCCGGCCGGGCGTCAAGAGCGGGGTGGGGTCGGAGGTGGAGGCCATGGCGAGCAGTGTACGACAGCCGCGCGCGGGATCATGCAGGCGGCGGGGGAGGGGGGCCCTCGCAGGACTCCTGCGCCTGACCGTCGCGGCCCTTCTCCGAGAGGAAGGCGCCGGTGGGGTCCACCTTGATTCGCCCCAGGGTGAGGACGGTGACGGCCGCCGCGAGGTAGCGGGCGATCAGGGCGCGCAGGGACTGGATGAAGGGGCACCTCCGGTGGGAGGCTCGATCCTGCGCACGCTGGAGGTGTGGGGCAAGGAGGCTGGGGGCGGCCCCACGTCCCCCGCAGCGCGGGGCTCCGCCCGCAACCCAAGGTGATCGCACCGGCCCGCGCTGCCCATTTTTTCGCGGGGGGAGGATGCCTCCCCCCGCACCGCTGGCGCTCCCCCCTCCCCGCGCCCTATTGGCGCGCGCGCCTGCGGCGC
>JBDRKM010000238.1:0-9388 GCA_043814015.1 Pseudomonadota bacterium
GCCGGCGGGACGCGCGGCTGGCTCGAAGCGCGTGGCGTCGCGCACCACGGCGGCCAGCGCCGGCGGCAGCGCCGCGCCGAGGTCCGCCTCCACGTCCCAGGCGAAGGGGTCCACGGGCGGCGCGCCGGTCAGCAGGGCCAGGAGCGTCGCCCCCAGCCCGTAGACGTCGGCCTGCGCGTCCACGGTGCGCGCGTCCCGGCGCTGCTCGGGCGCCATGTAGCCCCAGGTGCCCAGCGACGTGCCGGTGCGGGTGAGGGAGGTGTCCGCGGTCCAGGACGCGCGCGCGATGCCGAAGTCCCCGATCCGGGGCCTGCCCTCGGCGTCCAGCAGGATGTTCTCGGGCTTGACGTCGCGATGGACGAGCCCCGCGGCGTGGGCCGCGGCCAGGGCCTCGGTGATCGGCAGCAGCAGCCGCACGGCCAAGGCGGGAGGCATGGCCCCGTGGCGCTCCACCCAGCGCCAGAGGCTCCCGCCGGGGCAGAACTCCATCACCAGCAGGACCTTCCCCGCGTCCTCCTCGATGTCGAAGACGCGCACCACCGCGGGGTGGGCCAGGGCCGCGAGCGCCCGCGCTTCGGCCAGGATGCGAGCCTCGGCCACGGGATCGCCGGACCGCTCCGGCGTCAGCATCTTCACCGCCACCTCGACGCGCAGGCGGGTGTCCCAGGCGCGCCAGACCGTGGCCGTGCCGCCCCGGCCGAGCTCCTCGGCGAGCACGTAGCGGCCCTGGCAGACCGTCGGGGGTGGGTCGGTGCTGGACATGGCGGCGGCTCCGTGCTCCCTTAGCTCCTGGGCGAGCCCCCCACACCCGCGAGGTCGCTGGCCGTGCCCCTGATGCTGATGGCCCTGGAAGGCACCGACGCCCATGGGCGCGACCGCGTGGCGCTCGGTGAGCGGCTCGACGTGGGGCGCCACCCCACCAACGGGCTGGTGCTCACCCACGAGGGCGCCAGCCGCCACCACGCGGTGATCGAGCGTGTCGGCGATGGCCACACGGTCCGCGATCTCGGATCGAAGAACGGCACCACCGTGGGCGGACAGCCGGTGGAGGGGGCGCGACCCCTCACCCCCGGCGCGGTGCTCTCCTTCGGGGGCGGTCCCGCCTGGCAGGTGGTGCAGGACGGCGCTCGCGCGCAGGCCGAGCCCGCCCCCACGCGCACCTCCGCAGGAGCCCCTGCCCGCCTCTGCCTGCGGGAGATCGACGGTCCGGGGCTGGTTTGGTCCGATCGCGTGCTCACCATCGGGCGGGATCCCGGCAACGCCCTGGTGGTGGATCACCCGCGGGTGAGCGGGCATCATGCCGTGATCGAGCTGCGGGAGGATCGCTGGTGCCTGCGGGACCTCGGCTCGCGCAACGGCACCACCTTGGACGGCCGCCGGGTCGACGGGTGGCGGGAGCTGTCCCGGGGCAGCCGTGTGTCGCTCGGCGGACGCTCCCGCTGGGTCGTGGCCTGGGCCTCGGGTCCTGGCGGGTGGCAGTCACCTGCCCACACCGAGGTCGACCCCGAACCACCCGACCTGCGTCTCACGCTGGTCTGGGACGGTGAGGACGGGCGCGTGCGGGTCGAGCACGGCGGGGAGGCCTGGGAGGAGCCGGCCGGGCAGACCTTCCTGCTGCTGTGGGAGCTGGCCGCCACGCCGGGGGAGTGGGTGGCCGACGAGGCCCTGAAGGCGGCGCTCTGGGGTGCTTCGGCGCAGCGGCGCGCCCGCACGGCGCTGCACACCGCCATCTACAACGCCCGGCGCCTCTTCGCGCGCCACGGCCTGCCCGGGGGCCTCATCGAGAAGGACCCCACGCACCGCGGGCGCACCCGGATGAACCTCCCTGCCGCGCAGGTGTGCCGCGAGCCTACGGGCAGTCCGGGTTCTCCGAAGGGTCCCTGACCTCCACCACGTCCGTGTGCACCTCGTCGCCCAGCAGCCGGTCGATGAGGACCCGGAGGCACAGGGGCTCGTCGTCGCTGGTGCAGGCCCGGCAGGGTGCGCCGAAGGAGGCCATCAGCTCGCATGCCTCCTCCGGATCCTCCACCTCCGGCACGAGGTCCACGAGGTCCCGCGTGTCCAGCTCGCCTCCGATGACGCCGCCGCCGAAGTAGCCGCCGTCCGCCGCGAAGGTACCGGCCATGGTGAACTCGTGCAGGGACAGCGTCGTGCCATCCACCTCGATGTCGACCAGGGAGGGCGGGACCTCGAAGTAGGGCGCGTCGGAGAAGTCGGCGGGCGGGAAGTCGATGGTGGGGCTGCACAGGTTCTGCTCGTCGCTGTTCGTCTCGGCAATGGCGCCGAGGAAGACGAGCTGGTCGTCGGCCTGCTGCACCTCCACCAGGACGTCGGGCTGGCCGATGAGGGTGGCGATGACATCGCCGAACCCCGGGGGTTCCACGACCCGCCCGCCCAGGAGGCTGACGCTGTAGGTCCGCCCCTCGAGGTCCACCTCCAGGGGCGCGCCGAGCTCCGAGGTGAGGAAGGCGATGCTGGCCTCGCCCTGGCAGTAGTTGAGCGTGGCCGTGTACTCGGCCTGGGGCTGCAGCGGTGCCGCCGGGGTGAAGGTGACCGTCTCTGCGTCTTCCGACAGCCTGGATTCGCCGGGGATGAGCTGCCCCCCGCTGGTGAGGGAGAGCGTGGGGGTGCCGTCCGGGTCGGGGTCGCTGAGGTAGAACTCGATGTCGGATCGGTAGTAGAGGTCGCTGGTGCCGTCGGTGGGCCAGGTCTCGTCGATGCCCACGCCGCAGGTGTCCGTGTCGTCCGGCTGGGGCTTGTCGGGCTCGTCGGGCTGGCAGCCGGGCAGGAGCCCCTGGCAGGAGATCATCGTGAGGGCGGCCGCGAAAAAGATCGCATGTTTCGAGATCATGAGGGCACCTCTCGCGCCCGGCGGTTCCGGGGACCGGGCGACGACGGGAGACTACCCCGCCCGGGAGCGGTGATGGCTCAAGCGATGCTCAAGCGCCCGGGGTCAGTCCGCCAGCTCCCGATCGATGGCCGCCGCGAAGCTGTCCAGGGGCTGGGCGCCCACGAGGGGGTAGCCGGCCACCAGGAAGCTCGGGGTGCCGGTGAGGCCGGCGGCCTGGGCCTGGGCCTGGTCGGCGGCCACGCGGGCGGCCAGGGCGGGATCCTCCAGGTCGCGGTGGAAGCGGCCCAGATCGAGCCCCACGCTCACGGCGACCTCGTCGAGGAGGCCCTCTTCGCGCAGCTCCGAGGCCCTGGCGAACAGGGCGTCGTGGTACTCCCAGAAGCGGCCCTGGCGCCCAGCGGCTTCCATGGCGAGGGCCGCGGGCATGGCCTGATGATGGAAGGGCAGGGGCATGTGCTTGAAGACGAAGAGCAGGCGGTCACCGTAGCGCTGGGCGAGCGCGTCCATGGTGGCGTAGGCGCGCGCGCAGAAGGGGCACTGGACGTCCATGAACATCACGACGACCACCGCGTCCCGGCGCCCCCCGCGGACCGGGGCATCGCCGATCGCGACGCCCTTCCAGGGCTTGTCATAGTGCAGCAGCTCCGCCAGTGCGGCCGGCTCCTGGCTCCGGGCCGCGCCGCGCGCCACCCGGGCGGCCAGGCCCGGTATGTTCAGGCACTCGCGGTGGGTCATGAGGCAGGCCGCGGCGGAGAGCCCCTCGTCCACGCAGGGGGCGCAGGGACCCACGGTGCCGTTCAGCGCGCTCATGGCGGCCTGTTGCTGCAGCCAGGGCAGGGCCAGCAGGGCCGGGACCTGCAGGTCCATGGCGGTGAAGCTCGTGGCCTGGACCGGCGGCGGCCCGGCGGGTGCCCTGGCAGCCCCGCAGCGGGTCTCCAGGCTCTCCACCTGCGCTCGCAGGGTCGCGATCTGCGCCTGCTGGGTGGCCGCGGCGGCGCGGGCTTGCTGGAGCTGCTGCACGGTGTTGCGGTGGACCGCACGGGGCACGCAGCCCAGCAACAGGGTGAGGGCGAGGGCTGGGAGGAGGCGCATGGGGAGGGCTCCGGTGGGGTGCTGTCAGCGATGGTGTCGCTGCGAAAACGCGGCGATGGCCTGGGTGTCCGAGGGTGGGATGGTGTGCAGGTGCGGGAAGGTGCCCGTGTCCCCGACGACGAGGACCCGGGTGGTGTCTGCACCCTCCACGCGCCAGAGCCGGCAGCCATCGCTCTGCAGGACGCCCTCCTGCCCGAGCGCCCGGGCAGACCCCGCGGCGACCTCGGCGGGGGGGAGGGGGGAGGCCCAGGCCTCCCAGTGGATCTCGCCGGCGTCGCCGTAGACCCGCCCGCTGTCCATCGCGGTCGAACCCGGGTTCACCTTCGGGCCTTGGCACGCACGCGACGCCGGCCCCGCCGCAGCAGCGCCATCCCCAGCACACCCAGCAGCCCGGCGTTCGCCCAGGCCCGAGGTACCGCACCGCAGCCGCAGCCACCCTCGCCCGCGTCGTACCGCTCCCGGTCGCCGGGGCCCCAGGGGCCCGCGGCCTCGCTGTCGTCGGGGCCGGGGCTGTCGCCGCCCCCGTCGCTGTCGTCGGGCGCCGAGTCGCCCCCGCCGGCGCAGGCCACCGCGAGGTGGAAATCCGAGACGGCATCTTCCCAGCCGTCCACCACGACCACGTAGGTCTGGCCCCCCGTGGCGTCGAAGGTCACCCCTTCGTCGTTGCCGTCGGGGTTGGACGAGGCTGTGACGCAGTCCGAGGCGTCGCAGGCCAGGGAGCCGAGGACGTAGAGGTCGAGATCCGCCGCCAGGCCGGTGAGCGAGAGGGTGACGGGTTCGGACAGCGGGGTGGAGAAGGTCCAGACCAGCTCGGGCCCGGTGTAGCTGAACTCGGTGCAGCCGTAGTAGGCATGATCGTCGGTGGCGCCGGCGCCGTCGTTGCGCGCGTCCAGCGCGTCGCCGCAGGAGAGCGCGCCGGCGGCCTCGCAGGGCCCGCTGTGCTCGCAGGCCCGGCCGGGGAGATCCATGTAGCTGCCCTGCACCACCCACCAGGAGGGCGGATAGGAGCAGTCGCCGTCGAAGGGGTCGCCCTGGGAGCCGGAGGCGTCGCGCACCTCGAAGTGGATGTGGGGTCCGGTGGAGTGGCCCGAGGAGCCCACCTGGCCCAGGTAGGTGCCGCAGGCGACGTACTGCCCCTCGGCGACCGCCACGGTCCACTGCCGCATGTGCCCGTAGTAGGTGACCTTCCCGTCGGCATGCCGCAGCTTCACGTAGTTGCCGTAGCCGCTGCCGCCGTCGCAGTCGCCGGTGGAGCAGCGGTCGTACTCGCCGTCGTGGGCCGTCTCCACCAGGCCATCGGCGGCGGCCACCAGATCGCGCCCCGCGTCCATGCCGGTCCACGAGCCCACGCCGTAGTCGCTGCCCCGGTGACCGGAGTACTGGAAGGTGCCGCAGGCCCAGTCGACCCCGTCGTGATCGTAGTAGGCGGTGGGGTAGAAGTAGCCGTAGTGCTCGGCGGTGGTGGGGAAGGAGTAGTCCTGGGCCGCGACCGCCGCGAGCAGCCAGAGCGCGATCACGGCAGCTCCGCCGTGTGGGGACCGTCGGGGGCCTCCCAGCGCGCCAGGTAGCGGCCATCGCCCAGGGCCTCGACCCTGGGGGCGCCCATGTGGGGCGGCGGCACGAAGCCCGCTGGGGGCTGCCCTGGCGCGGCGCCCTCGCGGGTGACGCCGCGGTTGGTGATCTGCTTGGGATCTCCCCCGGCGAAGGGCGCGGCCCACAGGGCTGGCACGCCACCGGCGCTGGAGAACCAGAGCACCCAGGCGCCATCGGGGGTGATGGCCACCCGGTCGGGGGAGCCGGGCCCGCCCGCCAATCGGCACGGCGCGGCCCAGGCGCCGCCCTCGCACGCGAGCACGGCGATCTCCGTCTCCGGGGGCTGCGACGGCGCGCGGCTCCACGCCAGGCGCTTGCCGTCGGCGGAGACGGCGGGCTCGCCGACCGTCACGCCCTCCAACGGGCGCACCCCTTCCCGCGTGAAGAGCTGGAGCTGCCCGCCGGGCTCCAGCGTGAGGGCGGCACCGCAGGCCAGGGACCAGTGGCCCTCATCGGTGGGAGGCAGATCGGCCTCGGGGGGCGGACTGGCGCGCAGGGCGCGCAGGGTGTCGGCTTCGGCGGCGGCGGGGGCCACCTGACCTACGGTGGGCGCCTCGGGCTGCGGCGCGCAGGCGGCGAGGGCGAGCAGTGAGAAGAGGAGCATGGGGGCACCCTCGGGGAGCGCGGGTATCATAGCCCCACCTGGTGGAGGAACCCATGCGACCTGCGCTCCTGGTGCTCATCACCCTGCTCGGCTGCCCCTACGTGGACGACGAGACCGCCGCGTCCTGGTTCGACGAAGACGGAGACGGGCTCACCCTCGGCGAAGACTGCGACGACGGTGACCCGTCCATCGGCGGCCCGCCCACCTGGTACCCGGACACGGACGGCGACGGCTACGGCGACCCAGACGGCGAGCCATTGGTCTCCTGCCCCGGTCAGGCCGGGTTCGTGCTGGACGCCACGGACTGCGATGACACCCGTGATGCGGTCCATCCGGGCGCACAGGAGATCCCCGGCAACGGGATGGACGACGACTGCGACGGTGACACCGACGAGGCTTGAGGTCTCCATGGCGGCGTGCGCGTTAGGCAGCACGCACCCAGGAGGTCCCATGCCCTCAGACGTCGAGATCGCCCGCTCCGTGGCCATGCGCCCCATCACCGAGGTGGCCGCCCGCCTCGGCCTCGTCCCCGACGATCTGCTCCTGTACGGCCCCTACAAGGCCAAGGTGCGCCTGGAGGTGCTCCAGCGCCCGCGCCCGCGGCCCGAGCCCGGCCGGCTCGTGCTGGTCTCGGCCATCACCCCCACCCCGGCGGGCGAGGGCAAGACCACCACCACCATCGGCCTCGGCCAAGCCTTCGCCCGCCTCGGCCAGTCCGTGGCCCTGGCCCTGCGCGAGCCCTCGCTGGGCCCCTGCATGGGCGTCAAGGGCGGCGCCACCGGCGGCGGCTACTCCCAGATCATGCCGGCGGACGACATCAACCTGCACTTCACCGGCGACTTCCATGCCGTCACCGCCGCCAACAACCTGCTGGCCGCGCTGCTGGACAACCACGTCTACCAGGACATGGAGCCCCGGCTCGATCCGCGCCGCATCGAGTGGCGTCGGGTCATGGACATGAACGACCGCGCGCTGCGCGACTGCATCATCGGCCTGGGTGGGCCCAAGCAGGGCGTGCCGCGCGAGGACGGCTTCGACATCACCGCCGCCTCCGAGGTCATGGCCATCCTGGCCCTGGCCGAGGGCGCCGACGACCTGCGCGCCCGCCTCGACCGCATCCTCGTCGGCTTCACCTACGACGGCACCCCGGTCACCGCCCGCTGCCTCAAGGGCACCGGCGCCATGGTGGCCCTGCTCAAGGACGCCCTGCTTCCCAACCTGGTCCAGACGCTGGAGGGCGTGCCCACCTTCGTCCACGCCGGCCCCTTCGCCAACATCGCCCACGGCTGCAACTCGGTGCTGGCCACCCGCATGGCCCTGCACAGCGCAGACTGGGCCATCACCGAGGCCGGCTTCGGCTTCGATCTGGGCGCCGAGAAGTTCTTCGACATCAAGCTGCGCGGCGCGGGCCTCGACACCGCCGCGGTGGTGCTGGTGGCCACCGTGCGCGCCCTCAAGATGCACGGCGGGCGCCACAAGGGGCAGCTTGGCGCTCCCGACCCCGAGGCGGTGGCCAAGGGCCTGCCCAACCTCACCAAGCACATCGAGAACATCCAGCAGTTCTGCGAGCCTCCCGTGATCGCGCTGAACCGCTTCGCCGCCGACACGGACGAGGAGATCGCCGTGGTGCGCGCCCACTGCGAGCGCCTGGGCGTGCCCTTCGCGGTCACCGACCACTTCGCCCGGGGAGGGGAGGGCGCCGAGGACCTCGCCCGCGCCGTCATGGAGCACGCCGAGAAGAAGTCCAAGCCCTTCTGCCCGCTCTACTGCCCCGAGGACTCGGTCGAGGACAAGATCGCCAAGGTGGCCGGCAAGATGTACGGCGCCCGCAGCGTGGTCTACGACAAGACCGCCCAGCGCGATCTCACCGACATCCGGCGCCTCGGCTACGGCCAGCTCCCCGTCTGCATCGCCAAGACCCAGAGCTCGCTCTCCGACGACCCCCGCCTGCGCGGCCGCCCGCGCGACTTCGACGTCACCGTGCGCGGCATCCGCATCAACGCCGGTGCGGGCTTCCTGGTGGTGCTCACCGGCGACATCATGCGCATGCCCGGCCTGCCGAAGGAGCCTCAGGCCTGGCAGGTGGATCTCTTGCCCGACGGGCGGGTGGATGGGCTGATGTAGCCTTTAGAAGGGGCCCTTCTCGGTGGCCTCGGCGATCCGGGGGAGGAAGCTCTCGCGCAGCTCCACAGCGAAGGCCTCGTTCAGGTTCTGGCGGGTGATGACCATCATCACCTGGGGCTTGTGGACCTGGCCGATGAGCGTCTCGGGATCGTAGACGTAGCGCTCGCCGGCCTGGGCGGGCGAGGCCAGCAGCCAGGGGAGGGCCAAAGTGGCGAGGATGGCGCGCATGGGGACCTCCGGCGCGGTGGACGATCCCAGTATCGGACGGGGTGGGGCGGCCCGCGACCCCGTGGCCCTGGAGTTTGCGCTTTCGTGGCAGGAATCGTCCCGGAGCGCCGGGTCGGTGGCACCCCCCGGTACGGGGTCGCCCCTCGGAGCCTGGAGTACCGACCGCGTGGCGGCCCGTACTCGCCGCTCGGGCCGCGGAGCCCGGAGTACCGGCCGCGTGGCGGCCCGTACTCGCCGCTCGGGCCGCGGAGCCCGGAGTACCGACCGCGTGGCGGCCCGTACTCGCCCCTCCGTGAGCGGAACCCGGAGTACCGGCCGCGTGGCGAGTCGGGGGTCGCGGTCGTTGCGTCGCTTCAGCACCGTGTCGTGCTCCGCCCTGGCGCGCGCGCCCTCCGTCGGCCATGATCGGCGCATGCTCCCCACGCTCACGCTCCTCCTGGTGCTCGCTGCCCGAGCGGCCGGTCCGGCCGTGGCCCTGCCCCCCGGCACGTCACCGGCCGGCTGGAGCGAGGCGCTGCGGCTGGCAGGGCTGCAGCTCGCGCCCTCGCCCCGGGAGGCCGATCTGGTCTGTCGGGCTGCCACCGGCGGCTGGGAGATCCGTCTCCGCACCGGGGACCGCCTCGTGGCCCGTGTCTCGACGCCCGCGTCCCAGCGGGAGCGCGAGGACCTCGCGCTGCTCGCCGCCAGCCTGGCGGCAGACCTCGGGCTGGGGTCCCGCTCCAGCGACGTGGAGCCCGGCCACACCGCCGGCGACCCACCGCCTCCGGACCATTTCCAGTCGGAACCCCCGCGAGCCCCGGGAGCGCTCCCCGCGCTTGCGGCCGCCGCGCCGGAGGCCGGGTCCACCGCGCTCCCTCCCGCCGCGCCGCGGGTCGGGGTGGCTCCCGCCGCGCACG
>JBDRKM010000239.1:0-16524 GCA_043814015.1 Pseudomonadota bacterium
CAGCCCAGGTGGGCGAGCGCACCCCACCACCCACACGACGCTGCGACCTTTCCGTCCCGGGTGGGAGGCCTGCCAACCCCCACCCTGGGCGCCAGGGGGGCCCGCCACCGGCGGTGGGCGCCTGCCAACCCCCACCCTGGGCGCCAGGGTGCCCCCCTACCGGCGCCCACCGCCTGCCAAGCCGGACCCTGGGCGCCAGGGTGGCCCTCCACCGGCGCCGGGCGCCTGCCAAGCCGGACCCTGGGCGCCAGGGTGGCCCTCCACCGGCGCCGGGCGCCTGCCAACCCCCACCCTGGGCGCCAGGGTGGCCCTCCACCGGCGCCGGGCGCCTGCCAAGCCCGCCCCTGGGCGCCAGGGTGCCCCCCTACCGGCGCTGGGCGCCTGCCAAGCCGGACCCTGGGCGCCAGGGTGCCCCCCTACCGGCGCCCACCGCCTGCCAACCCCCACCCTGAGCGCCAGGGTGGCCCTCCACCGGCGCCGGGCGCCTGCCAAGCCCACCCCTGGGCGCCAGGGTGCCCCCCTACCGGCGCCGGGCGCCTGCCAAGCCCACCCCTGGGCGCCAGGGGGGCCCTCCACCGGCGCCGGGCGCCTGCCAACCCCCACCCTGGGCGCCAGGGTGCCCCCCTACCGGCGCCCACCGCCTGCCAAGCCCGCCCCTGGGCGCCAGGGGGGCTCTCCACCGGCGCTGGGCGCCTGCCAACCCCCACCCTGGGCGCCAGGGTGCCCCTCCACCGGCGCCGGGCGCCTGCCAAGCCCACCCCTGGGCGCCAGGTTGCCAGGATGAGGTCCCAGCATCACCGACGACCCTTGTCGCGTCATGACCTCCGCGCGACTTCAGCCGAAGTCATCTATACGAGGACGGCGGTGCCGAGGACATCTGCCTCGGCGAGATCCTCACCCTCCGGGACGGGCCGCCTGGGCGCATGGGCGTGGCGATCTGCCTGGACCATCTCGACTCCCGCATGCGCGCCCTGTTCGAGCAGGCCGGTGTGGACTGCCTGTTCGTCCCGCCATGAGCGCCTCCACCGGAGACTTCGAGCGCGTCGCGGAGGAGCTGGTCCACGACGGGTGCACCGCCAGCTTCGTGGTCAACAGCGCCTGGTTGCTGGACCAGATCCCCCCGCCGCAGCGCGACCAGGTGCTCACCGCCCTGGCCCGCGTCCCCGCCCGGCGCGCCGCGCGTCGTCACACCCTGGGTGATGAGTTACCCGTGTTTACCATCCGTGAACTGTTCCGGGCCGATGACCGCTGAAGAAGATTGCTGTATGCTTCACACGGTGTGTCCATGATCCACGAGATCGAGCAGCTCGAACCCCGGGAAGCGGTCGCGCGGGCCTTCTCCGCCGGTCCTGGGGCCGAGGCGCACCTCGATCGCTACCTGGTCCAGCGCACGCTGGCGGCGCTGCTCGACCGCGCCGGCGACGAGGGGGCCCTGGGCCTGGCCCTGGTGGACGCGCTGGATCTGCTCCCCGAGGGCGATCCCGCCTGGCGCGCCCGCTGGCGCCTGCTGCTGGAGCTGGTCCGCGAGGCCCGCGACGCCCCCTCGGCCGCCCGCGACCTGCACGCGGTGGCGCCCACGGGGCGGGCCGCGGCCCTGCTGCGCGCGCTGGCCCAGGCGCCACGCCCGCTGCAGCCCAGCGAGCTGGCGCGCGGCCTCGGCCGGAGCCTCCCGGCCGTGTCCAACGTCCTCAAGGAGCTCGACCAGGCCGATCTGGTGCAGCGCCAGCGCCTCGGCCGGCACGTGCTGGTGCAGCTCACCGCCCGCGGGCGGCGCCTGGCGGCGCTGCTGGGCGAACCCGTCGCGGCGGAGCCCGTCGCCCCCACGGCGGCGTGGGAGACGTTCTGGCCCGCGCCGGTGGAGCGCTGAGATGGCCTGGTTCGTCGCGTTCTACTCCTACAAGGGCGGCGTGGGCCGCACCCTTGCGCTGGCGAACGTGGCGCATGCGCTGGCGCTCCGCGGCAAGCGCGTGGTGGTGGTGGACCTGGACCTGGAGGCGCCCTCGCTCCGGCGCTTCCCGGGCTTCTCCGGCGCTTGCGACGAGGGCGCGCCCGGTGTCCTGGACTACGCCGCGGCCTACGCCCGCGACGGCGCCTGTCCGCCCATCGCGGGGCACCTGCACCCCTGCGACCCGCCCGCCGATCCCGAGCAGGCCGCGCAGCAGGCCGCCAGTGGCGGGGGTCTGTGGCTGATGCCCGCGGGCGGGGCCGGCGGCGCCCTGGGCCCCGACCCCCACGCCCTGGACTGGCGCCGGCTGCACCCCCACGAGGGCACCCGGCCCTTCGTGGAGGCCCTCAAGCGCGCCATCACCGCCGAGATCAGCCCCCACTACGTGCTGGTGGACGCCCGCACCGGCCTCTCCGATCTGGGCGGCCTCTCCACCCACCTCATCGCCGATCAGGTGGTGCTGGTCTTCAACCTCTCGCGCGACTGCCTGGACGGCACGGTGGGCGCCTTTCTCTCCCTGCGCGCCGCGGTGGCGGCCCAGGAGCGGGCGCTCATCTACACGCTGCTGGCCGCGTCCGTGCCCCCTGGCAGCGACTCCCTCGTGCAGACGCGCCTGGTCGAGGCCGCCGAGCGCATGAAGCCCGCCACCGCCTTCGGCCGCCGCGTCCTGCGGGTGGACTACGATCCCTCCATGGCCCTGGCCGAAGCGCTGGCGGTGCACGACCCGGAGCGCTTCCGCGCCGCCGCCGCCAGCTACGAGGCGCTGCGCGAGCGCCTGCAGCGCGACAACCCCCGCGAGGTCTTCACCGCCCTGGAGCAGGCCCGCGCCCTGCGCACCCAGGGGCGCCTCCAGGACGCGCTGGAGGATCTCCAGGCCGTCACCCGCGCGCACCCGGACAACGCCGACGGCCACGAGGCCCTCGGAGGCATGCTGCTGGAGGCCGGGCGCGCCGCCGAAGCCGCCGTGGCTTTCCGTGAGGCGGTCCAGCTCGCGCCCGCCTTCCCCCTGTTCCACCGCCGCCTGGGCGAGGCCCTGCTGCAGGCGGGCGACGCCGAAGGCGCCCGCGACGCCCTGGCCGCGGCCCTGGCCCGCGGGGAGCGCAGCTACCCCCTGCACATCGCCCGCGTCCGGGCCTTCGACGCCCTGCGGGAGCACGCGGACGCGCTCACCGCCCGGCGCGACGCCCTGGCGATCCTGCTGGGCGAGCCCCCCGACGAGCCCGGCGGCGGCCTGGGGCTGGCGCGGGAGGAGTTCGTCGCCCTGATGGCCCAGGCGGCGCCCTTCGCGGGCTTCGAGGCGGGGGAGTTCTGGGATCTGCTGTTCGGATCGGTGGCGATGGGGCTGGCCGAGAAGCGACGCAAGGCCCGCGCGCTGATCGCGGGCCGGCTCAGCGCCAGTCGGCTCCAGGAGCTGACGAGGCTCCTCCAGGAGGAGGTCGCCAGGTTCGACGCCGTGTTCGAGGGTCGCTGGGCGGCGGTGCGGGCCCGCATCGCCGCCAGCCCGGTGGAACCCGGGGACCTGGCCGGGCTCGACCAGTTGCTGCGCGGCGACGCGGACGACGCCCGGGTCCTGCGGGCCTATGCGCTGATGGATTCGCGAGCGCCCGCCGCGCAGGTGGACCTGCTGCGCCGCGCGGTGGTGGCCGATCCTGAAGACGCCGCGGCCTGGGACGAACTCGGAAATGCGCTGGGCGAGGCCGCGCAGGCCGCGACCGAGGCGCCGGCCCGCGTCCACGGGCTGACCGCCGCGCGCGATGCCCATGCGCGCGCCGCGGGTCTCCGGCCAGCCTGGAACCGGGCGCTCAACAACTGGGGAGTCACGCTCTCCGACCTCGCCGCCGAGCACGCCGGCCCCGAGCGCCTCGCCCTGCTGCGCCAGGCCTGCGAACGCTACGCTGAGGCGCTCCACCACAAGCCGGACGAGCACGAGGCGCTCAACAACTGGGGGATCGCGCTCGCCGCGCTCGCCGCCGAGCACGCCGGCCCTGAGCGCATCACCCTGCTGCGCCAGGCCTGCGATCGCTACGCCGAGGCCCTGCGCCACGAGCCGGGCGACCACAAGGCGCTCAACAACCGGGCCATCGCGCTCATCCACCTCTACCACGAGCTGCCCCCCCCCGAGGCCACCTCCTGTCTGACCGAGGCCAGGGGCCACTGCCTCGCGGCCAACCGCATCGTGCCCGGCAGGGCCAACTACAACCTGGCCTGCGCCGAGTCCCTGCTGGGTGAGCACGACGCGGCCGAGGCCCACCTGCTCGCCGACCTCGCGGCCGATCCCTCGACAGTCGCCCAGGCGCTCGCCGACGCGGACTTCGCCCCGCTGTTCGAGGCCCGGCCCGCCCTGCGCGCGCGGCTGGAGGCGCGGCCCACCGGCGAGGGCTGATCCGGCCGGCGCGGGCCGGGGCCGCGGGGGGCCGGGCCCCGGTTCTGCCACCTCCGACAGGAGGCCTGGCCAGCTTCGACATCCCGCCCGGCGACGCGCCGCGCGCCGGCGACGCCCCCCCCTACAGCTCCAGCTTCATCCAGAAGAACTCCTCGTCCACCGTGCCTCCGGTGCCCAGGGCCTTCTCGGCGGCGTCGACCCACTCCACGTCGGCGGGGAGGTCGTCCCAGACGGCGGTGCCGTCCTCGACGTCCACGTCGCGCACCTCGCCGTTGGAGGGGGTGTACTGGTCGGCATCCGTGATGGCGGCCGGGGTCAGGGCGTAGTCGGCCAGCGAGCCCATGTCGTCGTACCAGTAGCCGTCGTAGCGGTAGTACTCGCTGCCGGTGTTGCCGGTGTAGACCTGGCCGGCCAGGTAGAGGTCGCCGCCGACCACGGCGATGCCCTTCACCCGGTGCTCCTCGATCTCGTCGGGGCTCTTGCCGGTGTAGTAGGTGCCGGCCCAGTCGAAGGCGCCATCTTCCTTGGCGACCCGCACGATCTGGCCGTCGCCCATCTGGGAGTCCATGACGGAGACGCCGAGGCGGCCGCCGGCGTAGACGTAGTCGTCGAAGACGCTGACCACGTTGCAGTTGTCGTTGTCGCCGAAGTTGCCCTCATACGTCTTGGCCCAGGTGACGGAGCCGTCCGCGCCCGCGACCCGCGCGAAGCTGAAGGCGGTGCTGGCTCCGCGGCGATCCAGGGCCAGGTAGAGATCGCCGTCGTCGTAGTCGAGGCCGTAGACGTTGGAGCCGGTGCCCATGTCCAGGCGCTCGACCCAACCCAGGGAGGGGGAGGCGCCGTCGGTGTCGTCGAAGCGCATCAGCAGGCCCGCGCCGTTCTCCAGCCCGCCCACGAACACGCTGCTGCCGTCGGCGTTGGCCTTCACGGCGTGGCCACGGTCGTTGTAGCCGCTCTCCACGTCCACGGCGGTCTGGAAGGCCAGGGAGCCGTCGCTGGCGCTCAAGCCGAGCAGCAGCACGGAGGAGGAGGAGCCCAGCGTGCCGTGGGCCGCGCCATCGCCGGTGGAGCCGGTCACGAACACCCGCCCGCCGGCCACGTCGAGCGCGTATCCGAAGGCCGCCATGCGATCGAGGTAGGAGCCCGTGGTCCACTCGGGGCGCCAGATCACGTCCCAGGACAGGTCGCCGTCGTTGGTATCGACCTTCATCACGTGCACGGCGTTGTTGTTGTTGGAGGTGCTCTGGCTCATGCAGCCGGCCAGGTACAGGCCGCCGTAGCCATCGAGCGCCAGGGCGTTGGGGCTGCCGCCGGTCTCGTCGTTCTGGCCCGGATCGGGGCTGTACTCCCAGGCGGGGCTGCGGCTGTAGATCTTGGCCCACTCCAGGTCGCCGTCCGAGCTCACCTTGCCCACCACCGTGTCGTAGTAGTAGCCGTCGTAGCCCGGGACCTCCTTGGTCTGGAGGCTGAAGTAGGTGTTGCCTGAGGAGTCCGCGACCATGGCGGTGGCCTGCTCGTCGGTGTCCAGGCTGCCCAGCAGCTTGTGCAGGGCCACGGTGCCGCCGCTGAAGGGGTGGGCGTCATCACCCGGGTGACCCGAGCCGGTCACGTCCACCACGTAGTCATGGGCGCCGCCGCCGTCGGTGTACTGGATGGTGAGGGTGGCGGCGCGCTCATCCGAGAAGACGGGCTGGCAGGCCAGGTAGAAATCCACGGTCTCGCCAGCGGCCAGGCTGAGGTCGGCCAACTCCAGGACCTCGTCGGTCAGGGAGTCGGCGTCGCGCAGGGTCCACTCCTCGTCGTAGACGCCCCCGCCCTCGGTCAGGGTGATGGAATTGATGGTCACCGCCGCATCCGACACGTTGGTGATGGTCATCAGGTCCTTCTGCTCGCTGAACAGCGGCATGTTGGACGAGGCCGGGTCGTTGTCGTCGGGCACGTTGTAGTCGCCGCCCGAGGCGATGACGGCGCCCGCATGCGAGAGCGCGATGACGCCGGTGACGTTGGTGTCGGGCCCGGTGTCGTCGGTGTCGGGCCCGGTGTCGTCGGTGGGGTTGGTGTCGTCCGGGGGCGTGCTGTCGGGCGTGCCGGTGTCGTCGTCCTTGGTGGGCTCGCCGCAGGCCAGGGCCAGGGCGACGCCGACGCCGGCGAGCGTGATCAGGCGGGCGTTCTTCATGGGGTCTCCTCGGGGAAGGGGCCGCGTCACCGCGCGGCTGGGGACGGGACCCGACAGCGTACCTGGTACGAGGCGTTTCAGCCACCCGCGGACTAGGGTCTCCCCGAGGCACACCATGCACTCCCACCTCCGCCCCGCCCTGGTCTCTGCTTCCCTGCTCGCGCCGGCCGCGCTCGGTTGCCACGGGGCGATCACCCGCCACAAGCCCGATGTCCACGGCGACAGCGGCAGCGACAGGGCGACCCCGCCCGACTCGCCGACGTTATCCTGCGGCTCCTCCTCACCGGATGAGCACCATGGATCGCTGGGAGCTTCTCGACAGCGAGCGCCTGCCCGATGACAGCGGCGTGCTGGACCTGCTGCGGCGGGGCCCCGAGCTGGCCATCCACGTCGACGGCCGGCAGCTCATGAGCAGCCGCGTGCACGGCTCCGAGGACGCCCTGGCCGAGCTGGCCTGCCGCGTCGTGGGATCGAGAACCGCGGCCCGGGTGCTGGTGGGCGGCCTGGGCATGGGCTTCACCCTGGCGGCGGCGCTGCGCGGCGTGGGCCCCGGGGGCCGCGTGGTGGTGGCCGAGCTGTCCCCGGCGGTGGTGCGCTGGAACCGGGGTGTGCTGGGCCCGGTCGCCGGCAGGCCGCTGGACGACCCGCGCGCCTCGGTGTTCCAGGGCGACGTCGCCGACCTCATCGAGGAGCCCGGCCAGCCCTGGGACGCCATTTTGCTCGATGTGGACAACGGCCCCGAGGCCCTGAGCCACCCCGACAACGCCTGGCTGTACGGCTTCTCCGGCCTGGGCGCGGCCCACGCGGCCCTCTGCCGCGGCGGCGTGCTCGGCGTGTGGTCCGCCTTCAACGACCGGGCGTTCTCCCGCACCATGGGCCGCGTGGGCTTCAAGGTACAGACCCACCCGGTCCGCTCCCGCGGCGGCAAAGGCGGCCGGCGCCACGTGATCTGGATCGGCACGAAATAACGAGCGGCGGCTGCCGCTATCCGCGCCCCCCCAGCAGCACCCGGTGCACGAGGCGCCAGGCGTCCGGCTCCAGGAAGTAGCTGTAGTGGGTGTAGCCCGGCAGCTCGATGTTCTCGGCGCCCGGCACCTGCCCGCCCTCGCCGGGCAGCACGATGAGGTCGGAGGCGCTCCACAGGGCCACCAGGCGGGGCAGCTCGGGGCGGTTGCCCCAGGGGAGCTGGCGGGCCAGCCGCTCCACCACGGCGGAGCCCGGGCGCAGCTCGGTGGTGGGGGTGGTGGCCCCGAGGCGCGCCGTGTACGTGCCGCTGTGGGGCGAGGCCAGGGTGATCACACAGGCGACGCGACGCGCCAGCCCGGCGTCTTCCAGGGCCAGCCGGGTGACCAGCCCCCCCATGCTGTGGGCCACGATGTCCACCTGGGCGTCGTCCCCGAGCGCGTTGCGATCCAGGACCGTGGCCACGAATTCCCGCAGCATGGCGGCCATCAGGTCCATGTTCTCGGCGCTGCCGAAGTCGATGGCGTAGACCCGCTTGCGGCCCTTCAGGGCCAGGTACTGGCGCAGGGCCAGGAAGTTTCCCGGGTGGCCGGCCAGCCCGTGGACCAGCACGATGGGGCGGTGGCCGTCGTCGGGCAGGGGCTCCACGACCGCGCCCCGTGGCCCGAGCATGCTCAGACCCATCACCGGCAGCTGCGCCAGGTGCCTGCGGGCGGCCGGGTCCACCGCCTGGTAGGCGGCCACCGCGCTCTGGCCCGTCTTCACGGCGGCCTGGCCGAGGGCGGTGCCCAGGGTGCCGAAGAAGCGGCCGGTGGCGCTCCAGAAGGCCGAGCCCTCGCGGGGGGGCGCCTCCTCGGGCTGGTGGACGAGATCGGAGGCGGGATCGTGCTCTTCGCTCATGGGCTGTCCGGGGTTGAGGACGCGGAACCCTATCGCGGGTTCTTCACGGATCCTTCTCTACGGCCGCTCCACCCCCTCCTCTTCATCGCCGTCGCCCTCCTCGAGCGCCGGCTCCTCCTCCACCACCGGCCCGCCCTCGGGGACCGTGCCCAGCACCCAGACCACCCGGCGGGCGCGATGCCCGGCGTCGTCCTCGGTGATGACCACCAGGCCGTTGCCGCCCACCTCGGGGGTGAAGGTCACCTCGCCCTCCAGGCGGCGCTTGCCGCCCGCGAGGTAGCGCAGCTTGTGGCCGTTTTCGTAGACCACGGCGTGATCCACCAGGACGTCGTCGGTCACCACCAGGGACAGGCGCACCGGGGTGCCGGCCGGGGCGGACTCGGGCGCCGAGACGGTGAGCTCGGGGGCCTCGTGGCGCACGGCGGTGCCGTCGAGCGGCAAGGCGAAGTCCCAGCGCAGCAGGCGGCCCCACTGCTCGGCGTCCACCCGCAGGGCGAGGTCGAGGGCGGGCGCCGCGAACGCCGGCAGGGTGCGCAGATCGAGATCCACCCGCGCCTCCTCACCGGGGGCCAGGGAGGGCAGGACGCCCTCGGTGTCGATCAGCTCGATGCCGGGCTCGTCGGGGAAGTCGAAGCGCAGCAGCAGCCCCCGCAGGGCATCCTTGCCCAGGTTGCGCAGGCTCATGCGGGCCTGCCAGCGCGCGCCCTGCTGGCCGGTCTCCGCGGGCAGCGGCACGATCTGCCCGCTGATGGCCAGGCTGGGCTGGGGGCGGGGGTGGACGGCCAGGCGCGCGTGGGTGGGGCTGGGCGAGGGGCGGCCCGCGGCCAGGACCTGGATGGAGAGATCGTCGAGCCGCGCGGCCTCGCGCGGGCCGATCTTCACCAGCCGGCGGCCCTCGCCCGAGCCGTGGGCCGGCAGCGCACCCACGGGCAGGGTGACGCGGTTCCAGATGGTGTCCTCGGACCAGAGCTGCACCCGCACCTGGTGCAGGGGGGTGTCGCCCAGGTTGTCCACCCGGGCGCGCAGGGTGCACAGCTCGCCGGCCCGCGGCGGGCCGTCGGTCTCCAGGTGCACGCGGACCTCGGGCTCCACCGCCGCCAGGGCCGCGTCGGCCGCCGCGGGCGCGCTCCAATCCAGCCCCGCGGCGGAGTAGGCGGCCGCCAGGCGGGCCTCTTCCTCGGCGCGCTGCTCGGCCAGCACGGCCCTGGCCGCGGCCATGGTGTCCACGCGCCGGGGGCCGCGGGCACGCAGTACGATGCGCTCGGCCAGGGTGAGCTCCGGATCCTTGCGCTCCTCGGGCTCGCCGCTCGTGCGCCAGCCGGGCCGCTCGCGCACGAACACGACGCCGCCCTGGGCGGCCTCGTCGTGGTCGTAGCGGGCGCCGCGGTCGTCCAGGACCACCTGCCCGGTGACGATGTCGGGGCTGAGCCCCTGGAAGGCCACGGAGTAGTCGCCGGGCAGCAGGTACTCGGCCACGGTCAGCTTGAGGCGCACGTCGGGGCGCAGGTTGTAGGTCTTCTGGACCGTGCCCTTGCCGTAGGTGCGCTGCCCCACCAGGATGGCGCGCTCCAGCAGGGCGAGGTCGCCCGCCAGGATCTCGGAGCCCGAGGCGGTCTGGCTGTCCACCAGCACCACCACGGGCACGGGCGGCTCGGTGCCCTCGTCGTCGGCCAGCATCTCGCGCACCAGGCTGGCCACGGGCGCGCCATCGCGGCCCACGGTGCGCACCAGGCGGCCGTCCACCAGGAACTGGTCCGCGGAGCGGGCGGCCTGGATCAGGGAGCCGCCGGTGTTGCCCCTCAGATCGAGCACCAGCCCGCGCTCCAGGGCGCCCTGGCTGGCCAGCTCCGCCAGGGCGCGGCGCAGGTTCTCCACGGTCTGCTCGGAGAAGTGGCTGATGGAGAGGTAGCCCACGCCGCTGGGCAGGACGCGCTGCTCCAGGTTGGGGATGTCCACCTCGGCCCGCACGAATTTGAGGCGCAGCTCCCGCTCGCCGCGGCGCACCAGCAGGACCACCGCGCTGTCCACGGGCCCCTGGATGCGCTCCTTGACGTCGTCGATGCCCATCCCCGCGGTGCTGACGTCGTCGATGCGCAGCAGGACGTCCTCGGGCTTCAGCCCGCCCCGGTAGGCGGGGCCGTCCAGGAAGACCTCGTGCACCACGAACTCGCCGTCCTCCAGCCCGTAGCGCATGCCGATGCCGGAGAGCTTGCCGGAGATGCGCTCGTTGAAGCGGTCCAGCCGCGCGCCGGCCAGCACCGAGGAGTGGCGGTCCAGGCAGGCGGTGGCGCCCTTGAGGATCTCGACGTCGAGCTGCAGATCGGGGTCGAGCGGGTAGCCCGCGCGCCGCACGGCGGCCTCGAGCGCGGCCATGGCCCGCGGCAGATCCTCCATGCCCCCCAGCTCGATGGTGGCCATGACGGGGTCGTCGCCGTGGCGCAGGGCCACGCGGTTGCCCTCCGTCTCCGCCATGAGCCACGCCACCTCGCTGGTGAGCTGATCCACGGCCCCCTTGAACAGGCAGTCGGCCGTCACGTTCTCAGGGAAGAGGTAGCGATCGCGCACCAGGCGCACGGCCGAGACGTAGAGGCCGTCGCTGGGCAGATCATCGGGGCTGTCGTCGCCGGCACGGGCGGGGACGACGGCGAGGGCGCAGAGGAGGAGGAGGGGGAGGAGGGCGGGGCGCATGGGGATCGGGCCGGGGGACCAGGGATGATAACCCCGGAGCGGGGTGGGTCGCTCCGTCGGGGATCGGGGGTGGATGATCAGCGGACGGATCCGCCCGATGCAGGCGTGATCTCACGCTCCGGATCCATGGCAGCCTGGAGGTGCGCTGCGGGAAGAGAGGGGGACAGACACCCCCACGGGTCCCCGGCGGCCGACAACCCACACCCCCGAGAGGAGGCAGCATGAAGAGCAACTCCATGAACCGGTCCGGATCCCAGGTCCTGGGCGGACAGCGCGTCGTGATCCTGGACCTGGTGGAGGACAGCCACGAGGTGACCATGGGCGCGGGCGGGTACAAGTGGCGCCCGGTGTCCGACATCCTGGTGGACGTGGGCCCCCGTATGGAAGGTTTGACCTGCCATTACAAGCTCGCCGACGCCACCGCCAACTTCAAGTTCCAGCTCCGCGGCACCTGGTCCGTCGATGGCATGAACTGGGAGACCTTCAGCTCGGACCTGATGATCGAGGCGACCTCGGACAGCCAGGTGGTCGAGACCGAGTACACCACCAAGACCGACTTCGGCCGCCGCATCCGCTTCGAGCTGGGCACCAGCGACACCGGCACGGTGCAGCACGGCGTCGTGACCATCGCCGTGGCCCAGCGCTTCTACCAGGGCGCCTGAAAGACCCGCGACGTTCAGGGCGGGCGCGGGGATGCGCCCGCCCGCGCCACCCTTGCCCCACGAGGAGGGAAGCCATGGCTGGCAAGTACGTGACCTTCGAGGAGCTCGTGGGCAAGGCTCCCGAGGTAGAACCGGCGGCGACCGCTCCCTTCGGGGGGATCTGGAGGCCAGGTTCGAAGCCGTGGGCTCACGATGGCGAGCCCATGGACTACCCTGAGGTGACCAGGGCGCCCCTCGGGGATCTCAGCCAACCGCCAGACCGGCCGTGGACCCACAGAATGTCCTCGGTGGAGAGAGTGTTCCAGTGTTTCGAAGACCACGGCTTGAGGCCCTTCCCCAACGTGCCGGGGTGGGATCGCCAGACGGCCATCGATCGCCTGGAGGCCTGCCTGGCCGTCTCGCCGAACCTCGTGGAAGCGGTGGATCCCAACCCGCGGATCGGGGTCAACAACCCCGCCTTGTTCTTCTGGGCGGATGACCCCGACGACGAGGACGACGACGACGATCGCACCTGCGACAAGTACAATTACCCGCCCCATGTGATGTTCGACCTCGCTGGGCTCGGCGTGGGGACACTGCGCCACCTCCAGGAGCCCGACCTCGCCTGGCTCCATCTGCTCGGCAAGGATCAGCCGATCGCCCCCCCAGACAAGATGCGCAGCATCCTGACCGATGGAAGGTGGCGTGTCTTCGGCAGCTTCACCTACACGGTCATCACCGCGCTCTTCACCGGGCAGCGCATCATCCCCCTGCTGTTCGGCTACGGAGGTGGAGCGAACCAGACCGACGCAGGACCGTTCCCCGGCGCGCCCGATTTTCAGCTCGAGAGGCACGTCCCCGTCCCCGTGGATGCTGGATGGGACCCATGGTACTGGGACTTCACCGGGGGGACCCGCGACGAGTACGAATACCAACAATTCGGGCTGAATCTCTGGACCAACAGCGGGCGCTACGCGCAGGAGTGCTGCTACCGCAAGTGCCTCGGCCTGCTGGAGTTCTCAACCCAGGTCGGCGAGTATCTTGCGCTGCTGGCCACGGCCATCGAGGACTGCTCGGAGAACGCGACCACGCTGACCGACGTGGTGCCGGCCATCGAGTGTGGCAACGAGATGGATTCCTTCTACGTCCTCACCGACGACATGAACCGCCAGTCCGCAGCCCGGGAGTTTGGCCGCTACCACGCGCTGCTCACCGGGCCCATCATGGCGAAGGGCCTGGGCCTGAAAGCACGGCTCGGAGAGACGTTCTTCGACTACGGGGGTCGATCCAGTTGGACGGACATCCTCACATGGCTGCGGGAGACCATCACCCTCGGCGTCGTCGAGGAGGTCGACCGTTGGATCCAGGTCGCGCTCCATCCCACATCGGACCCCCTCTGGAGCAGCCTCGCCCAGGAGGCGGGGTGGACCTGGTGGACCACCCCCTTCTGGCCCACCGCGGGCAGCCTGGTGCACGAGGTCGGTTTCCACGCGTTCACCTGGGTCGACACACGGAGCGAATATTCTACGTACCAACCCGAGACGGAGTTCTACGCCGACGCCGGGAGGCTGGTCTCGCAGGTGGCCCAGCATGCGGATGTCCAGGCGGCGCTCCGCCACGACCTCGAGTGGAGCTGCTGCGTGGGGTTCCAGGGGAGCCGGCCGTACAACCCGAGCAGTGAGGACAAGTTTTTCGCCGACAACACCCTGGCCCACCAGGCCGGGATGGTGGTGCGCAGGATGCTGGCCGCCCACATCCAGCCGACGCCGCCAGCCTTCGTCACCTGGTACGGCTCCATGGGAGGGCTGACGGATGGTGTGCACGGGTGGGACCTCTACTCTTCGGCTGGGTTGCGGAACGTGCTCTACGGAAGAGCGCGTGATGTTGCGGAGCCGAGCGGCCCCCTCCCATTCGAACTGGTGGGTTTTTCGTACCAGGACCACGCCTGGCCCCGTCCCGCCTGGCACACCCTGCGTCGCCTCGCCTGGCTGCTCGCCCGCGCCGATCGGGTGGAGCTGGTGCACCAGAACGCGGCCAGTGGTGCCATGGTGATCCGGCTGGTCTCCGAGGGGGGATTCTCCGCTCCCCTCGCGCCTGTCGGCTTCCAGACCTGGCGGTACGCCTACATCGCGTGGCTGGACGGTAACCAGGCCGCAGCCGCGGGGACATCCTCCTTGGTGCTCACCCTGAGCCTCCTCTCGTCGGCAGAGGACGCGGGGGGGCAGTGGCAGCAGCTTCCGCTCGTGCCGTCGGTATCCGGCTGCTCTGCGGAAGAAACTCCCGCCGGGGATCTCGCCGGCACCGATGACTACGGCTTCGCCGGCAACGACGCGGTGGACTGGGGCGCCATCCCCTCGACCAGCTCGGTGACGACCGTGGCGACGGGGGATGACGAATATTTGGAGATCCTGGTCTATCCTTCCGAACCATCGACGAACCCAGCCCCGATCTGCGTGCTGTGCGACCTCGAGGTGCAGGGGATCTCCTCTTTCCCGCCGGTCGTCTCGGTCCCTGAGGTGGCGCTTCCTGCCAAGGAGACAAACGACGAGACTGTCACATGGTCGGACCACGAGCACTCGAGGGCGCCTCAGAATGAGGTGAAGGGCGAGGTCAACCGTAGAGACGGTCGCTGCAACAAGACCCCCTGACGCTTGAAATAGTTATATTCCCGCCCCAGCAGCAGGTGGGAGTGGTAGTAGCTCTCGCTCAGGTCTTCGAGCCAGCCCCTCACCAGGACATCGTCCAGCCCGTCGCCGTTGGTGTCGCCCACGCCGGTGACCTCATTGCCAAGGTCCGGGTGCGCCCCATCGTAGGTGCCCTCCAGCCGCACGCTAGCATCAGTCAGGGACTGATAGCCTTCCGAGACAGGCCCGAAGAAGACATACACGGCCCCACGGGATCTATCTTCCGGATCCCAGCCCGGAGCTCCCACACAGAGATCCGGTTGGCCGTCCCCGTTCACGTCGCCAGCCAGGGCCACACTGCTCCCGGCTTCGTCGTATTCCGACTCCCCCCCCAGCACCGAGCGGGCCTGGCTGGCGTCGAACACTCCGGAGGAAGTGCTCTGGAAAATGTAGACCGCACCATCCTCATCGGCGGCGATGGTCGCACAGGCAGCGCCAATGGCGATATCCGGGAGCCCATCGCCGTCCTGGTCACCCGCGCTGGAGATCCCGCTCCCAAAGGCATCACCCATGATGGCCTCCGGGCTCGGTAGGAACAGCGCGTCCGCGTCCGCAAAGTCCCGGTCGGCCGCGATGGGCCCCCGGAAGAGGGCCACGGAAGAATAGTCCTGCTGAGTGGAGGTGCCGACGAGGAAGTCGTCCAGCCCGTCCCCGTCGGTGTCCCCGAGCGCGGCCAGGTGCTCCCCGACCATGAAATAGGCCTCCGACCCCCGGATCGCCACGCCCACCTCGCCCACGGAGTGGGTACCTCGCGTCGTACCCGGGATCAGCCAGGCCGCCCCGTCGTCCTCCTGGTGCACCGCGCCGACCAACAGGTCGGGAATACCATCCCCGTCCACGTCCCCCACCCCTGCCACGGTTCGGCCCAGGTGACTGTGGATGTCTTCACCCACGATCTCCGCCACCGCGACCTCGGCGACCTGCACGTCCCCCAGCGCAGGTGACTGCACCAGGAACGCCGTGCCTGTGTGATCAAGCTCTCCCTCGTCCCCGACGAGGAGATCGGCCAGGCCATCCCCGTCCACGTCGCCCGCCCCGTTCAGGGTCTGGTAGGCGTAGCCACTCGGAGCGGCCAGGTCTGCGAAGATGTCACTCGTGTCGTAGGTGTCATCATCAGGGCAGAGCGGGCCGAGCAGCACGAGCGCGTCATCGAGCGCGATGTCGTCGTAGCCGTCGCCGTTCACATCCCCCAGGGCGGCGTTGTGCCCGCCCCACGGGATGTGCACCTCCACCTCGTCGATGGTCTCAGGCCAGGCCTCCGGGATGGAGCCTTCCTCGCAGCCATCGCCCGGGCCTACGTCCGTGTCGCCGTCCGTGTCGGTGTCGCTGTCCGCGTCCGTGTCGGTGTCGGCATCCGCCTCCGGACCGTCTCCCGTGTCGTCCTTCTCGGGCCCGCAGGCCGTGACTCCCAGCGCCAGCAGCGCGAAGATCGTCCTCATCGTCCATCCTCCTCACCCCGGGTGCACGCACCCGGGGGTCACACAGGCAGGAGCAGCCGCTCCCGCAGGCAAGGGGTGAGCTGACGGGCCAGGCGCCGGCACCAGGCAGCCAGGCGCCGCAGGGCCACGATCAGAGGCCGGTGAAAGCGATCACCGGTAGCGCCCGAAGCCCTCGGCCGCGACGCCGCGACCTCGGGCGGATCCGCCTCGACACGATCTTCGGGCACGGGCGCCGCCGTCAGCGCCTCCACCGCCCACAGGCCGAGCTCCTCGGACAACCCCACGGGCCCGACGTACAGCCGCAGACCAGGTCCGCACAGCTCCTTCAGGTCGCGCTCGTCCCTGGCGAGGTTCTTCTGGACCTGTGCCGCCGTCACCGCGCCGAGGCGCACCGCGACCGCCTCCGGCACCACCAGGCCCTCCTGTTCGGCCACCTTCCGCAGCCGCTTCAGCAGGGCTGCAAAGCTCGTGGCCTTCAGCGGGCTCGCCCGCAGGCTGGCGCCCAGGGCCGCCAGCAGCGCGTCGTCCACGCCAGCCAGGCACTCGAGCTGGTGCTCTCTCAACCCACAGGCGCCCCGATGACCGAGCAGCCGCGCGACCCGCGCCGCCCGCAGCCCGCGGTCCAGCCGCCCCCGCGCCCGCTCCGCGGCCTCTGGACCCACCGCCTCCTCCGCCCCGGCGAGCAGCGCGGCCCCGAGCAGGTGG
>JBDRKM010000240.1:0-7515 GCA_043814015.1 Pseudomonadota bacterium
CGGGGGGCGGGGCGGCCTGGACGGGCGGTGCGGGCTCGGCGGGAGGGGCGGGCTCGGCGGGCGGGGCGGGCTCGGCGAGGGAGAACTCGGGGGGGGGCGTGGGCGCCTCGGGGAGGCAGCCACAGGCCGCGAGGGCTGGGAGGAGCCAGAAAAAAGGCGGGAGAGGGCTTCGCATGGGGTCTCCGGACGGCGCGGGCGCGGGTCGGGGGGCGCGTTCGCGCCAAGGCCACAGGGGACCAGCTAACGCCCCACCTGTCCCAGATCGTGGCGCCGATGTGCCAAGCGATGCGCAGAGCCTGGGTCCCTCACCCCCGACTCGGGCCACCATGCGGTCGGTACTCGGCTCTCTGCGACCCGAGCGGCGAGTACGGGCCGCCATGCGGATCACAGGAGTCCTCGCGAAGATCCGTGCCGGTCCTGTCCCGGAATGGCCGCAGCCCGTTGCCCGTACCCCCCATCCGTCCGACGACCCGCCCCGGCCCCCGGACCCCCCCGCCACCCCAGCAGCACCGTGCTACCATTCCCCTCTCACGGAGAGGCGAAATCCATGACCCGCACCTTCCCCCTGGCGGCCCTCGCCGCCCTGCTCACCGGCTGCCCCGATCAGAACGTCAGCGCGGTGAACGCCAAGCCCGAGGCCACCATCACCTCCCACGAGGACGGCGATGCGGTGGACGAGGGCGAGACCGTCACCTTCTGGGGCGTCATCAGCGATCCCGACCACCAGACCTCCTCGCTGCTGGCGTCCTGGTACCTCGGGGGCGAGAAGGTCTGCTCGGCGAGCGCGCCCAACTCCGACGGCATGACCTCCTGCGAGGCCCAGGTGGGCCTGGACGACACCTCCGTCAGCCTGGAGGTGGTGGATCCCAAGGGCGCGGCGGGGGCGGCCGTGGTCACCCTCGTGGTCAACCCCACGGACGCGCCCTCGGCCTCCATCCTCTCCCCGCTCTCCACCGGGGTCTACTACGCCGATCAGCTCGTCACCTTCGAGGGCCTGGTCAGCGACACCGAGGATGCGCCCGACGCGCTGACGGCCTGGTGGGAGAGCAGCCTCGACGGCCAGCTCGCGGTCACCTCCGTGCCCGACTCTTCCGGCGAGGTGCGCGGCACCGGCTACCTGGCGCAGGGCGAGCACGCCATCACGCTGCACGCCCAGGACACCACCGGCAAGACCGGCACCGACAGCGTCATCGTCGAGGTGGGGCCCGCCAACAGCGCGCCCTCCTGCGCCATCACCGCCCCCGAGAGCGGCGGCGCGGGCGCCGAAGGCGCCCTGGTCACCTTCGAAGCCCTGGTCTCCGACCCGGACGTCCCCGCCGACTGGCTGCAGGTCACCTGGAGCAGCGACAAGGACGGCACGCTCGGCCAGAGCAGCCCGGACAGCGACGGCTCCGTGGGCTTCCCCTGGTCCTCCCTCTCCGTGGCCACCCACGTCATCTCCCTGCGGGTAGAAGACGAGGTGGGCGCCACCTGCACCGACTCCATCTACTACACCGTGGGCACCCCCCCGAGCGTCACCCTCAGCGCCCCCACGAGCGGCGATGTCTACGACGAGGGCGAGTCCATCACCTTCTCGGCCCTGGTCTCCGACGGTGAGGACCGCCCCTCCGACCTCACGCTCTCCTGGGCCTCGGATGTGGACGGCGTCTTCTCCACCGAGGGCGCCGACAGCTCGGGCCTGGCCGAGCTCGGCTACGCCGGCCTGTCCGCCGGCGCCCACACCCTGACCCTCACGGTCACGGACACCGACGGCTTCTACGCCACGGCGCGGCGCAGCTTCACGGTCAACGCCCTGCCCACCGCCCCCACCGTCACCATCAGCCCCGATCCGGCCACCTCCGCCGACGACCTGGTGGCCAGCGCCTCGGGCAGCGTCGATCCCGACGCCAGCGGCACGGTCACCTACCGTTACGCCTGGTACGAGGCGGGCGCCTTGTCCTCCGCCAGCACCTCGGCCCTCTTCCCGGCCAGCGCCACCACCCGCGGCCTCGCCTACCGCGTGGTGGTCACGCCCAGCGACGACCACGGCGACGGCGCCCCGGGCGAGGCCACCATCACCATCAGCAACGCCGCCCCGCTCATCGCCACCCCCAGCATCACCCCGAGCACCGGCGTCACCAGCAGCTCCACCCTCACCTGCAGCGCCACGGCCACGGATGCGGACGGCGACAGCATCGCCATCACCTACGCCTGGCAGAACACCGCCACCAGCACCTCGCTGGGCACCGGCGCCAGCCTCACCCTCACCCCCGCCATCGCCACCAGCGGCGACAGCATCACCTGCACGGCCACTGCCGACGACGGGCACGGCGGCACCGACAGCGACAGCGCCTCCGTCAGCGTGAGCAACGCCGACCCGGTGGTCTCCAGCGTCGGCATCAGCCCCTCCAGCGGCGTGGTCACCTCCAGCGCCCTGACCTGCAGCGCCGGCGCCAGCGACCCGGACGGCGACGCCACCACCCTGAGCTACGCCTGGACCGACGCCACCACGAGCACGAGCCTCGGCAGCGGCACCACGCTGACCCTCACCCCCAGCACCTGCTCCCCGGGCGACAGCATCGCCTGCACGGTCACGGCCAGCGACGGTCACGGCGGCAGCGGCACGGGCAGCGCCTCCGTCACGGTGCAGAACACGGCGCCCGTCATCACCGCCGTCAGCATCAGCCCCTCCACGGGCATCACCACCGCCAGCACGCTCACCTGCAGCGCCACCGCCTCGGACGCGGACGGCGGCAGCCCGACCCTGAGCTACGCCTGGCGCAACGGCAGCACCAGCCTGGGCACCGGCGCCAGCCTCACCCTCACCACCGCCACCGCCACCACCGGCGACACCATCACCTGCACCGCCACCGCCACCGATGCGGACGGTGGCACCGGCAGCGACGCCGCCTCCGTGCGGGTGGAGGGCGCGGCCCCCAGCATCACCAGCGTCACCATCAGCCCCGACCCGGCCTTCGCCGGCGACCTGCTCACCTGCGCGTACGCGGGCTTCTCCGACCCGGACGGCGATCCCGACCACTCCACCCTCGCCTGGACCATCGGCGGCGTGGCCGCGGGCACCGGCGCCACCCTGGCCACGGGCTTCTCCCGCGGCGACACCGTCACCTGCACCGTGACCCCCTCCGACGGCAGCACCTCGGGCACCCCCGTCTCCGACAGCCTGGTGATCTCCAACACCCCGCCCGTGTTGGACGACGTCACCCTCTCCCCGAGCCCCATCTACGAGGGCGACACCTTCTCCTGCACCGTGGGCACCTGGGCGGATCTCGACGGCGACAGCGTCACCTTCGCCTACGCCTGGGACGTGGACGGCGTCGACCCCGGCGTCACCACCGCCACCCTGCCCTGCGCGTACTTCGACCGCGACGAGGACGTCTCCTGCACCGTGACCCCCAGCGACGGCACGGACGCCGGCAGCCCCGTCGTGTCCAACATCATCACCGTGTCCAACACCGCGCCCAGCATCAGCGCCGTGTCCATCAGCCCCGCCAGCCCCGTGGCCGGCGACACCCTGACCTGCAGCTACACCGGCTACAGCGACGCGGACGGCGACGCGGACGCCAGCACCTACGCCTGGACCGTCGGGGGCACGGCCGCCGGCTCCGGCGCCACCCTCACCAGCGGCTTCTCCTCGGGCGATTCGGTGCGCTGCACCATCACCCCCCACGACGGCACCACCGCGGGCACCGCGCGCTCCGCCAGCGTCACCGTGGGCAACAGCCCGCCGGTGGTGGCCAGCGTGAGCATCAGCCCCAGCACCCTGTACACCGACAGCACCGCCACCGCCGTGGTCTCCGCCAGCGATCCGGACGGCGACAGCGTGACCCTGAGCTACACCTGGACCGTGGCCGGCAGCGTGGTGAGCGCCACCTCCAGCACGCTCTCGGGCGCCACCTGGTTCGACAAGGGCGAGACCGTCCTGGTCACCGTCACCCCCTCCGACGGCACCACCTCGGGCACCGCCGTCTCCTCCGCCACGCTCACCGTGCAGAACAGCGCGCCCACGGCACCCACCGTCGCCATCAACCCCGCGGATCCCACCGACGAAGACGACCTGGTGTGCGCGGTCACGGGCGCCGCCACCGACGCCGACGGCGACACCCTCACCTACACCGTGAGCTGGGCCGTGGGCGGCGCCGCCTGGAGCGGGAGCACCAGCACCACCACGCTGGCGGGCGACACCATCGCCGCGGCCGACACCACCGCCGGCGACCTGTGGACCTGCACGGTGACGCCCAACGACGGCAGCGTGGACGGCCCCTCCGGCAGCGCCTCGGCCACGGTCAGCAGCGGCCTGGACGAGCTGTGGCAGGGCGTGACCCTGCGCCTCGGGGATGCGGACTGGGGGTTCGTGGGGGAGAACATGAGCGATGTCTCCGGATATTCGGTGTCCTCGGCCGGAGACGTGGACGGCGACGGGCTCGACGACATCCTCATCGGCGCTGGGGGCAGCGACGATGGCGGCACCGACGCCGGCAAAGCCTACCTGGTGCTGGGCAGCAGCCTGGGCAGCACCCAGACCCTCGACCTGTCCACCGCCGACTACGTCTTCGTGGGCGAAGTCGCCTCCGACAATGCGGGCTGCTCCGTGGCCTCCGCTGGCGACGTGGACGGCGACGGCCTGGACGACATCCTGATCGGCGCGCCCTACAATGACGACGGCGGCAGCTACGCCGGCAAGGCCTACCTGGTGCTGGGCAGCAGCCTGGGCTCCACCACCACCATCGACCTGTCCGCCGCCGACTACGCCTTCGTCGGTGAAAACGCTAGCGACTACGCAGGCTGGTCGGTGGCCACAGCGGGCGACGTAGACGGCGATGGCCTCGACGACTTCCTCATCGGCGCTCCCTTCAACGACGATGGCGGCGAGGCCGCCGGCACGGCCTACCTCATCCTCGGCAGCAGCCTGGGCAGCACCGGCGCCATCGACCTGTCCAGCGCCGACTACGCTTTCGTGGGCGAGAACGCTGGCGACTACGCCGGTTTCCCGGTGGCAAACGCCGGGGACGTGGACGGGGACGGGCTCGCTGACGTCCTCATTGGCGCCCGCGGAAACTCCGATGGGGGTAGCCAGGCTGGCAAGGCCTACCTGATCCTCGGCGACAGGCTGTTGAGCACCCACATGATCGATCTCTCGACCGCCGATGGTGCGTTCGTGGGCGAAGCGGTGTCGGACTACGCGGGCTACTCGGTGGCATCCGCTGGTGATGTAGACAAGGACGGTCTGGATGACATCTTGATCGGCGCACCCTACAACGACGACGGTGGCAGCTACGCCGGCAAGGCCTACGTCGTGCTCGCCACCAACCTGCCCCCCAGCGGCACCACCTCCTACCTGGCAGACGCCGACTACACATTCGTGGGAGCGAGCGCGGGTGACTACGCGGGCTTCTCCGTGGCCCCCGCCCGTGACGTGGACGGAGACGGCTACGCAGATTTCCTGATCTCCGCGTTCCACAACGATGACGCGGCCTCGGCAGCCGGCAAGGTCTACCTCTTCCTGAACGCCTGGCTGCCCGCGAGCGGAGAGGTGGAGTTCGGTGACTGGTGTGCCTTCGCGGGCGAAGCCGCTAGCGACTACGCGGGCTACTCGGTGGCATCAGCCGGAGACGTGGACGGCGACGGCCTAGACGACATCCTGATCGGCGCCCTGTACAACGACGAGGGCGCCAGCAACGCCGGCAAGACCTACCTCGTCACCTGGCCCACCATCGTGGCGCACGCCCCCGAGCCCGACCTGCACGACACCCCCTACCGCTTCAGCGGCGTGTCCGCCTCCGACCAGGCCGGCTACGCCGTCTCCCCCGCCGGGGACGTGGACGGCGACGGCCTCGGCGACGTGCTCGTGGGCGCGCCCGGCACGAGCAGCGACACGGGCAGGGCCTACGTGGCGCTGGGCGCCAGCCTCACCCTCGGCGACACCAGCCTCGCCTCCGCCGACTTCGCGCTCACAGGCGAGGCCGCCGGCGACTTCGCCGGCTTCTCCCTCTCGGGCGCGGGCGACACGGACGGTGACGCCCTGGACGACCTCCTCATCGGCGCCTACGGCAACGACGACAGCGGCGTGGACGCCGGCGCCGCCTACCTGGTGGCCGGTGCGGACCTCACCTCCAGCGCCCTCGGCCTGAACCACGCCACCTGCGAGCTGATGGGCGAGAGCGCCTACGACTACGCCGGCTACGCCGTCTCCGCCGCAGGCGACGTGGACGGCGACGGCGCGCCCGATCTGCTCGTCGGGGCCCTGTACAACGACGAGGTGTCCGGCAACGCGGGCAAGGTCTACCTGGTCATGGCCGCCGACCTCTCCGGCTACGGCAGCTCCGAGCCCCTGGGCAACGCCCACGACGAATTCCTGGGCGAGAGCCTCAACGACTTCGCCGGCTGCGCCGTGTCCACGGCCGGCGACGTGGACGGCGACGGCTACGACGACCTGCTCATCGGCGCCGAGGGCGACGACGACGGCGGCACCAACGCGGGCCGGGCCTACCTGGTGAGGGCGGCCGACCTCTCCAGCTCCGGCGGCAGCAGCAGCCTGGGCGCGGCCTACCACGGCTTCACCGGCGAGGCCGCCCGGGACTACGCCGGCGACGCCGTCTCCAGCGCGGGCGACGTGGACGGCGACGGCTACGACGATCTGCTGATCGGCGCCCCGGAGAACGACGCCGCCGGCGCCGACGCCGGCAAGGCCTACGTCGTGCTCGGCGCCAGCCTGGGCAGCTCCGGCTCCATGTCGCTCTCGGGCGCGGACGTCATCATCGTCGGCGCCGCCGCGGGCGACACCACGGGCCGCTCCGTGGCCGACGCGGGCGACGTGGACGGCGACAACCTCGGCGACATCCTCGTGGGCGCCCCGGGCAACGACACCGAGGGCAGCGACGCGGGCCTGACCTACCTGATCTTCGGCGCCACCCTGCGCACGGCCGGCGCCAGCCTGGACATGGGCGCCGCGGAGTACGACTACGCCTTCCTGGGCGACGACGCCGGCCACTACGCCGGCTTCGCGACCTCGGGCGCCGGCGACGTGGACGGCGACGGCTACGACGACATGCTGTTCGGCGCCTACGGCTACGGCAGCGAGACCGGCCGGGTCTACCTGTGGCCCGCGCCGGGCGAGTGAGCCCCCCCGACGTGCGAGCCCGACTGGGGCACCCCCCTCGACGCATTAGAACCCACCCCCATCCCCCGGAGGCCGAGATGGCGAAGCAGAGCCGAGGAACCTGCGTGAAGTGTGGCCGCGAGCTCACCCGAGGCGGGATGCACCGCCACCTGGAGACCTGCGTGGGCCCGGCCCTCGATCCGACCCTCCTGCTGGTGGTGGAGGGCTGGGAGTACTGGCTGCACCTCGCGGCCGCACCAGACCTGCGCCTCGATGAGCTCGACGCGTTCCTGATCTACTAACGACGATTTTGCGCGTTCCACGCGCAAATTCGTCGTTAGTAGATCACGCGCCGCAGGCGCGCGCGCCAATAGGGCGCGGGGGAGGGGGAGCGTCAGCGGTGCGGGGGAGGGATGCCC
>JBDRKM010000241.1:0-2602 GCA_043814015.1 Pseudomonadota bacterium
GCCTCGACGCCTACCTCGCGCGCCACGGCGCCGCCCTGGGCGCGGGCGCCGAGGTCCGGGTCCTGCGCGGCGCGGAGCTGTTTCCGCTCCTCTCGGCCATGCCGCTGGACGGCATCGTCTTCGACTGCTGCGGGCCCGTGCTCCCCAAGGCCGTGGCGCCGGCTTTCGCGCGCGCCGTGCTGGAGGGGTAGCGGCTACCGCCTCGTCGGCGGGGGGTGTCGAAGTGACGAAGATCGGTCGACCAGGTGTTCGACGTTTCGACACCTCAGCCCGTGAAAAGGAGGCGCCTTGCACGCCATCCCTTGACCCCAGAGCACCCCGCAACCGCAGCCTGAACGAGCGCGAGGGAGAGGTGTGGGCGAAGACGGCCTTCGGGAGTGCACTCGTGGCCGTCGGGAGCGCGCTCGCGGCCGGATCGGTCCCCATCTGGACGAGCGCCGGCTTCCTCGGGGGCCTGCGCCGCTCTGCGCGGGTGAAACGCGCCGTCGTCAGCCTCTGCGGAGCGCCTCGAGAGGCCCTGCGCAGGGTGGGGGCGCTGCCTGGCTTGACGATAAACGTGGCGCGAAGCATACTCTGGCTGGAGGCCTAATGTGCGGCATCCCCCTGACCCCGAGACCGTGGACATCGGGGCCTTCTGCGAGCGAATCAAGGCGGCGTGGCAGGCGCGATCCGTGTTCGAACAGCGCAAGGCTCTCCTAGAGATCCTCGATCACGTGGCGCTTTTTCCCGACGGACGCGCGATCATCCGCTACCGCTGGAACGGCAGCGACGATGATACTCACCAGCTACCCCCTGGCCCGCCTGGGGGGAGGCGGGGGCGAAACCGGGGGTGGTGTGGGGTGAAGGTGGAGAGGGTGGCGCGAGGCAGCACCGTCGCTCCTTGACGAAGCCGCGCGCGATCGGTGAGAGGGCTGGGCTCATGGTGCATGGGATGGCTTAGCGGGCATCGCCATCTTCCTCCCGCAGGCGCCGTTCAGTCAGGGACCGGGCCTCGTGCAGCCACTGGCGGAGCTGGGCCTCCGTGGGCAGGGCCAGCTTGTAGCGCGAGACGAACAGCGCCTCGTCGTCGGCGGTGGCGTAGTGCACCACCTCTTCGTCCTTGCCCGTGCAGAGCAGGAGCCCGATGGGCGGCCCCTCCTCGGGCAGGGCCACGTTCTCGCGCAGGTAGTTGAGGTAGAAGCCCATCTGGCCGGCGTGGTCCGGGACGAACTCGCCCACCTTGAGGTCCACGGCCACCAAGCAGCGCAGGCGGCGGTGGAAGAAGAGGAGGTCCAGGTAGTGGTGGCGGTTGCCCACCGTGATGCGGAACTGGCGGTCCACGAAGCAGAAATCGCGGCCCAGCTCCAGGAGGAAGCGCTGCAGGTGGTCGATCAGCGCCTGTTCCAGCGTGCTCTCCCTGAGCCCGGGCGCCTCGGGTAGGCCCAGGAACTCCAACACGTACGGATCGCGGAGCAGACCCTCGGGCCGTTCGTCCAGTCGGCCCTGGCGGGCCAGGACCAGCACCTCGTCGCGGTGGGTGGAGAGACCGACCCGCTGGTAGAGCATGGTGTTCCGCTGCCGGATCAGCTCGCGGGTGCCCCAACCCTCCTTGAGGCAGTGCAGCTCGTAGAAGGCGCGCTCCAGTGGGTCGTCGATGCGGGCAAGCTCCACCAGGTGGGTGAAGGTCAATTCGGAGAAGAGGCGCTGCAGCCAGGGCGCGTCGTGCCAGGGCAGGTCGGCGGTTTCCCGCTGGCGAAGGGCGGTGAAGACCATCTCGCCGGATTGTGCAGGCGCCTGCACAATCTGGAGGGGGGCCTCCGCCGCCGCCAGGCTCTCCGCCTCCAAGGGGGTGGAGAGGGCAGGAGGCGGGAAGACGCTGCGGGCCAGGGAGAGCGCGTCCAGCTCCGGCCAGGCCAGGGTCACACGGCGGCAGTTGTGGAGGTTGCGGGTGGACAGCCCGCGGCGGCCCGCCTGCTTCAGGGCGGCGGCGAGCTGCTCGAAGAGCCGCTCCCCATAGGCCGCCCGCTCCTCACCGCGCAGCTCGTACTCGACGATCCAGGCACCGATCAACCAGTTGCGCAGGGTGAGGATGCGGTGGTTCGCCCGGCCGGCGGCCAGGAGGGCGCGGCGGTCGAGGTCGGCGATGCCCTGCACGAGGAGGGGGAAGGTGAGGGCTGCCGGCGCTCCGGCCGGGGGCTGGGAAGGCATCATGACTCCACTGGTTGGCCAATCACGCTGGCGGCAGAGGCCGGTGCGGGAGCGGCAGCGCTTGGGATGTCGGCGGCGGGAGCGAGGAGATTCATGCCATGCTCCTATCAGCCAGAGCCGGTCATCGGGATGACGGGACGCTGTCTGATGGCCCGTCTGGCCGAGAGGCGGACAGTCAGGAGGTCCGGCCCGCCTCTCAGAAATGCTGAAGCGTTCGCAGGCCGGCTGATCGGCTGCCCTCCCAGGCGGTCGGGGACCTGACGCCGCGGGCAGCCCCCCCCCTGAACCTACCAGGTTGCGATCAGGCCCTGCGTGAACCTACCGCCAGGGCCCGCGAGGGCCGCCCAGCGTGAACCTCCTGACGAGCAAACGCCGATTTTCGCGGCTCCACGCGGGGTTGGCGCCGCGGGGTGGT
>JBDRKM010000242.1:0-33474 GCA_043814015.1 Pseudomonadota bacterium
TGGGGGGCGGCGGCCGCGCGGGCCAGCCTGGCCAGCGCCTCCTGACCGTCCGCGAGGGCCGCGCGCAGCGGGCCCGCCAGGTCCAGCTCCGGGGCGGTGTCCTCTTCGAGATCGGGCTTCTCCGGCGCGGAGGGCGCCGGCGGTGCGGGCGCCCTGGCCGGCGCAGGAGCCAGCGCCGGACCACCGGCCTGTGCCGCATCCACGCAGCCCGCCTCCACCAGCAGGCGGGCGGCGAGCACCAGGTAGGCCGGGGTGGCCTCCACCTCCGCGGCCATGGCCTCCGAGGTGTGCTCATCCAGCTCGGGCAGGGCCATGGCCAGGGACTCGGCGATGGGCGCGATGCGGGCGTTGCAGGCCTCGACCAGGGCAGACAGCGGAGCGGTGAGCGCGGCGAGCACGCCCTGGGCCCCGGTGAGCTCGGTCGCGGGGACGGCGGGCGCCAGGGCCTCGAAGGCCTCCTCGGCGTGGGGCCCGAGCACGGCCGGGAGCAGCTCGCTGTCGAGGGGCTCGTCCTCCATCCCGAAGGCCAGGGCGAGGTCGATGGCCGCGATCCAGCCCAGCAGGGCGCGACCCGCGGCGTGGCGCAGCAGGGCCTGGGCGCGGGCGGCGGGCGTGCCGGGGAACGAACGCCAGGCCAGGAGGGAGAGCAGCGCCAGGCGCATGGCCGCGTCGTCGCGCTGGTCGGCCTCGAGATCTTCCAGGCCCACGGCCCACGCGCCGTGGTCGGCGAACAGGGTCAGGGCCATGCGGAAGCTGGCGGCCACGGCCCGCAGCACCTCGCCGCCATCCATGAGCTCGGCGACCGCAAGGGCCGAATGTCCGCTGCGTCCGGCGGCGGACACGCCCTGGGCCAGCGCGCCCGCCAGCCCCTCGATGCCGGCTTCCAGCCCGGGGATCTCGGAGAAGGGGATCCCCGTCAGGCCCGCCTCGATCAACCCGAGCGCGGGGTGCCCCGGGGCGATGGCGGCGAGCCGGCGGGCGGCGAGGGCGCCCACCCGATCAGCCGTCCTCGCCGGGGAGCGCAGCCAGCTCGGCTTCGATGCGCGCGATCTCGGCCTCCATCTGCTCCCGCTCGGCGGCGATGCGCGCGAGCTGGGCCTCGATGGCGGCGATCTCGGCCTGCACCTCTTGCTGCTGGGCTTCGTTCTCGGCGCTCTCGGCCTGCAGCTGCTCCCGCTGCGCCTGCAGCTTCGCGAGGTCGGCCTCCATGGCGGCGAGGTCGGGGAGGTCGGCGGCCTCGGCGTCCACCGTCTCGAGCTCGGCGGCGAGGCGGTCGCGCTCGGCCTGGGTCTTGGCCAGCTCGGCCTGGGCGCGCTCGGCCTGGGCCTCGGCCTGGCTCAGCTCGTTGCGGGCCGCCTCGAGCGCGGCGAGGGCCTGCTCGAGCTCCTGCTCCGCCTCGGCCAGGGCCTCTCCCGCGGCCTCTGCATCGCGCTGGGCCTGGGCCACCGCTGCGCGCTGCTCATCGATCTTCGCCTGCAGCTCCTTCGGGTCCATCTGGGTCATCCTCGGCACCTCATCCTGCGGCGGTCTTCTGCTGGATGTGCAGACTAGCCATTCGGCCGATCGCGTGCCACCGGGGAGGCGGATCAGGGGGAGGAGGAGGTGTACGGTGGGCTCTTGGGGCGGCCGATGCCTCCGCGGGAGATCAGCCCGGCAACCACAGGTGCCAGAGGTCGATGGGACCTGGGTCGGACGGTGGGGTCGAAAGGAGGACGAAGCTGCGGCGATGGCGGGACAGCGCGAGATCCTCGACGCCGGTGAGGGCGGGTCTGGGCAGGCTCAGCACACCGAAGCGGTCTCCGCCGGCGAGCCCGCGGTGCTATCCTTCCCGCTTCCCCCGCCGAAGGTCTCCGTGCCCTCTCGCCCCCCGCTCCGTTGGCCCCGCCGGCTGCTGTTCTCGCTGCTCCCGCTCGCGCTGGCGGGCGCCGCGCTGGAGCTGGGCCTGCGGCTCGCGGGCTTCGAGGGCCACCCGGATCGCACGGTCTCCTGGTGCCGCGAGCACGCGGACATGACCGGCACCCTGTTCCCCGGCCTGGCCCTGGACGGCCGGCCCGAGCTGGTGGCCGGGCCCGCCTTCTCCGGGCACCCGCGGCCGTTCACGATGGCGAAAGGCACGGGAGTGAAGCGCATCTTCGTGCTCGGCGGCTCCGCGGCCCACGGCTACGGCTTCACGCGCAACGGCAGCTTCGCCGGGCGCCTGGAGGGGCTGCTGTCGGAGGCCCTGCCCGGCACGGAGGTCCAGGTGGTCAACGGCGGGGCCATCGCCGCCTCCAGCCAGCAGGTGCTGGCCATGGGCAAGGAGGTCCTGGCCCGCCTCGAGCCCGATCTGCTCGTGGTCTACTCGGGCAACAACGAGCTGCTGGAGTGGTTCGACTGGCGCCAGTACCTGCCGGCCCGGGCCCACCGCCTGTTCGTGGCCAGCCTGCGGGCCAACCTGCTGCTGTCGCATGTGCGCTCCTACCTCTTGCTGCGGGACCTCATGGCCGGCGACGCCGAAGCCGGGCGCTGGGGCCAGACCACCTACACCGACGACGAGGCCCTGCCCTGGGCGCGGCGGGCCCGCATGGGCGCCTCCGACCGCGCCTGGGCCCGCGAGGCCTTCCACCACAACATCGGCCGCCTCATCGAGGAAGCCCGCGCGGCCGGCGTGCCCGTGGTGCTGTCCACCGTGGCGGCCAACGAGGTCATGGAGCCCGGCTGGATCCCGGTGGAGGGCGAGGACGACCCCACCCCGCAGGATGTCCGGCTGGCCCTGAGGGCCGCTCGTGCCGAGGCTGAGGGTGCCGAGCGCGGTGATGTGGCCCTGGGCGCGCGCCTGGCCGCCGGAGCCACCGAGGCCTGCCGCGCCTGGCCCACCGCCACCTGCCACCATGGTTGGGGCATGCTGCTGCGCGACGCGGGCCTGCCGGAGCTGGCCCGGGTCGAGCTGGGCCAGGCCATCCTGCTGGACGAGTTCCCCAACCGGGTCAAGCCCTTCATCAACGCCGAGGTGCGCCGCCTGGCCCAGGCGCCCGGGGTCCACCTCTTCGACGGTGAGGGGGTGCTCCGCGCCCGCAGCCCCGACGGCCTCCTCGACTACCCACAGATCTTCGACCACTGCCACCCCACCCTGGAGGCCCACTGGGCCCTGGCCGGCGGGCTGGCGGAGCTGGTCCTGGCCGAGGTCTGGCCGGGCGAAGGAGCGCTCGCGCCCGCGCAGATCGACGCCCGGGTGGCCGCCGGCATCGCGGCCTTGCCCGCCGAGGCGGCCGAGACCGAGCGCGTGGAGCGCTGGCTGGAGGCGCATCAAGAGCAGGGGAGCTGGCGCTACGACGCCGATCCGGAGCGCGAGGGCCGGGAGCGCTGGCTGGCCGCCCAGGGCGAGGCCCGCGCCGCCGGGGACGATCCGGGTCGCTGGAACCGGCTGGGAGTCCTCGCCTACCACCACTTCCAGGCCGACTGTCGCCCCGAGCGCGGCCCCTGCCTGCAGGAGGCGGTCGATTCCTTTCGCCGCGCCCTGGCCCTCGATCCCGACGCCTGCGCCACCCGCGCCAACCTCGGTTGGTTGCTGGTCCAGGTTGGGCGCCACGCCGAGGGCCGCGCGGCGCTTGAGGCGGCGGTGGCCTGCGAGGGGCCCGGGGGGTCGGCTTCGAGCCTGCTGGGGCGGGTACAGGGCTGGGGCGTGCGTTAGGCGGGCTGCGATTGGAAAGGAGCTTCCATGCGCACCCTCCCCCTACTGCTCGCCCTGCTCTCCCTCGGCTGCCCCCCCGCCGAGAAACCCTCCGACGACACGGGGATCGACGACACCGGGCCCGTGGATTGCGTTCCCGGCCCCGAGGAGATCTGCGATGGCGTCGACAACGACTGCGACGGCGAGGTGGACGAGGGCGCCGGCACCCCCTACTACGCCGATTCCGACGGCGACGGCTACGGCGACCCCGACAGCGTGCAGGTGGCCTGCGAGCCCCCGAGCGGCTTCGTGAACAACGACGCCGACTGCGACGATGGGGATCCCGCCATCCACCCCGCCGCCGCGGAGATCTGCGACGGCGTGGACAACGACTGTTCGGGCGCGTTGGACGACGAGCCCGTGGACGCCGCCACCTGGTACGCCGACGCGGACGGCGATGGATTCGGCGACCCGGGGGCCGCGGCCCAGGCCTGCGAGCAGCCCTCCGGCTACCTCGCCGACGCCTCCGACTGCGACGACACGAACGCCGCGGTGAACCCCGCCGCCGCCGAGGTCTGCAACGGCATCGACGACGACTGCGACGATGTGTACGACGAGAACGCCAGGGACGCCCTCACCTGGTGGGCCGACGCCGATGACGACGGCTACGGCGACCTCGAGACCGCCCGCGAGGCCTGCACCCAGCCCTCCGGCTGGGCCGACAACTACCTCGACTGCGACGACGAAGACGCAGCGGTCAACCCCGCCGCCACCGAGGTCTGCGACGGCGTGGACGACGACTGCGATCTCACCGTGGACGAGCCCGACGCGGCCGACGCCCTCACCTGGTACGCCGACACGGACGCCGACGGCTACGGCGCGGTCGGCAGCACGGCGCCGGGCTGCGACCAGCCCCTCGGCTACGTGGCCGAAGCCACCGACTGCGACGACGGCGACGCCGCCATCAACCCCGCCGCCACCGAGGTCTGCGACGGCGCCGACAACGACTGCGACGGGGTGGTCGACGAGCCCGACTCGGCCGACGCCCTCACCTGGTACGCCGACACGGACGCCGACGGCTACGGCGACGCCGCCAGCACCACCCGCGCCTGCGCCGAACCCAGCGGCTACGTGGCCGACGCCACCGACTGCGACGACGGCGACGCCTCCATCAACCCCGCCGCCACCGAGCTGTGCAACGGCGTGGACGACGACTGCGATGGCGACGACGATCTGGCCTGGTTCGTGGAGGACTTCGACGCCGCCGCGGACACCAGCTTCCTGTCCATCAACGGGGACGCCTACCAGGACATGAGCGCATCAGACGGCTTCCTTGAGCTCACGGGCATCGGGGGCTATCGCGAAGGCACGACGTTCTTCGCCGAGCTGCTCGAGTCACAGCGCTGGTACGCCGCCTTCACCTTCGAGACCGGCGGCGGCAGCGGCGCGGACGGCCTCGCTCTGGCCTTCCTGAGCGAGACCGACCCCACCCTCGTGGGCGGTACCGGTGGTGGAATCGGGTACCGGGGGCTCGACGGCTACGTGGTGGAGTTCGACACCTACTACAACTCCACCACCGACCCCAACGGCAACCACGTGGCCCTGGTGGAAGCCGCGACCCAAGCCCACATCGCCTCCGACACCTCCATCCCCACCCTGGAGGACGCCGGGGAGTTCGCGGTGGAGGTCTGGTACGACGAGGGTGACGTGGAGGTCTGGCTGGACGGCACGCTCTACCTCACCTCAACCATCACCGGCACCGCCCCCGCCGACTGGCTGATGGGCTTCACCGCCAGCACCGGCAGCTTGACCAACTACCACCGGGTGGACGACGTGGAGATCGGCTGCTGGTAGCGGCCTACTCCGGGAACCGATCCCGGCACCAGCCCGAGATGAGCGCCCGGTAGTCCCTCCACGATTCGGCCATCTCCTCGCCCGTGGTGCCGCCGACCTCTGCGAGGAAGTCGGCGTTCGCCGCGTCTTCGTACTCGAGCGGGTGCACGCAGCAGTGCCCAGGGTTCGCCGCGTCGTCGTAGTAGTCGGCGATGTGGTTCTCCGCGCCGAAGGCGTGGTCAGGGATGTTGCGGTGCCCGGACTCGGCCAGCCACCGATCCACCGGGTCGCCGGTCTCGCCGAAGCGCTCGGTGTAGTCGTCGAAGCCCTGCAGGACGTCGTGGTAGCGCTGCACCTGCTCGCGCAGGACGCGGGTGTCCTGGCCGCCCCAGGCGAACAGCACGGGCAGCGCCGGGTCGGCGTCCTCCAGGAAGGTGGGGCCGTCGAAGAGGGTGTCCTCGAAGAAGAACCCGGTGGGCCAGTCGGTGGCGGTGCCCTCGGACATGACGCTGTCGATGGCGTCCAGGCCGCTCTCGAAGATGACCGCGGCGAAGTCGTCGCGGTGCTCGCTGGGGCCCACCAGCCAGGAGGAGGGGATGGCGCCGGTGGAGTAGCCGTAGGCCACCACGCGTTCCGGATCCACCTCGGGGCGGGTGAGCAGGTAGGCCATGGCCCCATCCGCGTCCTCCAGCACGTGGGCGCGGGTGGGCTCGGAGCCGGAGAGCCCGTAGCCGCGCCAGGTGTAGATCAGCACGTTGGCGCCCATGCTCCAGAGGTTCACCGCCCGGTACCAGTAGCGCCACAGGTCGCCCGAATTGCCGTGCTGGTAGAGGAAGGTGATGTCGCGGCCGATGAGGGGGCAGTCTTCCACCGGGCAGGTGGTGGGCGCCGGCAGGAACACGGCGTGGATGTACTCGCCGCTCTCGGGAGGCGTGTCGGAGGCCAGCACGTCGCCGGAGGGGACCTCGAGGTACAGGCTGCGCTCCACCGCTTCGGCGGCGATCCAGTCGGGCGGGGAATCCCCCTGGTACACCGGCAGGTCGTGGTAGTCCGTCAGGGAGGTCACCTGGTTGCGCTCGAAGAAGAAGGAGTCCAGGTTCATGCAGCCGGACAGCGCCAGGATCGGGAGGAGGGTCCGCGCGCGCATCAGTCCACCTCCTGCTTCGTGAAGTCCCTGGTCACGCCGATCATGGGGCACACCACCCCGAAGGTGCGCTCCTTCTCCTCGTCGCGGGACAGCACCACCCACTGCAGGCTCTCGCCCCACAGGTTGGTGCTCGCCTCCCGTATCTGCAGCTCCAGGTCCAACCCCCAGCCCTTGCCGAGGAAGAACTCGCCGCCCACGTAGGGGTTGAGCGAGAGCGGGTTCTTGCGCTCGAAGGGCCGGTAGAAGTTGAGCGCCGTGGTGAGCCCCAGGTAGGGCGCCGCGCGGGGCCAGCGGTAGGCGCCCGTGAGGCTGATGGCCGGGAAGGCCCTGAACCCGCTGGAGAAGTCGCTGACCCAGTCCACGCTGCCCGCGCCCGCCACGGACCAGCCGCGGTCCGGCGCCTGGCCCCGCAGGCCGGGCTGGATCGGGGCCCAGTGCACGGCGGTCTGGGCGTCCAGCGCGGTCCCCAGGATGATGGGGGCGGTGAGGTTGACGTGCAGGGAGAGGTCCAGATCGTCCCGGAGGCCGTAGCGCGCGCCGAGGAAGGCCATGGGCATGGGGATGGGCGGGCCGAGCTTGGTCTGCAGCGGGCCGCCGAGGGAGAAGTCGGCGCCGATGTTGCCTTTGCCGACAGTTCTGGTGCGGTGGGTCGCGACACAGCCTGTCAGGGCCAGCGCCGTGAGGAGCAGGGGAAGGGACCGAGCCAAGCGCCACCTCCAGGGGGTCGGCGGGAGTATACAGGAGGCGCCTCGATGAGGGTATCGCTCGGCGGGCCCCCGGAGTCCTCATGCACCACCTGCTGCTGCTGCTCGCCCTGTCCGCCTGCAGGCCCCCCTGCCCCGAGCCCGCCTGCCCCGCGGACAGCGGCCGCGCCTGCCCCACGGACACCGGGGAGCCCTGCGCGCCCTGCGACACCGGAGACACTCCCGACACCGCCCCACCCCCGCGGGTGGCCATCTACGACGACACCGCGGGCCCCTTCGCCTCGGCCTGGGCCCCGGGACTGGACGCCATGGAGGCCGCGGTGCTCGCCGCCGGCTACGAGCCCACGCGCATCGGCCGCGACGATCTGAACGACACCCCGGGCCTGCTGCACGGCTTCGACGCGCTGCTCTTCGGCGGGGGCTACGCCTACCCGGGCTACACCGTCCACATCTCCGCCGCGGGCAAGGCCCGCATCCAGGAGTTCGTGGCGGCCGGAGGCGCCTTCGTGGGCATCTGCGCCGGGGCCTACTTCGCCTGCGACTCCCTGGCCTATGAGGGGGCGGAGTTCGGCGACGAGAGCGGCTACGATCTCGATCTGTACCCGGGTGTGTGCGGCGGCCCCGTGTCCGAGGTCTCCAGCTACCCCACCTGGGCGCCCGCCACCCTGGACTTCGCCGGCCACGAGGCCTACGAGGGCTTCGCCGCTGCGCCCTTCCAGCGCCAGCTCTTCTACGCCGGGGGGCCCTATTTCGAGGCGCCGCCCGCCGGCGCCGAGGTGCTGGCCAGCTACGACGACACGGGCCCCCACCAGGGCCTGGCCGCGGTCATCGCCGTGCCCTACGGGGCGGGCCGGGTGGTGCTCTGGGGCCCCCACCCCGAGGTGCTGGAGGTGGACGAGCCCTCGGACGTGACCATGGACGCCCGCAACCGCGAGCTGTACGCGCGGGTGGTGGGTTGGGCGGCATCAAAATAGCTGTTCGCTCCCCTCCCGGAGCATCGTCCTGTCCACGCCCCCGTCCCTCCGCTCGCGGCTGCTGCTGCTCGCCCGCAACCTGGGCCTGTCCATCGCGGTGGCCGCGGTCTTGCTCGCCTCGCTGGAGGGCGGCCTGCGCCTGGTGGGCTACCCCGACCCGGGGCTGTACGCCGGGGACATCGGCTCCGTCTGGGCCCTGCGGCCGGGCCTGGCGCCGCGGGAGGTGCCCTTCCCCGAGGAGGGCGGCAGCTTCACGGTGCGCACCAACGCCGAGGGGTTCCGCGGCGGGCCGTATGCGGGCGGCGGGCTGGCCTGCCTGGGTGACTCCACCACGTTTGGCTGGGGAGTCGAGGAGGAGCAGGCCTGGCCCGCGGTGCTGGCGAAGCTCACCGGCGAGCCGGTGCTCAACGCGGGCGTGCCCGGGTACTCGACCTTCCAGGGCGAACGGCTGCTGCCGAAGGTGCTGGCGCTCGGCCCCCGTCGGGTGATCCTGGCCTACCTGGTGCGCGACGCCCAGCCGGCCCCGGTCCCCGACGCCGCCCGGCGGCCTGCCCCGTCCCTGCAGCTCTACCGTGCCCTGGCCCACCTGCGGGCGCGCTCCGGCCCACAGGTCCGTGGGATCGCGCCGCGGGTGTCGGTGGAGGCCTTCGCCGCGGCCTACCGGCGCATGATCGCCAGAGTGCGGGCCGCCGGGGCCGAGCCTGTGGTGCTGGTGTTCCCCATGCGGGGCCCGCCCGCGCAGTGGGTGGAGGCCCTGCGGGCCTGTCGCGGCCAGGTGCCGGTGATCGAGCCCAGCCTGCCCGCGGAGGGCTTCTTCCCGAACGACCGCCTGCACCTGAACCCGGCGGGGCACGCGGACCTGGCGCGGGCCGTGGCGGAGGCGCTGTGATCGGCCGCTGGCTGCTGGCCGCCGCCGCCGCCTGCCTGGGGTGGGGGCTGGTGCGCTGCGCCCAGGACCTGGCGCCGGAGGTCCCGGCCGGCTGGGAGCTGCTCCAGCCCCCCGCGCCCGTGCTGTGGGCCGGGCTGCTGGGGGAGCTGCCACCGGACCCCGAGGCCCTGGACCTGGCCGGCTTCGCCAGCGCGAGGTGGGGGGTGAACGGGTTGGACCTCGGGCTCCTGGAGTTCGACGCCCGCGTTCCCGAGGACGGCGTGCTGGTGGTGCGTTTCGGGGCGCCGGCGCAGCGAGCCGGGCCTCAGGCCCCCAGCGCCGACCCCCGGCATCCCGTGGCGCCGACCGCCCGGCCGCGCCTGGACGAGGGCGTGGCTGTGGTGCTGGACCGCACCGCCGGTGGCGCGGTGCGCGTCCTGGGGCTGGACTGCGAGGCCCACATCCCCGTCCCCCCCGAGCGTTTTCATCTCGCCCTCGAGGGCTCCCTGGGCGGTAGCAGCCTGACCGTCCGGCTGGATGACGGTCCGGAGGTCCGCTGCCACGGCCAGCTTCCCATGGGCGGGCCCTCCCTGGGCAGCGGGCTCCGGCGGATCCAGGTGCGCAACCTCCGCCTGTCCATGCGCTTCAGCGCGCGGACGGACGACTGGTTCCGCCCCTCCTTCCTGCGCGGCCCCTGGCCCCGCGGCCTGCTCGCCGCGCTCCTGGGCCTCGCGATGGCCTTCGGCGCGCCCCTGCCGGCGGGCGCCACCGCCCGCGGGATCGCCCGCCTGCGCGCGCCAACCTGGCGCGGCCTGGTGCTGGCGGGCCTGCCCCTGCTCGCCTGGCCTCTGCTCGGCCGCCAGGATCCCGGCCTCATCGCCCAGTCCCTGCGCCTGCTGCACCTGCCGGTCGCCCTCGTGGTCCCCGCCCTGCTGCTGCCCGCCGGCGCCGCCCTCGCCCTGGCCGCCCTGGCCTGGCACCGGGGCCTGCGGCTGGCTCTCTCCATCCTCGGCGGCGCCCTCGCCTTGTTGGCCGGAGGCCTGGCGCTCGGCGGCTGGCCGCCCGACGCCCCCGGGGTCCTCCTCCTCGCCGCCGGTGGCGCGCCAATCGCGCTCCTGGCCTGGCTGAACCACCGGGCCCCCCGCGGCACCAGCCTCTTCTCCCTCGGGCTGTGCGCCCTGCTGGCCGCCCAGCTCGAGCTGGGCCTGCGCTGGACCAGCCTCGGCGATGACTGGGACGCCGCCGCGGGCTGGGCGCTGGCCCAACAGGCGCTCTATGCGCTGACCGAGGAGCGGCGCTACCGCGCCTACCCGGACGAGGGCTTCCCGGTGCAGCCCCCTCCCCGCAGACCCGGGGTGCGCCGTATCGTGGCGCTGGGTGGCTCCAGCACGGGCGGCGCCTTCCAGATGGACGACCTCGGCCTGTTCTGGCCCGCGCGGCTCGGAGAACGGCTGGCCTCCCGGGGCTGGGAGGTGGTCAACCAGGGGGTCGGCGGCTGGAACAGCCTGCACATCCGGCTCTACCTGGAGTCCGACCTGGCGCGCCTCGATCCGGACCTGCTGGTGTTGTACCTTGGGCACAACGACCTGGAGCCCTCCACCCTGACCATGCGCGATGCCTGGGATCGATATCGGAGCCGCCGCGGCTGGGTGGCCGGCGTATCAGGGCTGCTGGGCCACTCCCGGGCGCTCTCCGGGCTGCGCTACGCCATGCTGGCCGCCACCGGTCGGCGCGGCACCGTGGCTGTGCCTCCCGAGGATGCGCGCGCCAACCTCAGCGCCATCACGCATGCCGCCCAGGCCCGCGGCGCGGGGGTGCTGCTGGTGACCGAGGGCCTCGACCCGGATCCCGCCCCCATGGCCGCCTACGGCGCGTTGCTGCGCGAGGTCGCCCAGGAGACCGGCGGCCTGTGGCTCGACGGGGCGGGCGCGCTGCACGCCGATCCTTCCCCGGATCTCTTCATCGACGACTGTCACCTCTCGGTGCAAGGGCACCGCGTGCTGGCCGATCTCATCGCCAGCACCCTCGATGACGCGGGGTGGATCGCGCCCGCCGGTGCGGCGCCGTGAGCGCCTCCCTGCGCCGCGCCCTCGAGCGGCGTCCCCACGTCTGGCTCCTCGGCCAGGCCGTGCTGCTGGCGGTGCTGCTCACCTGGCCCGTGGTGGTGCAGCCTGGTCGCCTCGTGCTGGGCGCGGCCGTGGGCGACACCATGAAGCACCTCTGGACCCTGGACTGGCTGCGGGAGAGCCTCTCCCAGGGGGTGCTGCCCTTCCACACCGACCGGCTCAACTTCCCCGCCGGCCTGGCCCTCTGGCCCATCGAGCCTCTGAACGGCCTGCTGGCCGTGGCCCTGCCCGGGGTGCCCCTGGTGGTGGTGGCCAACCTGCTGGCCGTCCTCAACCTCGCGCTCACGGGGTACTGCGCCAGCCTGCTCGGCTGGGAGCTGTCGGAGCGCCGGGTCGGGGCCCACCTCACGGGCCTGCTCCTGCCCAGCGGCTCCTTCGCCCTGTTCACCCTGCACGTGGGGGTGGGCGAATTGCAGCACCTGTGGCTCCTGCCGCTGGGCGCCTGGGCCCTGCTCAGGGCCCTGCGCGCGCGCCGCTTCTGGGCCGTGCTCCCGGCCGGCGTCCTGCTGGGACTCTCGGGGATCGTCTGTTTCTACTACGCCTTCTTCCTTGCTTTCTCCGCCGCCTTCGTCTCCTTGACGGCGCTGGTGGATCGGGAGCGCCGGGGCGCATGGCCGCGCCTGCTCGCGGTCGCGTTGCTGGCCGCCGCGGTGCTCGTCCCGACCACCCTCGCCTTCCGGCAGGCCTACGCCGGCCTCGACGATCTGCCCGAAGCCATCCTGGGCCCGGAGGCCGACCAGCCCAACCTCGACATCGAGCCTCCCGACGCCCGGCTGCTGCCCGAGCACCTGCTCTTCGGGCAGATCGGGCAGTGGAACAAGGGCGACGAGGGCCACAACGCCTACCTGGGTGGGCGCCTGGTGGGCCTGCCGCTGCTGGTGCTGGCGGGCATCGGCCTCTGGCGCCGCCCGCGGGCGGGGTGGGGCTGGGCCGCCCTCGCGTTGGTGGGCGTGGTGTTCGCGCTGGGCTCGCACCTGAGCACGGGCCTGCTGCGCCTGCCCCCCCTCGTGGAGCGCATTTTCCTGCCCTTCTACGGCCTCAACTTCGTGTTGGCCCGCTTCCTGGAGCCGCTGCACTTCCCGGTCCGCTTCCTGGCCCTGACCTGGCTCGGCCTGTGCGCCCTGGCGGCCCTGGCGGTGCGGGGCATGCCGCGGCGCTGGCTGCCCTGGCTCGGCCTGGCCGCCGGACTCGAGGTGATCGACATCCAGGCGCGCCAGCTCTTGCCCTGGCCCCTGCCGCGCTTCCCCCTGCCGGAATTCGCCTGCCTGGAGTCCGCGCCCCTGGCCCCCGGCCCGGTGTTCGATCTCTCCTCGGCCTGGTGGCGCGAGCGCGGCTCCCACGCCCGCACCCTGGCAGCCCAGATCGCCCTGGGCCGCCCCATCCAGTCCGTGCCCATCGAGCGCCTCGAATTCTTCGACCGTGACGGCAAGCTGCTGGGCGACAGCCTGCCGCTGGTGGTGGATCTGAAGGCCTGGACCGACGCCGTCCGCGAGGATCTGCCCCCCACCTTCAGCACGGAGGACTGGCGCCGCGACCTCTGGCTGCTGCGCGACGCCGGCTTCGTCGGCGTGCTGGCCATGGCCCAGGCCCGTGAGGTGGGCGTGCGCGATCAGCTCGACCAAATCATGCGCGGCATGACCGGCCCCGCGGTGGCCGTCTGCGGCCCGGCGGCGCTCTACCCTCTACCGGAGCAGCAGGTCAGCGCGGAGCAGGCCGCGGCATGGCGCGCCTGGAAGGCCCAGGCCGTGGAGAGCGCCCGGGCGCGGGACGTGCTGTGGGGGCTGTGATGGTGGCTGAAAATCCACCATGGTATGGTTGATTTTCCACCACGTCGCGGTAGATAATCAACCATCTACGAGCGAGGATTCCCATGTATGAGCGGACGCTGCAGCGGGCGGTCTTCGAGGCCCTCGCCGACACACCGGCGGTCTTCGTCCAGGGGGCCCGCCAGGTAGGCAAGACCACCCTCGTGCGCGATCTCGGCGTACGTCCGGCCGCCGGGGCGCCAGGGCGGCGGTACCTGAGCCTCGACGACGCCAACGTCCTGGCCGCGGCGAGCGCCGATCCGGCGGGCTTCCTGGCGGCGCTTCGGGAGCCTGTCGTGCTGGACGAGGTGCAGCGGGTGCCCGCGTTGGCGCTCACCCTCAAGGCCGAGATCGACCGCGACCGGCGTCCGGGGCGTTTCTTGCTCACGGGCTCGGCGCGGCTGCTCACGGTGCCCCAGCTCTCCGAGGCTCTGGTCGGGCGCATGGAGCTGCTGACCCTCTGGCCCCTGAGCCAGCGCGAGATCAGCGGGGGGAGGTCGAACCTGGTGGATCGGCTCTTCGCGGGCGAGGTCGCGGAGGCCCGGGAGCCGGCGCCCAGGGACCTCTGGGCCAGCCTCATCGCGGGCGGCTTCCCCGAGGCACTCGCCAGGTCCTCACCCGAGCGTCGCCGCCGCTGGTTCGAGTCCTACCTCACCACACTGCTGCAGCGGGAGGTGCGCGAGTTGTCGCGGATCGAGGACCTGGCGGCCCTGCCCCGCCTGCTGGCGCTGTGCGCCGCGCGGACGGCGCAGACCGTGAACGTGGCGGACCTGTCCCGGGACAGCGGCATCCCGCAGACCACGCTGCACCGCTACCTGGCGCTGCTGGAGGGGGTGTTCCTGATCCACTTCCTGCCGGCCTGGTCGGCCAACCTGGGCAAGCGCCTCGTCCGCGCCCCCAAGCTGCACCTCGTGGACAGCGGCCTGGCGGCCCACCTGTTGGGCGTCGGGGGTGAGCCGGCGGGCACCATTCGCGGCTCCCTGTTCGAGAGCTTCGTCGTGAACGAGATCCTGCGGCTGCGCGATCTGTCCGCGGGCCGGCCGGTTGCCTTCCACTTCCGGGTGCACGGCGGTCGCGAGGTGGATCTCGTGCTGGAGGACCGCGCGGGCCGCCTCGTCGGGATCGAGGTCAAGGCCGCCGCCACCGTGACCGGGCGCGATTTCGGCGGCCTGCGCACGCTGCAGGAGGCGGTGCCCGAGCGGTTCCTGGCGGGCGCGGTGATCTACACCGGGCCGGAGGTGCTGCCCTTCGGCCAGGACCTCTACGCCGTGCCGGTCTCGGCGCTCTGGGTGTGAAACCTTCGGCACCACCGGGTCGGGTCCCACCCTCCCGCTTCGCGAGCGCGGGGCGCTCGCCAGGGCCCACCCTGACCGCCACCCTCCCGCTTCGCGAGCGCCCACCGCTCGCCGGGAGGCACCCTGGCCGTCACCCTCCCCATTCGCGAGCGCCCACCGCTCGCCAGGGCCCACCCTGACCGTCACCCTCCCGCTTCGCGAGCGCCCACCGCTCGCCAGAACCCACCCTGACCGTCACCCTCCCCCTTGGCGAGCGCCCACCGCTCGCCGGGAGGCACCCTGACCGTCACCCTCCCGCTTCATGAGCGCCCACCGCTCGCCAGGGCCCACCCTGACCGTCACCCTCCCCCTTCGCGAGCGCCCACCGCTCGCCAGGGCCCACACTGGCCGTCACCCTCCCCCTTCGCGAGCGCCCACCGCTCGCCGGGAGGCACCCTGGCCGTCACCCTCCCCCTTCGCGAGCGCCCACCGCTCGCCAGGGCCCACCCTGACCGTCACCCTCCCACTTCATGAGCGCGGATACCGGGCCCGTGGACGGGCGCGTGGGCGTCTCGCTGTCCACTCGGCCCAAATCCGGAACAGGTGGTTCGTCTCTCCCCCCCGATGAGGGGTCGGGGCCGCGCGAAGCAGGCACGCCGACCCACCGCCTACCTCCCCTTCTCCTCCACGCACAACAGCACCCAGCCCTCCCCCCAGGGCTCCAGCACCGGCGAGGCGCAGGTGCGCAGGTGCGGGTCCGGATCGAGCACCGCGGGTTCGCTCCAGTGCGCGCCGTCGCTCGATTTCGCCAGGATCGGCACCTTGCGCCCCTCCCGGTGTTGCTGGGCCAACAGCCACAGCTCGTCGCCTACCACCAGGGCGTGAGGCACGGTGGCATCGGGCAGGATCACGCGCGGGGCGTCCTCCGCGAAGACCTCGACCACCTCGCGATGCCCACGGGTGGCGAAGACGCGCTGGCGGCCGCGGAACCGGACCGGGGCGGGATCGAGCAGGTCGGTGCCCTCGGCCCAGGGGCCCACCGCGCCGAAGCGCCCTTCGGCCAGGCGGCCGGTGAACAGGAGGGTGGGGCGCGCGCCCTGGGCCGGATCTCCCGTGCCGGGGACGCGGGCGAACCAGATCTCGGTGCGCTCGCCGTCCACCAGGGGGGCCGGGTCGATGAGCCCGCCGCGCGGGCCGTCCACCGGCAGGCGGCGCACCTCCCAGGCGGCCAGATCGCGGCTGGCGAGCAGGTCCACGAACAACTGCCCGCGCAGCTCCTCCCAGCGGGTGGGCTTCTGCAGGTGCTGCAGGCCCGTGACCCACAGCTCACCGTCGACCACGGCGGCGCCGAGGCTGGAGAAGGACCAGGCCACGGCGCCCAGCGGGGTCCAGGCGGTCAGATCCGGTGAGGTGAAGGCGTGGACCACGAAGGGGGCCGCGGGATCCTCCACCAACAGGGCCGCAGGGGGCTGCAGCGGACCGCAGGCGGCCAGCAGGAGCGCGGCGAGGGCGGCCCGCATCAGGGCTCCAGCCGCGCGTAGTAGACGTGGTTCTGGCCCCGCACGCCCTGGTTCCAGACGACGTGGAAGGTCCCGTCCGCGTCGGCGTCGAGGGAGGGCAGGCCCGGCTTGCCCCAGCCGAGGTGGGCCACCTGACGCGGCGCGGACCAGCCGTCGCCGTGCTCCAGGCTGTAGACCAGTTCGGCCGTGTCCCCGGCGTCCCAGCCCCAGACCAGGCAGCGCACGCCATCGGGATTGACCGCGATGTCCGGGTCGAAATGGTAGCCGCCCCAGCCCGCGGAGGGCTCGACCGCCGGGCCCCAGGCGCCGGGGTGGCCGGCGCGCGCGTAGACGTGGACCGGCTTGCCCGCGACCTTGTGGAACCAGACCACGTGGTCGCTGCCGTCGGGCGCGAAGGCGAAGTGGGGGCGCTCGCCCGTGGGACCGGTGGCGGCCATGTTCTCGGGCACGCCGAAGGCGCCGTCGCGGCCGTCCACGAGGAAGAGCGTGGTCTCCCCGCCACCCACGCCCACGTCCCAGCCGGCCAGCACGGAGCCATCGGGGCGGCGCTCCACGTTGGTGTGCCAGGCGTCCATGCTGCCGTCCGTCAGGGCGGCGATGGGGGACCAGGCGCCGTCGCGGCGCCAACGCCAGCGCGCTTCGAAGCGGTGCTCCGGCCCCAGCGGCTTGCCGATGAAGATGTAGGCCAGCTCGTCGCCGGTGGCGTCGGCCACGTGCCCGCTGCCGATCTCCTCGCCATCCTGGGGGGTGAGGGGCTCGGGCTCGGACCAGGAATCGCCGTCCCAGACGGTGAGGTATCCGCGGCTGGTGAAGTCGGGGCGCATGTGGTCGTAGACCACCACCACGGAGCCATCGGCGCGGGCCACCAGGTCCGGGCCCCAGTTGCGGTCGCGATCGAAGCCCAGCGGTATGGGCTCGCCCCAGGTGTGGCCGCGGTCGGTGGAGCGGCGATGCCGGATGAGGTCGCCGGCCGCGGCGCGCTCGTAGAAGACCGCGTGCAGGCTGCCATCCTTCGGGGAGACCGCGATCTGGGGCCGGTAGCCACCGCCGGGGTCGGACGAGAGCTGGAGAGGCGCCGAGAAGCTGCCCTCCTCTTCGATCCGCGGCCCCGCGGGGGCGGGCCAGTCATGGAAGGGGGGGAAGCCGGAGGGATCCTGCAGCTCCACGCCGGAGCCGGTGGGGACGCTGGGGGCGGTGCCCGCAGCGGGGGGCGGGGCGCCGGGGGCGATGGGAGGCGAGAGGACCGGGACGAGCTCGGTCGTGGCGGGGGCCTGGGGTTGGGAACAGGCCAGCAGCAGCGAAAGGAGGATCACCATGGCAGCCAGGCGGGCGGGTCGGTGCGATCGGTGGCGAGATAGCCGAGGGCGCCGAGCATCGGCGCGACATCCATGGGCGGCGGGCGCTGGGGCAGGGCCCGGTGGACCCCGGCCATGGCGGCGACCAGCGTGCTGTGGGCCTCGGGGGCCTCGCGCAGCGCCTCCGGCACGGGCTGGGGGGAGACCTCGCCCGGGTCGGCGGCCAGATCGTAGGCCTGCGGCGCGCCGTCCACGCTCCAGACCGCCTTCCAGGCGGGCGTGCGCGCCGCGAAGAGGGCGCCCGCGTGGTACGGATCGGTGGTGGCGAACACCATCCGCGCGCTCTCCAGGGCTTCGGCGGGGCGCGGCGTGAAACCGCCCGCACCATCCGCTGCCACCAGGGGCTGCCCCTGGAAGGGCTCCCTCGAGGACACCCCGGCCAGGGCGAGCACCGTGGGAAGGACATCGGAGAGGCCCACCTGTGTGGCCACGCGCCCGGGGGCCAGACCACGCGCCGCGATCACCAGCGGCACGTGCAGCACGCTGTCGTAGAGCACCTGGCGGTGGTTGAACAGGTAGCCGTGCTCGAAGGACTCGCCGTGATCCGCGGTGACCACCACGAGGGTGCCGGCGGGCAGCCCCTCCAGCAGCGCCCCGAGGGCCTCGTCCTGCTCGGAGATCTCGGCGTCGTACAGGGCGACCACGTGGGCCAGGTCGGCCGGCGCCATGGGCGCGCCGAAGTCGCGATGGGGCGCGAGGGTGGCGTCGGTGCCGTCGAAGGCGCCGGCGTAGCCCGGATCGTAGCGGGCCGGATCCCGCGGGGTGTAGGGGAAGTGGGCGTCGAAGGCATGGACGAAGGCGAACCAGGGGTGCCCGCCCTGGGCGGCGATCCAGTCGCCGGCCTGCCGCGCGAGCTCGGCCGCGGGGCGGCGCATGTCCCGCGGATCCATGGGCACCGCGTCGTCGTACAGGTGGAAGCCGCGGTCCAGGCCGGTGTCGGCCGCCCTGAGCGTGACCCCGCCGATGAAGGCCGCGGTGGCGTAGCCGGCCTGGCCGAGGATCTGGGCGGCGGTCAGCCCCGTGTAGCTGGAATCGGCCTGGGCCGGGACGTCGCCGTGCACCCCCGGCAGGGTGCCGGTCAGCATGGACCAGTGGGAGAGCTGGGTCTCGGGGAAGTGGGAGATGGCCTGCTCGAACACGAGCCCCCGCGCGGCCAGGGCCTCGAGCTGCGGGGTCTGCACCCGGCCGCCGTACAGCGCGAGGTGGTCGGCGCGCATCGTGTCGAGGGTGATCCAGAGGATGGACGGGGGTGCTGGCGCGGGCGGCGGGGTGCAGGCGCCCAGGGCGAGGCAGCAGGCGATGGCGCGGAGCGAGCGGGGCAACCGGGAGGCCTCCGGGACGCCCAGGAGCGTAACAGGGTGGTCGGGCCCTGGTGGTCCGAGGTCGGCCAGGAAGGCGCCGAGGCGGGGGAGGGCTCCGGTGGTGTCCAACCCTCTGCTGGTTCGCGGCGCAACCCAGCCGTCGGCCGGGGTGACAAGAACCGTCGTGTTGGATACTCCAGATCTACCCGGATCTACCGGGGAGAAGCGCGTACGATGTTCCACCGCGGCGCTGGGCGCCGTCCAGGAGGTCACGATGAGACGGATGTTGTTCCTTGCACTCCCCATCACCCTCACGGCATGCGGCGACGACGCCGACCTGCAGGCCCAGCTCGATGACGCCAACGCCACCATCGACGACCTGCAGGTCCAGATCACCTCCCTGGAGGAGACCGTGGCCGCGCTGGCGGCGCAGGTCAGCGGGCTCGACGAGATCGCCTCGGGCCTCGACAGTCTGCCGGGAGAGCTCGACGTGATCGACGCGGTGCTCGACGAGCACGAGGCCTCCCTCGGACGGCTCGACGCCGGCCTCGATGACGCGCGGGCCGACATCGCCGCCAACGCCGACGCCATCGCCACCCTACGGATCGATGTGGACGCCAACCGCGCTGAGCTGGAGGCCCTGCCCGACGGCTACGCTTCGCTCGAGGCGCTGGCCGATCTGCGCGGTTTCGCGGAGAGCAACCGGACGGACATCGACGCCATTTCCGGCACCTACGCCACCCTCACCGCCCTGGCCGCGCTCCAGGCCGAGGTCGACACCCACGCCGGGGACCTCGCGATCGTCCAGGCCGACTACCTCACCTCGGCGGACCGCACCGCGTTCGAGGCGGCGCTGGACGACCTGGTGGTCGACTACGAGCTGGCTGGGCTGCAGGGGCACCTGCCCGATCTGGACGGCCTGTTCACCCTGCTCGAGGTCGACAGCGCCGCCGCCCTGCTCACCCTGGACGCCGATCTCGACGTGACCGGCGCCGCCTCGGTCAGCGAAACCCTGGAGGTCGCCGACAACATCACGGGCGAGAACCTCGTGTTCCGCCAGTGCGATGGTGGCACCTACCTCTGCACGCCCATGGAGTGCCTGCAGGAGTGCATCGACCACGGCGAGCGCATGGCCACCGAAGATGAGCTGTACGCCTACGCCTCGGCTGGGCTCAACCACTGCGGCTACGTCTGGCACCTCGACTCGGCCAACCTCGACTACCCCGTGCGGGGCTACCCCATGTACTCCAACCGCACCACCAGCGGCTGTGGCAGCACGGGCACGGGCGACATCCCGCGCATCGTGGGCAAGTCGGTCGGCACCTGGGCGGATACCACCAGCGTGGACTGCGCCTGCGCCACCATCAACTGATCCGCACCGCCCTCACCCTGAATCGTCGGCTGCGCCGACAAGGCTACAGGTCACAGGCTACGGGCTACGGGCTTTTTCGCGCACCGGCGCTCGAATCTTCTCTCACCCGCGGGGTGATCGCCGAACCCCTCGGTCCTGGCGAGAAGTCGTCCGAAATCGGCTTCGGAACTGCCGTAGCCCGTAGCCCGTAGCCTGTAGCCCCCGAATCGTCCGACGATTCGGGCCTCACCTCCGATCCAGCTCCGCCAGGATGCTCGCCAGGTCCTCGTGGGCGTCCAGCTCGATCACGCCGTCGGCGGCGGGGGCGCGCTGCGCGGGTCGGTGCGACGGTGCGGGTCGGGCCGGGGGCAGGCGGGTGGCGGGCGTGGGCTCCTCGTCCTCGGGCGCCGCGGCGCGCGCGGCCGGCACGAAGAACCGCTCGCGAGCATCGAGCCAGCGCTGGTAGCGCTCGAACGTCCACATGCCTTCGGCGCCGCCCGTGGTGATGGCGGAGACCAGGCGGGCCAACTGGTTCTGGCGGATGAGCGCCTTGACCGGCTCGGTCCCGCGCAGGATCTCCAGCACAGGCACGCGGATGCCCAGCTCGGGGCGGTAGCTGAGACGTTGGCACAGCACGCCCACCAGGCAGCCGGCCAGTTGCGCGCAGACGCTCTGCTGCTGCTCGGGGGCGAAGGCGCCCACGGTACGCTGCAGGGCCTCGGTGGCCGTGCCGGCATGCACGGTGGCCAACACGAGGTGCCCGGTCTCGGCGGCATCCAGCGTGAGCCGGACCGTGGCGGGCTCGCGCAGCTCCCCCACCACCAGCACGTCGGGGTCCTCCCTGAGGGCGTCCAGCAGGCCCTGCTCGAAGCTCGGCGTGTCGCGCCCCACCTCGCGCTGGCGGATCAGGGAGCGCTGGGGCTTGAGCGCGTACTCGATGGGCTGCTCCAGGGTGAGGATGTGGCGCGCCTCGCGCTGGTTGACGGCCTGCACCAGCCCGGCCAGCGTGGTGGACTTGCCGCTGCCCGTGGGGCCCGCCACCAGCACCAGCCCGTGCTCCGCGGCCACCAGCTCCTCCACCGAGGGGTGCAGGTTCAGGGTCTCGAGCGTGGCCTGGAAGGGGGCCAGCAGGCGCACGGCCATGGCCACGCCCCGCTGGGTCTGGAAGATGGAGAGGCGGCAGCGCACCCCCGCGATGGTGCGGGAGATGTCCAGGGAGCGGCGCTCCGTGAAGGCGGCCCACAGCTCACCGGGCGCCAGCCCGCGGGCCTCCGTGACGAGCGCCCCGCCGGAGACGGGCTCCCCCGCGAGGCGCAGCGTGCCGCGCACCCTGACGGCCGGGGGCAGGCCGGGTTCGAGGTGCAGATCGCTGGCCCCTTCGGACCAGGCCTGACGGACGAGGGTGGCGAGCAGGGACACGACGGGCTCCTGGAGAGAGGCTCAACCCCGGATATCCCATCCCCGTTCCGTTCCCGTTCCCGTTCCCGTTTCCGCCCCCCGGCCCCTGCGGCAGGCTTGACCACTCCGACCCACGCCCGGCTTGCTGGTCCGCCAACCCGAGGGTAGCGTTCACCGGTCCCCGATCCCACGCCGAGTCTGGCCGGATTTGACCTCGACAAGGAGCTTCCATGCGTCTGAGCGTCCTTCTGCCCTGGTGCTTCGCCTTCCCCCTCGTCCTGCTCGGCTGCCCGCCAGGCAAGGACTCCAACCCCGAGGACACGGACGCCGACACGGACACGGACACGGACACGGACACGGACACCGACGCCGATACGGATGCCGACACGGACGCCGATACCGACGCCGACACGGACGCCGACACGGACGCCGACACCGACGCCGACGCGGACCCGCTGCCCCTCTCCGAGCTGGCGGCGGGCGATCTCGTCCTCGACGAGCTGATGGTCGCCCCCTCCGCGGTGCAGTGGAGCATGGGCCAGTGGGTCGAGGTCTACAACACCCTCGGGCGTGACGTGGACCTGGACGGCCTGGAGATCCAGTACACCGAGGACGCCACCGCCACCTCCTGGGTCCTGTCCGGCACCACGGTCCAGACCGCGGGCGGCTGGGTCGTGCTGGGCCCTGAACCAGACCCGTACCTCAACGGCGGCGTCGAGGGCATGCTCCAGCTCGAAGACCTCTTCATGAGCTCCGTCGGCGGCGCCCTCACCCTCTCCTACGACGGGACCATCTTCGACACGGTCGCCTGGCCCGATGGCGCGGGGGTCACGCTACCGAACGGCCTCGGCGCCAGCGTCTCCCTGAACCCCGACGCTCTCGACGCCTCGGACAACGACGACCTCACGCGCTGGTGCCGTGGGATGAGCGCCTTCGGGGATGGCGACCTCGGCACCCCCGGCGCGGCCAACGACGCCTGCCCCACCGGCGTGGACATGGACGGCGACGGCTACTACGACGACGACTGCGACGACACCGACGCGACGGTCAACCCTGGCGCCGCCGAGGTGCTCGACGGCCTCGACAACGACTGCGACGATCTGGCCGACGAGGGGTTCTGGGTCGAGGGCGATCTGATCATCACCGAGCTCGGCTACAACCCCTCCTCCGCCGAGCCCGACACCGAGTGGTTCGAGATCTACAACCCCAGCCCCACCCTGGACCGCGCGCTGGACGGCCTGCTGGTCGAGAGCACCAGCAGCAGCGGCCGCTTCTACTACGTGGCCCCCGGCACCCTGACCATCCCCGCCGACGACTACCTCGTGCTCTGCTACGGCGACAGTGTGCTGAGCACCGACTGCGACTACGTCTACGGCAGCGACGTCAACCCCGTCTCCTCGCTCGGCGCCACCTTCAGCGCCAGCTTCTCCCTCGGCAACACGGGCCCCGTCACCGTCACCCTGAGCCTCAACGGCGATCCCATCGACGACGTGGCCTACGGCACCTCCTCGCCCTGGCCCAGCAGCAGCAACGGCCACGCCGTCGGCCTCGATCCCACCATGTACGATCCGGTCGCCAACGACGACGGCGAGAACTGGTGCCACGAGACCAGCACCTACGGCACCGGCGACACCGGCACCCCCGGCCTCGAGAACGACGCCTGCTTCACCACCGTCACCGACGCGGACAGCGACGGCTACGACGACACCACCGACTGCGACGACAGCGACGCCACCATCTACCCCGGCGCCCCCGAGACCTGCGGCGACGGCATCGACCAGGACTGCGACGGCGCCGACACCACCTGCCCGGGCACGGACGCGGACGGCGACGGCTACGACGACACCACCGACTGCGACGACAGCGACGCCACCATCTACCCCGGCGCCCCCGAGACCTGCGGCGACGGCATCGACCAAGACTGCGACGGCGCCGACACGGCCTGCCTCGGCGATGCCGACGCCGACGGCTTCGACGCCTCGGTGGACTGTGACGACAGCGACGCCACCATCTACCCCGGCGCCCCCGAGACCTGCGGCGACGGCATCGACCAGGACTGCGACGGCGCCGATCTGGCCTGCCCTGTGGATGCCGACGGCGACGGCTTCGACGACACCGCGGACTGCGACGACACCGACGCCGGCGTCTACCCGGGCGCTCCCGAGACCTGCGGCGACGGCATCGACCAGGACTGCGACGGCGCCGACCTCACCTGCGTCGTGGACGCCGACGGCGATGGCTACGACGTCACCACCGACTGCGACGACGGCGACGCCAGCGTCTACCCCGGCGCCGGCGAGCTGGACGACGACCTGGACAACGACTGCGACGACATCGTGGACGAGGGCTCCCGCGCCGCCGGCGACCTCGTGTTCTCCGAGGTCATGTACAACCCCTCCACGTCCGAGCCGAGCACCGAGTGGTTCGAGATCTACAACCCCGACACCACCCGCGACCTCTACCTCGACGGCCTGATGGTCTACTCCTCCTCCTCCTCGGGTCGCTCCTTCTATGTGGCCCCGGCGAGCCTGATCATCCCGGCTGACGGCTTCGCGGTCTTCTGCCACGGCTCCAGCACGCTCGGCACCGACTGCGACTACGTCTACGGCTCCAACGTGAACGACGCCTCCTCCGCGGGCGCCACCTACAACAGCAGCTTCGCCCTGGGCAACACCGGCCCCATCACCCTGACCATGAGCCTCGGCGGGGTAGACCTCGACACGGTGGCCTACGGCACCTCCGGCACCTGGCCGAGCAGCACGGGCGGCACCGCCATCGATCTCGACCCCACCATGATGGACTCCGTCTCCAACGACGACGGGGCCAACTGGTGCCACGCCGTCTCGGGCTTCGGCAGCGACGGCGATCTGGGCACCCCCGGCCTGGACAACGACGCCTGCTTCGCCACCGTCGTGGACGCCGACGCCGACGGCTACGACTCCTCCCTGGACTGCGACGACAGCGATCCCACCATCAACCCCGGCGCCACCGAGGTCTGCGGTGACGGCATCGACCAGGACTGCAACGGCGCCGACGGGCTGTGCGCCAGCATCGACTGGTGCAACGTCCAGTACCTGTCCAGCAGCACGGTCGACATCGGCGACTCCACCGACACCTACGGCCAGGTCTACGTCCCGGGCGTGACCGAGCCCAGCGGTCAGGGCGCCGGTGTCAGCGCGCAGGTGGGCTACGGCGCCGAGGGGGAGGACCCCTCGGCCGACCCCAGCGTCTTCACCTGGGCCGACGCCGCCTACAACACCGACGCCACCAACAACGACGAGTACATGGCCACCATCACGCCGCCCGCCGGCTACTACGCCGTGGCCTACCGCTTCTCGCTGGACGGCGGCGGCACCTGGACAACCTGCGACGCGGGCGGCTCCGGCGCCTCCGACCCCTACGCGCCTGCGGACGAGTGGCTGCTGTGGGTGGGCATCGACGCCGACGGCGACGGCTACTACGACCTCTACCACGGCGGCGACGACTGCAACGACGGCGAGTGGGACACCCACCCCGGCGCCACCGAGGTCTGCGACGGGATCGACCAGGACTGCGACGGCACCGCAGACGACGGCGCCGTGGACATGAGCACCTGGTACGCGGACACCGACGGCGACGGCTTCGGCGATGCCGCCAACACGACGACGGACTGCTTCGCGCCCACCGGCTACGTCAGCGATGACTCCGACTGCGACGACACCGACTCCAGCATCTACCCCGGCGCCACCGAAGTGAGCGGCGACGGCATCGACCAGGACTGCGACGGGTCCGACACCGCCAGCCCCAGCATCGACTGGTGCAACGTCCAGTACCTGTCCTCCAGCGCCATCGACGTGGGCGCCACCACCGACGCCTACGGCCAGGTCTACGCCCCGGGCTGGACCGAGGCCAGCGGGCAGGGCGCGGACATCGAGGCCGAGGCCGGCTACGGCCCCTCCGGCGCCGACCCCTCGGCCGACCCGACCGCCTTCACCTGGGCGGAAGCCACCTACAACACCGACTCCTACAACAACGACGAGTACGTGCTCACCATCTCGCCCGCGGGCGGGAGCTGGGCCGTGGCCTACCGCTTCAGCGGCGATCACGGCGCCTCCTACGTCTACTGCGACGCTGGCGGGTCCGGGCCCAGCGACCCCTACGACGCCGGCTCCGAGTGGCTGCTGACCGTGAGCGCGGACGCCGACGCCGACGGCTACTACGACGCCTCCTACGGCGGCGACGACTGTGATGATACCGACGCCACCGTGCATCCCGGCGCCAGCGACCCCTGCGGCGACGGCATCGACCAGGACTGCGACGGGTCCGACACCGCCTGCGCCAGCATCGACTGGTGCAACGTCCAGTATCTCTCCGCGAGCACCATCGCGATCGGCGGCTCCACCGACACCTACGGCCAGGTCTACCTCGCGGGCATCACCGACCCGGCCGGCCAGGGCCTCGGCATCAGCGGTCAGGTGGGCTTCGGCGCCACGGGCACCGATCCATCCGCGGACCCCACCACCTTCACCTGGGCCGACGCTGCCTACAACACCGACTACTACCTGAACGACGAGTACTGGGCGACCATCACCCCGACGGCGGGAGAGTGGGCTGTGTCCTACCGCTTCAGCGCCGACTCCGGGGTCACCTGGACCTACTGCGACGCTGGCGGGTCGGGCTCCACCGACCCCTACAGCACCAGCAGCCAGTGGACCCTCTACGTGGGCATCGACGCCGACGGAGACGGCTACTACGACGACGCCTGGGGCGGGGACGACTGCGACGACACCGACGCCGCCATCCACCCCGGCGCCAGCGAGCTGGACGACGAGATCGACCAGGACTGCGACGACGTGGTGGACGAGGGCTTCCGCGTGGCGGGCGACCTCGTGATCACGGAGCTCATGTACAACCCATCGGGTTCCGAGCCCGCCACCGAGTGGTTCGAGGTTTTCAACCCCTCCACCACCGACACGCTGGCGCTCGACGGGCTGCTGGTCTACTCCTCCTCGTCCTCGGGCAGGTCCTTCTACGTGGCCCCGGGAGCCCTCGAGATCGGGCCCTTGGACATGCTGGTGTTCTGCCACGGCGACACCACCCTGAGCACGGCCTGTGACTACGTGTACGGCTCCGACGTGAACGACCCCTCCTCCCAGGGGGTCACCTACAACAGCAGCTTCTCCCTGGGCAACAGCGGCCCGATCACCCTGACCCTCTCGGTGGGTGGCGTGACCCTGGACTCCGTGGCCTACGGCACCTCGGGCGCCTGGCCGAGCAGCACCAACGGCAAGGCCATCGGGCTCGACCCGACCCTCTGGGACGCCGTGTCCAACGACGACGGCGCCAACTGGTGCCAGGCGGTGAGCACCTACTCCGGCACCGACACAGGGACGCCGGGGATGCTCAACGACGCGTGTCTATAGTCCCCCATGCCGCGGCAGCCGCGGCTGCCGTGGCTGCCGCGGCTCCACGAGCCAAGAAGCAGCGGGGAGCTTTCAGGTGTCAGGTATCAGGTGTCAGCCGAACACCCCCCGGACCTGCGTAGAGGCGGGCTTCGCCCGACGAACGTCACGCGGTCCGGACGAGGCCCCTGGTGCGCTGCCTGCTGATACCTGACGGCTGATACCTGATGGCTGTTTCTGGTTCGGGGTCAGACCAGCCGCCCCCTGAACGGCCCCGCGTTCCGCACCAGGAGCGTGGGCGGCAGGCCCGCCACCAGGCCCAGCATGCGCTCGGCCATGGCGGGCTCCTCGCCCGAGGCGAGGCTGGGCAGGCCCATCAGCACCAGGCGCGCGTTGCGGGAGTGCTGCTGGATCAGCTCGTGGATTTGTTCGCCCGGCTCGGGCACGATCACCTCGAAGTCCGCTTTGATGCGGATCTCGGCCAGCAGGTTGCGGGTGCAGGTCTCCAGCGGCGCGGCGGCCTCGGCGCTGGGCACGATGGAGCGCAGCACCACCCGCACCCGGCGCCAGCCCTCGGCCTGGGTCAGCAGGTGGGCCAGCAGGAGCATCAGATCGCCGTTGTGCTCCTTGCCGCGCCACCAGCACACCAGCTCGTTGCGGGGCGACTGCGGATCGGGTTGGACATAACGCAGGATGAGCGAGCACTTCTCCAGGCCCTCCAGCCGGCGGGCCAGGCCCAGCAGGCGCGCCAGGCCGGCCACGTCGTCGTCGCCGGACCAGCCGAACATGGCCGTGTTGGAGGAGAGGCCCGCGAAGCCGTTGGCCTGGACTACGGTGATGATGCCCGTGTCCACCTGGGGCACGGCCTCCACCTCGCAGAAGGCGTTCAGACCCCGGCTGTCGAGCAGGACCTGGTTGTCGCGCTCCAGCTGCTCGGCGTGGGCGTGCTCGTCCACATCGCCCTCCAGCAGGGTGGCGACCGTGACGATCCCGCGCTCCTGGGAGAGCATGCAGGCGAGCTGGATCAGCTCGATATTGCCGGGGACATCACGGGAGAAGACGAGGACGTGGGGGCGCCAGTTCCGGGGGTCGAAGCGGCCCTCCCGCAGCCGATACAGGGCGTGGCGGGCCAGGGTGAACCACAGGCCGCTGCGCAGGTCGCCCCAGGCGGCGGTCACGGCGCGGCGGGAGAGGAAGGCCCAGATGGCGGCCACGGCGGCCAGGGCGACGACGCCCGCCAGCGGCTCGATGGCCACCATGGCCACCCCGCAGCCCAGCGCTCCGAGGAAGCTGACCCAGGCCGGGATGCGGATGCGCGGGCGGAAGGACAGCTCCCCCACCAGGGATTCGAGCCCGGCCACCGCGTTGAGCGTGCCGTAGGTGGTCAGGAAGATGATGGTGACCACGGTGGCCACCTTGTTGAGGTCGCCGAGGGCCACGGCGGCCAGGGCGAGGCCGCCGGAGATCCGGAGGGCCAGGACCGGCTCGCCGCTCCTGGGGTGCAGGCGGCCCAGGAAGCGCGGCAGCAGGCCGTCGTCGGAGAGGGCCTGCAGCGTGCGCGGCGCGCCCAGGATGCTGCCGACGGCGGAGGAGAGGATGGCGCCCCACATGCCCAGGAAGACCAGGGGCGAGAAGACGGCGATCTTCGTCCAGATCAGGGAGTCCTCGCGCAGCGCCTCCGGCCCCGCCGCCAGCGCCAGGGCTACGGGGACGAACAGGTAGATGGCGAAGCCCACCAGCACGGCGGCCAGGACCCCGCGGGGGATGGCGCGGCCTGGATCGCGCAGGTCGCCCGAGAGGCTGACCCCGGCCAGGACCCCGGTAACGGCCGGGAAGAAGACCGCGAACACCGCCCAGAAGCCTGGATCGCCGCCAGGGTCCCGCAGCGGGGTCTGCAGGGGCTCGCCCCAGGGCACCCCCAGGGTGAACACCACCAGGGAGCCGGCGATGAGGACCATGATGGGTAGCTGGGCCTTGAGCGCCATGGCGGTGCTGCGATCCGCCAGCACCGTGACCAGCACCACCAGCAACCCGGCCACCGCCTGCACGGGCACTTCGGGCCAGACGATGCGCAGGGACTCGGCCAGGCCGAAGCAGTAGAGGGTGAGGGAGAGGGCCTGGGAGAGGTACAGCGGGATCCCGATGGCCCCGCCCGCGGACAGACCGAGGCTGCGCGAGATGAGGTAGTAGGCGCCGCCCACCCCCACCCGCATGTTGGTGGCCAGGGAGGAGAGCGACAGCGCCGTGGCCAGGGTGATGGTGTTGGCCAACACCACAATGGCCAGGGTGCCCAGCAGCCCGGCGTTGCCCACCACCCAGCCGAAGCGCATGTACATGATGACGCCCAGGATCGTGAGGATCGTGGGCGTGAATACGCCGAGGAAGGCGCCGAGGCGGGGAGGCTGCGGGGGGGTGGGCATACACCCCTCTACCGCGGGGCCGAGCCGGCGGGCTACCGAGGCGTTCCTGGCACCGTCAGTGGAGGAGGAACTCGTACTGGCGATCCTCTGACACCCCCACCCCCACCCGCCGGTTCCGCGCCCGGCTCGCCTCGTCCGCGTTGGGCTCGGCCGGGCAGCTCTCGCCGTGGCCGCGGGCGATGAGGCGCGGCGTCAGGTCGTCCCCGCCCTCCTGGATCAGCCAGTCCCGCACGGCCGCGGCGCGCTGCTCGGAGATCCGCTGGTTGGTGGCGGCCGATCCGGTGTCGTCGGTGTGGCCCTCGATGGTGATGACCAGGTCCGGGTGGGCTCGCAACAGGTCCACGACCGGCGCGAGCGCGGCGGCGGCCGTGGGGTCGAGCGCGGAGGCGCCGGTGGCGAAGTGGAGGACGAGGCCACCAAACGCGGCGGCGGGGTCGGGCTCGGGCTCTGGGTCGGGCTCGGGCTCGGCGATCGGTGTCGGGAGTGCCTCCGGCGCGGCCGCCAGCACCGGCAGATCGGGCACCTCGATCTCCGCCCCCGGCGCCACGCCACCGGGCCACTGCGGTTCCCGAGGTTTCTTCCCGCCGCGCCAGGCCACGGTCAGCAGGCCGCGCCAGGCCGGGGCGCCCATCCCGGGGACCAGGCCTGCCCCGAGGGTGGGGCCCAGGGAGAAGCCGGCCGGGGCGCGCCAGGCGCCGCCCAGCAGCGCCTCGGCGGCGGTCTCGCCGGGGGTGGCGAAGGGGGCGCCGGCCCGGGTGGAGAGCCAGGCCGCGACGTCCGCGCGCCAGGGGGCGCCGGGGGGCTGCAGCGCCAGGCCCAGGCGGCCCACCAGCTTGTGGCCGTCCACGGCGGTGACCACGGCGCCGCTGGCCTGGACGCGGTAGCCGAAGGCGGCGCACAGGGCGAGGGGGCCGAGGTCCACCGAGCCCTGCAGGCCGGGCTCGGCCGCGGGGTGGCCGGTGCTCATCCAGGCGTCCGCGTCCCCGGTGGGCAGGCTGACGGGCAGGGCCAGGGCCAGCGCGCCGCGCCGCCCGTCCAGGACGCCGAACCGGACGCGCGCCACCAGATCGCCCACCCCGCGGGCGGCGGGCGTCGCCAGCTTCTGGCCGGGCAGCTCCGCGTCCTGGTGCAGCACCACCGGCAGGGTCAGGCCCAGGTCCACTCCGCGGCCCAGGCCCAGGCCCAGGCCCAGGTCCAACTGACGGCGGTCGTCCACCAGGGGGCGCAGGGTGGCGCCGTCGGCGTCGAGCACGGCCATGGGGCGGGCGGCCTGCTGCAGGCTCAGGCTGGTGGCGGCGGAGAGGGGGCCGAGCACGCGGCCCGAGGCGGTGGAGAGGGCGCCCAGCCCGCTGGGCTCCAGGCGCCAGGGGTTGGCGTCCACGGCGGCGTTGCGCGCGTCGGGGTGCTCGTAGCCCGCGCGGGCGGTGGCGGGGGCCAGGGCGAGGAGGAGGGCGAAGATGCCCGGCGTGGCCGAGGCCGGACCGCCGGGGACGCGTCGAGGGCAGCGAGCGGAGCTCGCTGGGTATCCCCCCGTTTTCTCCACACCTGCGGGAGGTATGCCCCTGTTTGCTCCACAGATCGGGTCACCCAGGGCGCATCGCCGCGCGAAAACAGACGTTCCACGGTTCGGCCGCGGCGCTCGCAGGCCGATTTGTCGCACAAAGAGGGGGATACCTCCGATCCCTGTTGCAAGAACAGGGGGATACCTCCCGGGCTCTGACCCGGACCCCAGGGTCCCGACCGCGTCTCCGGTCGCGGACCGCCACCGCCGCACCAGCATCAGCCCCACCAGCGCCAGCCCCCAGCGCGGCGCCAGGGGCGCGGCCGTGCACCCGAGCACGCTCCCACCGCCCACGCGGGCGCCCTCCTCCAACCAGCCGCGGCCGTCGTCGCTCGGGTCGGTGGGATCGGTGGCGTGGACCCGCACCTCGGTGCCGTCACCGACGCCGCCGCCGTCCGAGTCCAGCGCCCGGAAGTCGGGCTCGCCGTCGCCGTCGGAGTCCCGCGGCGGCGTGGCCAGGTCCCCGTCGCCGGCCTCGTCCCGGTCGGGCACGGTGTCGCCGTCGCTGTCGTCGTCCAGGGCGTCACAGACGCCGTCGCCGTCGGTGTCCAGGGCCGCGCCGCCGGGGGCCTCGTCGCCGTCCGCCAGGGCGTCGCCGTCGCTGTCCGCGGTCAGGGGCGAGGTGCCCACCTCGAGCTCGCGCCCGTCGTCGAGGCCGTCGGCGTCGGTGTCGGCATGGCGGGGGTCGGTCTCCCCGTCGCCCAGGCCCATCCAGCCGTCGTGGTCCGCGTCCTCGGCGCCGTCGTCGAGGCCGTCGCCGTCGCTGTCGGCCACGGCGGGGTCGGTCTCCAGGTGGCCGCGGGCGCCGTCGCGATTCGCGTCCTCCAGGCCGTCGGGCAGGCCGTCGCCGTCCGTGTCCGGGTCCAGTGGATCGGTGGTGCTGAGTGGGTCCCCGTCCTCCACCAGGCCCACCTCGAGGCCGTCGGGCAGGCCGTCGCCGTCCGTGTCGGGGTCGAGCGGGTCCGTGCCCAGGGTGGCCTCGGCCAGGCCGTCGAGGCCGTCGCCGTCGTCATCGCGGCCGCCGTCGTCGTCGGGGTCGAGCGGGTCGGTGCCGTTCACCAGCCGCTCCACGCCGTCGCTCACGCCGCCGCCATCGCTGTCGGGCAGGGTGGGGTCGCTCTCGGTCGGGCCGGTGACGCCATCGCCGTCGGCGTCCTCCTCACCGTCCAGCAGGCCGTCGCCGTCGCTGTCGGCGGTCAGTGGGTCGCTGGGCCCGACGGCGTAGGCGGAGCCGGCCTCCACGCCGTCGAAGAGCCCATCGGCGTCCGTGTCGGGGTCGCAGGGGTCGGTGGGGCGGCCCCATTCTGTGGCCAGGCGGAGCTCCTCGATGGCGCTGAGGCCATCGCCGTCGCCGTCCAGGGCGGCGTCGGTGGGGTCGAGGGGATTCAGCGGCACGCCGTCGGTGCAGGCCGCGCCGCCCCAGTAGCGCTCATAACCGTCAGAGAGCCCGTCTCCGTCGGTGTCGTAGCGGTTCGGGCAGGTCTCCTCCGGGCCGCAGCGGCCGTCGCGGTCGCGGTCCTCCGCGCCGTCCGAGAGGCCGTCGTGGTCGCTGTCCACCGCGGTCGGGTCCGTGGTGGTGCTCGGGTCGCGGTCGGCCCCCAGGCCCAGCTCCAGCCCGTCTGCGAGGCCGTCGCCGTCGCTGTCGGCCCGGGTGGGGTCGCAGCCCTGCGCGCCCTCGGCGCCGTCGGCGAGCCCATCGCCGTCGGTGTCGGGGGCCAGGGGGTCGGTGCGCAGGCCGTCGGCGGCGGGCAGGCTCTCCTCCCCGTCCGAGAGGCCGTCACCGTCGGAGTCGGCCATGCCGGGGTCGGTTCCCTGGGTGGCCTCGTAGCGATCGGAGAGGCCGTCGCCGTCCGTGTCCGCCTCGTGGTCGAGCGGGTCGAGCGGGTCGGTGCCGTCGGCGACCTCCACGCCATCGGGGAGGCCGTCGCCGTCGGAGTCGGCCACCCAGGGGTCGGTGCCGTAGACCGCGACCTCCTCCCGGTCGGACAGGCCATCGCCGTCGGGGTCCGGGTCGGCGGGGTCCGTGCCGGCCCGAGCCTCTCGCGCGTTGCTCAGCCCGTCGTGGTCGGGGTCGTCGATCCCGCGCCAGGCGGCACGTGTGCCGAAGTGTTCCACCTCCCAGGCGTCATCCAGGCCGTCGCGGTCCACGTCGGCCGCGCGCGCCGGGCTGGCGAGCAGGGCGAGGGCCAGGAGGGCGGCGATGGAGGCAGGGCGCGCGGCGGGCACGGGCGGACCTCGGGTGGTGGTCCGGAGTGCCCATCGGCACGGAGGGGCGGGGGTTCGAGGAGGCTCGCGTGAAGGGAACCAGGAGGCGCCTGACGCGGGTGCCCCGAGCACCGCTCCCCGCTGCAGCGGAAAAAGCCACCCTGAAGTAGCCTACTCACAGCCAAAGCCGGCCTGGGGTCGCTTCCTCGCCGGGTGGCAACCCGGGGCGCCTTCATGGCGTCCGGGCAGATCCGTGGGCCTCACGCGGGGCGACCTGGATATTCTCCTTGCCAGGAGCCACCTCATGCCCCGCCTCCCCCCCACCGCCGTGCTGGCCTCCTCCCTGGTGCTGGAGATGAGCGGCCTCATCATCGGCGGCCTGCTGCTGGGGGCCTGGCTCGACCGGCGGCTCGGCACCGCGCCCATCCTCATGGCGGTGCTGCCCTTCGTGGGCCTCGTGGCCGGCTGCTGGCGCATCCTGCGGGTGCTGCAGGCGCAGACGCCCCGGGATGATCCGTGAGCCCCGGGCGCGTGGCGGCGCTGGCGGCGGGGCTGGCCGTGCTCGCGGCCCTGGGTGGTGCCCTCGCGGCCGGCGCGCCGGG
>JBDRKM010000243.1:0-47506 GCA_043814015.1 Pseudomonadota bacterium
CGGGCCTTGATCGTGGGTTCCCGGCGGGCGCCGCGACGCGCTCGCGACGGCGTCCACCGGCTCCAGCGCGACGGCGCACGGCGCCGCCGCCTTCCGCCTACGCGCCCCAGGCTCCTAGCGCCGTGGAAACCGGTTAGGGGGGGGCAACCCCCGTGGTGGGGGTCACCTCCACCAGGGCGACGGTCCACCAGGGCCGTCGCTGGCTGAACGAAGGGAAACGAGCTTGAAGAAGATTCGCTATTTGGGCCTCGATCTGGCCTGGGCTCCGCGGAACAGCTCGGGTGGCGCGGTGATGGAACCCACCGACGACGGCGGTGTGCGCCTCGTCTCCACCTCCCATCTGCGGACCCACGAGGACGTGCTGGCATGGATCGCCCGCAACCGTGGCCGGCATCAGGCCATCATGGCCGTCAACGCCCCCATCATCGTCGAGAACAGCGCGGGCCGGCGGCCTTGCGATGACCAGCTCGTCCAGCACTTTGCCCGCTACCAGATCGACGACCACCAGGTGAACATCGTCTCTGCGGGCCACCCACGGACCATGGGCCGCGCCATGATGCGCATGGGCTTCGACCCGGATCCGCAGGCCGAGGGCGATCGGGTGGTGGAGACCTTCACCCAGCCGGCGCAGGTGCTGTTGTTCAACCTGGAGCGGCCCGTGCGCCTCAAGCACGGCCCCATCGGTGCCCGGAAGGACGCCGTGGCGCGCTACCGCGAGCTGATCACCGTGAACCTGCCTGAAGCCTCGCCGCCACTGGAGTCCAGCCCGGCCCTGCGTGGCCTGCTCGAGCGCGACCTCGGGACCCTCAACGGCACCCGCCTCGGCGAGCTCGAAGACAAGATCGACGCCGTGCTCTGCGCCTACATCGCGTCCTACCTCGACCTGCGCGGGCCCGAGGACTGCGCCTTCCTGGGCGATCTGTACGAGGGCTACGTCCTGCTGCCGACCTCGGCCAGCCCGACCCGGACCTGACGCCGGCGCGCCGGGCTACTCCTCCGCCGCGTCCCCGGGATCCCGCTCCTCGGGCGGGATCTCGGCATCATCGGGCACGTCGGTCTCGTAGGTGAGCCAGGCCAGGGTCTCTTCGATGACGCGGGCCTGGGCGGTGTCGTCCAGGAGCAGCTCGGCCAGCGCCGAGGAGCTCGGGGTCCAGTCCAGGCCCAGGGTGTGCAGCGCGCGCAGGTAGACGGCGTCCATGGCGTCGAGCAGGGGCTCAGCCTCCTCTGGCTGCACATGGAAGAAGGCACCCTCGGAGCGCACCCGCTCGCCGTCGGCGTGCACGAAGGCGCCCGCCTCCAGCAGGGCGCGCAGCCCGGAGCGCGCGCGATTCACGGTCAGGGCCGGGTGCCGGGCCTGCTTCACCCGTCGCACGAGCTCGGAGCGCAGGGTGTGGAGGTTGGTCTTGCGGTGGCGCACATGGCGCTCGTGGCAGATCTCCAGGACCATGCCCACCAGCTGGCCGCGCGTGGCGCGGGTCATGGGGTCGAGCCCCTCGCCGGTGAGCAGCTCGCGCAGCTCGGTGGCCTCGGTACCGAGCGGCGGCAGCCCCCGGGCACCGGGTGCGGCCTGGGGTGCGGGGGCGGGGGCGGGGGCGGGGGGGCCGCCTTCGCCCGGAGCGTCCACGCGGTAGCCACCGGAGCGGTCGTCCCGTCGGATGGACACCACCCCCTTGGCCGCGGCCGCCTCGAGGAAGCGACCGAACCCCGAGAAGCCCAGATCGCTCTCTGAGAAGGAGGGCTCACGGCGGGTGATGACCGACTTCACCACCGAGGCCAGCATCCAGCCGTCGGCGTCCTGCTTGAGGATCTCCACCGCCTCCGCCAGCAGCGCGAAGGCATCCTCGCGATCCAGGCGCTCGCCGCCCACGGTGGGATCGGGCTCGCGCTCCTTGTCGCGCTCCTTGTCGCGCCCTGGTTCGCGCTCCTTGTCGCGCTCCTTGTCGCGCTCCTTGTCGCGCCCCGTGTCGCGCTCCGAGCGTCCGCGACGCCCGCCGACGGCAGCGTCGTCTTTGACCTGCCGCTCCGGGTTCTTGATGAGGCTGTCGTAGAAGATGAACTCGTCGGTGGCCTGGACCAGCAGCTTGGAGGTGGAGCCGCGGGTACCCACGCCGATGACCCGCTTGTTGAGCTCCTTCAGGCGCAGCACCAGCGGCGTGAAGTCGGAGTCTCCAGAGATGACCACGAAGGTATCGACGTATTCGCGGGTGAAGGCCAGCTCCATCGCATCGACCACGAGGGCGATGTCGGCGCGGTTCTTGTCCTGCATCCCGTGCGAGGTCAGCTCCACCATGGTGACGCCCTGCTCCAGCAGGGTCTGCTTGAAGCGCGCGAAGCGCCCCCAGTCGCCATAGGACCTGGCGACCATGATGCGCCCGCGGACCTTGAGGCGCCGGAAGATGGCGCCGATGTCGACCCGGCCGAGGTTTTCCTTCTCGGTGCCGGCGGCGATGTTCTCGAAGTCGATCAGGACGGCGAGGTTTGGATCCAAGGTGGGCTCCGGGGACGAGGTGGGCCGGGGGAGGAGGCCCGTGGGGAGGTTCCCGGCGCGCGCGTGCGTCCAGGCAGCGGGTGTAATGGGTGGCCCGTCCGAGCACAACAGCCGCAGCGATGATCCGTTGTTTCTGGTTAGTCCTCTCCCCAGAACGCGAGGCCTTCTCCACGTGCCCCTCCGCCCACACGCCCCCCTGCCCCTGCTCGCCCTCGCCCTCATGGCCTGCGGCGAGGGCGCCGCGGGGGATCGCGCCTGGAAGAACGGCGATTTTCAAGGCAGTATCGCACACTACCAGGCCCTGGACGAGCTGACCCCCCAGCGCCGCTTCCGCCTGGCCCGTGCGCTGGTGGGGGAGGGCGACGCCGAAGGCGCGCGCGCCCTGATCGAGGCCGTCCCGCAGGAGCAGTGGACACCGGACGGCTGGATGGCCCAGGGGCTGCTGCTGATGGGCGAGGAGCGTCCAGCCGAGGCCGCCGTGGCCTTCGGCACGGGAGCCAACCTCGGCGGGGGGCCGGCCCTGCGCGTCAACCAGTGCGCCGCGCTGCTGGCGGCGGAGACCCCGGACCCATCGGTGTGCGCCGAAGCCCTGACCCTGGCGCCCCAGGATCCCGCCGCCCTGCTCGGCCTGGCGGCCTCCTCCCTCGCGGCCGACAACCTGGTGGTGGCGACCCGCTGTCTCGAGGGCTTGCGCAAGAGCCCCGAGGCCACCTCGATCCACCTGGTCCAGGCCGGCCGCATCTACCACGCGCTCGGCGATGCCGAGGCGGCCTGCGAGGCCTTCGACCAGGGCGGGGCGGGCCTCGAGGCTGGCCTGGCGTGCGCGGCCGCGGGGCGCGTCGCCAAGGCCGAGGCGCTGCTCGATCCTCTGGTGGAGCGGGATCCCCGGGCCGCGTTCACCCTCGGCACCCTGGCCCTGGAGCGCGCGCTGGCGCAGACCGATCCCGGGGAGCGGGAGCGCGCGGTGGCCGACGCCTGGCGCCGCCTGCGCGTCTGTCAGGCCGAGTTTGGAGACACCCCCGACTGGCTCAACAACGCAGGGCGGCTGCACGCCCTCGATGGCGATGAGCAGGCCGCCGAGGTCGCCTTCCGCCGTGCCATGGCGCTGGACCCGAGCGCCGCCTACCCGGCCATGAACCTGGCGCGGCTGCTGGAGGCGCGCGGCGATCTGGAGGAGAGCGGGCGCCTGCTGGAGAACGTCGCCGCCCTGGGCGGCATGACCGGCGCCATCGCGGGGCTCGACCTGGCGCGCAGGGCCCGAGATCGCGGCGACGAGGAGGGCGCGGTCGAGCGCGCGCGGGGGGTGATGGGCTCATGCCAGGCCTCCGAGGCGGCCGCTTGCGTGGTGGAGGCCTGCATCGTGCTGGCCACCCTGGTGGCCGCCTCCGATCCCGAGCAGGCCATCGCCCTCCTGCAGCAGGCACATGAGCTGGGCGGTGGCGCCATCGCCGCCCGCCTGCGCGCCGAACCCGACCTCGCGCCCCTCGCCGAGGATCTGCGCTATGCCAGCATCATCGGCGGCGGGGGCTGAACGGACAGGGCGCTCCACCCCTTGCGGGTGAGGCCGGCGGCTTGTATGAGGGCCTCGCCCACTGCCCCTGGGGCGTAGACAAGCGGTAAGTCTCCGGTCTTTGGAACCGGCATTCGCAGGTTCGAATCCTGCCGCCCCAACCACCTCGTGCCAGAACGGGAGCTTCGATGTACGGTGAGCTCAAGATCCTGACCGGCAACGGGAACCCGGCCATCGCCACCAAGATCTCCGAGTACCTCGGTGTTCCCGTTGGGCAGGCGCGCATCAAGCGCTTCTCCGACGGCGAGATCAACGTGGAGATCCAGGAAAACGTCCGGGGCCGCGACGTCTACCTCATCCAGTCCACCTGCGCGCCGGCGAACGACCACCTGATGGAGCTGCTCATCATGACCGACGCGTGCAAGCGCTCGTCGGCCGGACGCATCACGGCGGTCATCCCCTACTACGGCTACGCGCGCCAGGACCGCAAGGTCGCGCCGCGGGCCCCCATCTCGGCCAAGCTGGTGGCCGATCTGCTCCAGGCCGCCGGGGTCCAACGGGTCCTCACCATGGATCTGCACGCCGGCCAGATCCAGGGCTTCTTCGACCTCCCGGTCGACAACCTCTACGCCAAGCCCAAGCTGGTGGACTTCCTCGCGCGCGAGACCTACGGTCAGAACAAGGTCATCGTCTCGCCGGATGCGGGCGGCGCCGAGCGCGCGCGGTCCTACGCCAAGGCGCTCCGGGCCGACCTGGCCATCATCGACAAGCGCCGCAGCGGACCCAACGTGGCCGAGGTCATGAACGTGGTCGGCGATGTCAAGGGCAAGCACGCCGTCATCCTCGACGACATGGTGGACACCGCCGGCACCCTCTGCCACGCGGCCGCCGCCATCCACGAGGCCGGCGCCACCTCGGTCATCGCCTGCGCCACCCATCCGGTCTTCTCGGGGCCGGCCATCGAGCGCATCCAGAAGAGCGAGCTCTCGCGCGTGGTCGTCACCGACACCATCCCGCTCTCGGTCGAGGCCAAGGGCTGCGAGAAGATCGGCGTGGTCAGCGTCGCGGAGCTGTTCGGCGAGGCCATCCGCTCCATCCACTATCAAGACAGCGTCAGCAGGCTGTTCGTTTGACCGGTGGCGGCTTGACAGGGGCGCCCGCTGGGATAGTGCACGGCCCCCGCGGGCTCCTGGTCCGCGTTCTTCGCACTCTCTGATTTCGACCGCTCGCTGCGTTGGCCCTGCCGGGCCCTCTGACCGAGACGCGGCGCCGTGCGGGCGGCCATCGCGCGCACGCCCTCCAGACGGCACCGGGGTCCGGCCAGGCAGCGCAGCCCCCGCATCCGTGCGTTTTGGAGGAAAAGATGCAGTCAATAAAGCTCGTCGTCGAGCCCCGCACCGCGACCGGCAAGGGCGCCGCCCGCAAGCTGCGCGGCTCGGGTCGGATCCCAGCGATCCTCTACCGTGACGGTGGAGTACCCACGCTCTTCTCGATCGATCCCGAGGAGCTCGACCGCATCCTGCACCGGCAGGGCGACCGCAACACCCTCTTCGAGATCGACGTGGACGGGCAGCCGCGCGTCGCGATGATCAAGGAGGTCCAGCTCCACCCGGTGACCCGGCGGCTGCGGCACGTGGATTTCTACCAGGTCCTGGAGGGCGTGGAGGTCGAGGTGAAGGTGCGCCTCGAGGCCGTGGGTCGCGCGGTCGGCACGCGGGCCGGTGGCACGCTCTCGGTGCTGCGCCGTGAGCTCACGGTCCGCTGTACGCCGGGCGTCATCCCGGCGGTCATCGAGGTCGACGTCACGCCGCTCAAGGTCGGCGATGTCATCCGCATCGCGGACATCCCCACCCCCGCGGGCGTGACCCCGGTGTTCGATGCCAACTACGTCGTCGCCACCGTCGAGGGCAAGCGCCTCGATGATATCGAGGCCGACGAAGCAGACGAGGGCGCCACCGAGGCCCCCGCAGAGGGCTGACGCCCTCATCGGATGGGTGGCACATGTGGCTCGTGGTAGGCCTGGGAAACCCCGGTTCCCGATACGAGGACACTCGGCATAATGCTGGGTTCCTCGTGGTGGACGAGGTCGCCAGGCGCTGGGGGCTGCCCGCGCCGAAGGCGCAGCTCGGCGCCCGGGTCGCCCGCGGTGACATCGCCGGCAAGCCGGTGCTGATCGCCCAGCCCCAGTCCTTCATGAACTGCTCCGGCGGTCCGGTGGGCGCGCTGCTGCGGTTCCACGAGGCGTCGATGGAAGAGCTGCTCGTCGCCCACGACGATCTCGACCTCGACTTCGGGGACGTGCGGGTGAAGCGCGGTGGGGGGCATGGGGGCCACAGGGGCCTGCGCGATCTCGGCGAGCAGCTCGGGCTCGAGTTTCTACGCGTCAGGGTGGGGATCTCGCGCCCTCCCCCGGGCTTGGATTCGGCCGCCTACGTGCTCGGCCAGTGGTCCGACGCGGAGCGGGAGCGGCTCGCGGACGTGGTGGCGCAGGCCGCGGATGCGGTCGAGGCCGTGCTGGCGGAGGGGGCGACCGCGGCCATGAATCGTTTCAATGTTCGCCCGCGCGATCGCGCGGACACAGAGCAGGTCCGGGCCACCGGTGGTGGGTCGAACGGTGGCCCCAGGAGCATCACCAGCACCGCGGAGGCCCCCCCCTCCGCGGGCGCCCTCCCGTCGTCGACGGAGGAAGGAGCAGACCATGCCTAGCTACGTTCCGTACCTGGTGCCTGTCGCGGGGTTGATCGCGCTGGCGTTCGCCTTCTGGAAGTCCTTGTGGATCAGCAAGCAGGATCCGGGCGATGCGCGGATGCAGGAGATCGGCAAGGCGATCCGCGAGGGCGCCATGGCCTTCCTCGGGCGCGAGTACCGGGTGCTGTCCATCTTCGTCGTGGTCGTGGCCCTCCTGCTCGCGGGTGCCAACCTGCTGGCCGGAAAGGCCGTCGAGGCGCTCGTCGCCGTCTCCTTCGTGGTGGGTGCTGGCTGCTCCGCGGCCGCTGGCTACTTCGGGATGCGCGTCGCCACCTCGGCCAACCACCGCACCACCGCCGCGGCGCGCAAGAGCCTCCAGGATGCGTTGCAGGTCGCCTTCTCCGGCGGCACCGTCATGGGCATGTCGGTGGTAGGCCTCGCCCTGACCGGCCTCGGGTTGCTCTACCTGATCTACGCCGGGGCCTTCGGGGTCGAGGCCACCGCCGACAGCATGGGCCGGGTCATCTCCGTCATCACCGGCTTCTCCATGGGCGCCTCCTCCATCGCCCTGTTCGCCCGCGTGGGCGGCGGCATCTACACCAAGGCCGCCGACGTGGGCGCGGACCTGGTGGGCAAGGTCGAGGCCGGCATCCCCGAGGACGACCCGCGCAACCCCGCCACCATCGCCGACAACGTCGGTGACAACGTCGGTGACGTGGCCGGCATGGGCGCCGACCTCTTCGAGTCCTACGTGGGCGCCATCGTCGGCGCCATGGTCATCGCCTCCGACTGGTACCTCCAGGGCAATACCTACGGCGAGATCGGCCCCATCGTGCTGCCCCTGGTCCTGGCCGGCGTCGGCATCATCTGCTCCATCCTCGGCACCTTCTTCGTGCGCACCCGCGAGGGTGGCGACCCGCAGGTGGCCCTCAACCTCGGCACCTTCGGCGCCGCCGGCCTCATGCTGGTCGCCACCTGGTTCACCGTCGCCTGGCTGTGGCCCAGCAAGGGCGTCGAGGGTGTGATCGGAAACATCGGGATCAACGGCGTCTTCGGCGCTACCATCATCGGTCTGGCCGTCGGCGTCGCCATCGGCCTCATCACCGAGCACTACTGCGCGCTGGGCAAGGGCCCGGTCATCGGCATCGCCAACCAGTCCCTCACCGGCCCCGCCACCAACATCATCGCCGGCCTCGCGTCGGGGATGCAGTCCACGGCGGCCCCGGTGCTGTTGATCGCCGTCGGGATCGTCGGTTCCTACCAGGTCGCGGGCCTCTACGGGATCGCCATCGCGGCCCTCGGGATGCTCTCCACCACCGGCATCCAGCTCGCGGTCGACGCCTACGGCCCGGTGGCCGACAACGCCGGCGGCATCGCCGAGATGTCCCACCAGAAGCCTGAAGTCCGGGAGCGCACCGACAAGCTGGATGCGGTCGGCAACACCACCGCCGCCATCGGCAAGGGCTTCGCCATCGGCTCCGCCGCGCTCACCGCGCTGGCCCTGTTCTCCGCGTTCCGGCTGCAAGCCAACGTCAAGGTCATCGACCTGACCGATCCCAAGGTGATGGCCGGCCTGTTCGTCGGCGGCATGCTGCCCTTCCTGTTCTCTTCCATGGCGATGAAGGCCGTGGGTGAGGCCGCCATGGAGATGATCGTCGAGGTGCGGCGCCAGTTCAAGGAGATCCCCGGCCTGCTGGCCGGCGAGGAGGGTGTGCGCGCCGACTACGCCCGCTGCGTGGACATCTCCACCAAGGCCGCCATCAAGCGCATGGTGGTCCCCGGGCTCATGGCCGTGATCGTGCCCGTGGTGGTCGGCATCTACGATCCCCGCGCCCTCGCCGGGCTGCTGGCGGGCTGCACCGTGACCGGCGTGCTGATGGCCATCTTCATGGCCAACGCCGGCGGCGCCTGGGACAACGCGAAGAAGTCCTTCGAGGGCGGTTTCCTGGCCAAGGACGGCGTGACCTACCAGAAGGGTTCCGACGTGCACAAGGCCGCTGTGGTCGGCGACACCGTGGGCGACCCCTTCAAGGACACGGCCGGCCCCTCCCTCAACATCCTCATCAAGCTGATGAGCGTCGTGGCCCTCGTGATCGCGCCGCTCATCGCGCTGAGCAACTGAGCTCACCGCTCACCACCCCCAACCGGGCGGAATTTCCCGCCCACCCTCCGCGGGGAGGGGGTCTCGCTCCCTCCCCCGAAACGTCCATGTGGAGGACTCCAGGACGATGACCATACATGAGTACGAAACCACGCTGATCTTCCATCCGGAGGCCCCGGAAGAGGAGATCGCGCGTGTCACCGAGCGCCTCGACGGCGTCATCACCTCGTTCGCGGGCACCAAGCTGTTCCAGGACTCCTGGGGCGTGCGGAAGCTCGCCTACGCCATCCGCAAGCAGGCCCGCGGGCACTACATCCACCTCGGGTTCGTCGCCAAGGCCGCGAGCGTCGCCGAGCTCGAGCGCATCCTGCGCATCGAGTCCACCGTCATGCGGTTCCTGACCGTGCACCTCAACGAGAACGTCGACGCCGAGGAGTGCATGCTGAACGCCCAGAAGCGCGTCCGCATCCTCACCGATCGCGACGACTCGGACGAGCAGATGGACGACCGCGACCGTGACGACGACGACGACTCCGACAAGGACTAGGAAGGAAAGCCATGAAGCAACGCCGCTCCCGTCGTAAGGTCTGCCGCTTCTGCGCCGACAAGAAGACCACCATCGACTACAAGAACCCCCGCCTGCTCCGGTACTTCATCACCGAGCGTGGCAAGATCGTGCCCCGCCGCATCTCCGGCAACTGCGCGCGTCACCAGCGCGAGATCGCGACCGCCATCAAGCGCGCGCGTCACCTCGCCCTGCTGCCGTTCGTGGCGGTCGAGTAGGAGCCCATCATGAAGGTCATCCTGCAGCAGGATCACGAGGGCCTGGGCCGCATCGGCGACATCGTGAAGGTGTCCGACGGTTACGCTTTCAACCTCCTGATTCCCCGTGGCATCGCCATCCGCGCCGACGAGGGCAACGTGCGCCAGATGGAGCACGTCCGCCGTCTGACCGAGGCCAAGCGCAAGGCCCAGTTCGAGGAGGCCCGCGTCGAGGCCGACCGCCTCAACGGCACCGCGATCTCCATCAAGCGCAAGGCCGGCGACGAGGACAAGCTCTTCGGCTCCGTCACCAACCGCGACATCGCCGAGGCGCTCGCCGCCGAGGGGATCGAGATCGACCGCCGCAAGATCATCCTGGAGGAGCCCATCCGCGCGATCGGCGTCTTCACGGTGCCCGTGCGGGTCCATCGGGATGTCGAGGCCAAGCTCAAAGTATACGTGATCCGCGAGTAACTCCGCCGGCGGGCTCCCCCCGCCGCCGTCACCCAACGGGAGTGTGGCCATGGATGAGCAGCCAGCCCTGCCCCACTCCATCGATGCGGAGCGCGCTGTCCTCGGCGCGCTCCTGCTCGCTCCGAACCTCGTGGACATCGTCACCGAGGTGGTGGACGCGAGCATGTTCTACCGGGAGGCGCACCGCCGCCTGTTCGAGCTGCTGCTCCAGATGCACGACGCACGGCAGGCCATCGAGCCGCTGACCGTCGTCGACCGCGTGCTGGCGTCGGGCGAGGAGCAGGCCTTCGGGGGCGCCGCCTACGTCGCCTCCCTGCCCGAGCAGGTTCCGACCTTCGAGAACGTCGAGTACTACGCGAAGATGGTGCAGGAGAAGGCGGTGCGCCGCCGGCTGCTCGAGGTGGCCCAGCGCATCGGGCACGACGTGCACGTCGAGGCCGACCTCAGCGCCCTGCTGGACGTCGCCGAGAGCGCCGTGCTCGGCGTCTCGCAGCAGCGCGGGGGGCAGGACTGGTTCTCCTTCAACGAGATCGCGGGCGACGAGTGGAAGCGCATCCTGGCGCTGGCCGAGCACCAGGGCGAGGTCACCGGCATCACCACCGGCTTCATCGACCTCGACCGGAAGCTGTCGGGCTTCCACGAGTCAGAGCTCATCGTCCTGGCCGCGCGTCCTGCCATGGGCAAGACCGCCCTGGCCCTGAACCTGGCCCGCCACGCGGCCGTGGAGGGGGGCAAGCCCGTGGGCATCTTCTCTCTCGAGATGCCGCGGGGGCAGCTGGTCGTGCGCATGCTGTGCGCGGAGGGGAAGATCGAGGCGCATCGGGTCCGCACCGGCACGCTCCGCCGGGACGTGGACTGGCCGCAGCTGGCCGACGCCATGGAGCTCTTGAACCAGGCCCCGATCTTCATCGACGACAGCCCGGGCTTGACGGTGGCGCAGGTGCGCAGCCGCGCCCGGCGCCTGCAGGCCCAGCATGGCGGGCTCGGGCTCATCGTGATCGACTACCTGCAGCTCATGCAGGGATCGGGGGGCCCGCGGGAGAGCCGCGAGCAGGCCATCTCCGGCATCAGCCGGGGGCTCAAGGGGCTGGCCAAGGAGCTGAAGGTGCCGGTGCTCTCCTTGGCGCAGCTGAACCGCGGCGTCGAGTTGAGGCCCGACAAGCGCCCCATGATGTCGGACCTGCGCGAGTCGGGCGCCATCGAGCAGGACGCCGACCTGGTGCTGTTCATCTACCGGGACGAGTACTACAAGAAAGAGGAGTCGGAGCACAAGGGCGTGGCCCAGATCATCATCGGCAAGAACCGCCACGGCCCGACGGGAGATGTGGAGCTGGCGTTCAACGGCGCCTTCCTGCGCTTCGACGACCTCGATCGCCGCCCGGGCGCGCCGGACTACCTGTGACCGGGGTGCTCTTCGCCCTGCTCCTGATCCTGGGCGTGGCCAGGGGTGGAATGCCTGTGGCTGCTGTCGCCGCCGCGGACGTGCCCGCGCTGCGCCTGGGCCTGCCCCTGGTGGTCTCCGTGCTGGGCGGCGAGCGCCTGGAAGGCGCTTTCGTCGCCTACGAGCGTGACCGCCTCGTGCTCTCCACGCGCGAGGGTCAGAAGGAGATCGGGCTGCCGTTGATCCTCTCGGTGGAGGTGGAGGGAAGCAGCTTCACGCCGGAGGCCTTCGTGGAGGGTGTGCGGCGCTGGAGCGAGGCGCAGCGGCTCGACGCGCTCTCTACCCCCCCCCCGGTGTTGGTGGGGGGCGCGAGCGTCCTGTGGGCGGGCGCGGGCCCGGCGATGCTGGGCCGCTGGGACTCCTTCCTGGCCTACTCCATCGTCGAAGGCGCACTCCTGGGCGCTGGCGCGGTCATGGTCGCCAGGGGCCAGTACGGGCCGCTGTTGCCGCTCGCGGCGTTGGATGTCCTGGTGCACGGTTGGGCAGCGGGGGACAGTGTGCACGAGGCGCGCCGCCGCCGCCGTCGGGCGAACGCCCTGGTCGGCTTCGTACCCTTCTCCGACTCTGGCGATGGAGGCTTCGCGGTTGGCTTCACACTCACCGCCAGGGGGAGCGGAGACGCCGACTCTGCCAGCTCATCCCAGGCGGAGGCGGCTCTACCGGCAGCGGCCTTGACAGCGCCGGGTCCATTCCCTTATTAGCTGCCTCTGCGCCCGGGAGAGCCCGGGCAGGTATTCCGTGGGGCCCCTCTCCACCCGCGGCCACCCAACCACCCTGCAACGGGAGCACAGCGCGTCCTATGGAAACCGAAGCGATCCTCAAGGAGTTCAACGAGCACCTCGATCGGTACGCCACCCATCGGGGCTACATCGACCGCGCGCGAGCCCACGCCCACAAGTTCAGCGCCGCGGTGGTCGAGAAGGTCATCCTCGACCACGAGATCAAGTCCACCGAGGTCGCCGAGGAGGTCCTGCCTCTGGTGCCGCACCTCCAGGAGGTCATGGCGAATCTCGAGGCCCAGCGCGCGGCCATCATCAACAACAAGGCCAGCGCCGAGGAGCAGATGGAGGAGTTGAACCTCCGTCAGGCCATCGGCGAGCTGAGCGACGAGGAGTTCGAGGCCACCTCCGCCGCCTTCAAGGGCGAGCTGGAGCAGGCCGGCGAGCGTGTCGCCGCCATCGACGCCGAGCACGCCACCCTCTCCACGGCGCTGGAACGCTGGGTCGAGCTGGCGGCCTCGGCCGAGCAGGATCCCGGGCTGGCGCCCGCCGAGCGCGGCGCGCCGGCCGAGCCCGAGCGCATCGCGTCGGCCCAGCCCGAGCCCGAGATTCCCATCGTCGATGACGAGCCCGTGATCCGCGATCAGGATGGCATCCACATCTCCACCTCCGGCACCGTCGAGGACGTCTCCGCGGCCTTCGGGATCGACGACGAGCCCGCCGAGGTCGTCGCGCTCGAGGCCGAGGAGAGCCTGGGAGACGAGGTCTCCGCCGAGATCGACCTCGGCTTCGGCGACGAGGCCAACGACGTGCAGGTCATCCACGAAGACGACGCCGGCCTCGATCTCGATCCAGAGATCGATCTGGGCTTCGGGATCGCTCCCGCCGAGGTCGAGCTGGCCATCGAGAGCGACGGTGAGGTCGAGGTCGAGGGTGCCGAGATCGACATCGCCCCCGACGACAAGGCGGTCGACAACCGCCGCGCCCTGCTGCTCTACCAGGAGGGCACCCCCGAGGAGCAGATCTACCCCTTCACGGGCGAGGTCATCACCGTGGGTCGCGGGCGCGACAACGACATCCAGATCAAGAACGACTCGAAGGTCTCCCGCTACCACTGCAAGGTCTTCCGGCGCGGCACGAACTTCTACATCGAGGACAACAAGTCCTCGAATGGCACGCTGGTCAACGGTGAGCTCATCACCGAACGGCGGCTGTTCGGGGGCGAAGAGGTCATCATCGGAGAGACCTTCTTCCGGTTCCGCGTCATGGAGTGAGCGCGTTCCACGCGCGACGGGCCCGTCCTCGTGACGGGCCTTTTTTTATTCTCTCGGGCTTGCGTCCTGCCCAGGGCGACGTGATAGAAATATCGGCTATATGGAGTTCCGGCTGTCGGGTGACAGTCGCGCCCTGGTAGAATCCGCACGACAGGCCGTGGCACCCGCGGCAAGCATGACGTCTGGAGAAGGGGAATGGCAAGAAGGAAGACTGGAATCCAGGGGCCGCAGTACTTCACCACCTTTCAGGTGGCGAAGCTGTTGGGCGTGAGCCCCCCGGCGGTGGTGAACTGGGTCAACCAGGATTTGCTGAAGGCGCACCGTACCCCCGGTGGGCACCGGCGCATCGCGCAGCACGAATTGGTGCGCTTCGCCAACGAACACCACTACCCCCTGCCCGAAGACCTCCGCAGCACCGACGCGGCCTCGAACTGGCGCGTCCTCGTCGTGGACGACGAGGAGGACTTCTGCGACATGGTGCGCGAGTACCTTACCATCAAAGGTGGTTTCAACGTCGAGGTCGCCACCTCCGGGTTCGGCGCGGGGCTCACGGTGGCGCGGTTCCAGCCCCACGTGATCCTCATGGACATCATGATGCCGGACATGGACGGCTTCGAGGTGCTGCAGCGGCTGCGTTCCGATCCCAGCACGCGCGCCATCCCGGTCATCGCCTGCACAGCCTTCCGGGATCCCGTGATGGAGAAGCGCATCCAGAGCGAGAACTTCGATCGCTTCGTCCAGAAGCCGCTCAAGCTCGACGAGCTGCTCGATGTGATCCTGTCCCTGCGGCCCGAGGCCGAAGCGCTCGAGGCCTGATCAAGCCCGCCGATCAGGCCTGCCAGCGGTGAGCGGGGGCGCTGCGCCGTGCAGTCCGTGGCGGTGCTGGACCCACTCGGCCGCGATGGAGACGGCGATCTCGGCTGGGGTCTGGGCCCCGATGTCGAGGCCGACGGGGGAGGATACCCGCTCCAGGTGCTCCTCCGGCACGCCCTCGGACCGCAGCTCCTGGAGGAAGGTCGCGATCTTGCGACGGCTCGCGATGACCCCCAGCCAAGCCCAGGGGCGGGCGATCAGCGCGCGCAGCACCTCGAGGTCCTGGCCGTGACCGTGGGTGACCACGAGGATCCAGGTCCGGGAGTGGGTGGCCAGCCCCTCGGCGCTCGCCAGGTGGGGCGCCACCTGCACGGTGCAGCCGGGGAAGCGCTCGGCCGTGGCGAGCTCCGGGCGCGGGTCGATCACGGTGCGCTCGAACCCCAGCAGGCCCGCGATGGGGGACACCGCGGCGGCCACGTGCCCCGCGCCGAAGATCACCAGCCGCGGAGGGGCGATGAGCGGCTCGATGAAGAGGTCCATGGCACCGCCACAGGCCATACCCAGGCTCGCGAGATCGGGCGCGAGGCGCCGGGGCGTGCCGGCCTCGATGACCTCCCGGGCCTGCTGGATCGCGGCGTGCTCCACGGCGCCGCCGCCGACGGTGCCCTGGCTGCTGCCGTCCGCGAAGACCAGCATGCGCGAGCCAGCCTCGCGCGGTGACGAGCCCCGGGTGCCCACGACGGTGACCAGGGCGCAGGGACGGCCAGCGTCCACCGCCGCGATGGCGGCTTTGAGGATTTCCATTCGTTCCTCGCTGTCTCAGGGAAGATACTCGAGCGGATCCACCTGCTGGCCGTCGATGAGCACCTCGAAGTGCACGTGGGGGCCGGTGGCGCGCCCCGTGGACCCGATGGTGGCGATGCGCTCACCGACGTCCATCACATCGCCTTCCTGCACGAAGTGGGAGGTGTTGTGGGCGTAGCGGGTCTTGACGCCATGGCCGTGGTCGATCTCGATCATCCGGCCATAGCCCGAGTTGTACCCTGCGAAAGTCACGACCCCGGGAGCGACGGCGTAGATGGGGGTGCCGCGCGGCGCCGCGACGTCGATGCCCGAATGGAACTTCCAGCGCCGGGAGAAAGGGGAGCGCCGGTAGCCGAACTCGGAGGTCAGGACCCCGTAGGCGGGCCAGGTGGAGGGGAGCGCGGCGCGGTACGAGCGCCAGTCCTCGAGGTCCTGCACCATGGCGGACATGCGCGGATCCAGCTCGTCCACGAGGCCCGAGAGCTGGGCCGCGCGGGTCTCCACGGCCTGGGCCCACAGCTCCGCCGGGCGGATGTCGATGGCACCGACGCTCGGGGAGCCGGGCTCCTCGAAGCCGTGGGAGCGGTCCGCCTCCGAGGGGAGATCGCCGTCCTCGGCCTCGCCCCACAGCTCCTTCCAGTGCTGCTCCTCCTCCTCGTCGATGGGGCCGTAGCCCGGCAGATCGGCGCCCTTGGCCAGGAAGCGGATCTGGGAGTCGTACAGGCGCAGGCGCCGGAGCGCGTCGTCCACGGCGTCGAGCTGGCGGTCGATGGTCTGCAGATGCTCGCGCAGGGCCACGTTCTCCTGGGCGATGTCGGGGTAGGCCCAGATGCGCGGCAGGTAGAGGCTGAAGGCGGCCGCAGCCAGCAGGAGCCCGGTGACGAGACCAGCCGCAGCCAGCTTGAGCTGGCGGATCCGAGCCGCGGTGACGCGGAGCTGGCGGGTGTGGGCAGCGCTGCGGTCGGGGATCAGGAGGACGGTCAGGCCGCCCCCGGGCTCCGCGCCCGCGGGCCGGCGTGCGCTCACCGCACGTCCTCGACGGCGCAGATCACGATGGTGACGTTGTCGTCGCCGCCGCGGTCGCAGGCGAGCTGGATCAGGGCGCGGGCGGCGGACTGGGGCGAGGCGCTGCGCACGAGCTCCCCGATCTCACCGGTCTCCACCAGGTTGGAGAGGCCGTCGGTGCAGAGCACGAAGTGGTCACCCCGGCGCATGGCGCGCACCTGGATGTCCACGTCCACATCCTCCTGGTAGCCGAGGGAGCGGGTGATGATGTTGCGGAGCTTGTGGGTGCGGGCTTCCTCCGGGGTGAGCACGCCGGCGCGGATCTTCTCGTTGACCAGGGAGTGATCCTCGGTGAGCTGCTCGATGAGATCCTCGCGCACCAGGTAGACCCGGGAGTCGCCCACGTGGGCAATGTAGGCGTTGCCGGAGTCGAGCAGCAGCACGAGGACGGTGGTGCCCATGCCCTTGTACTCGGGCTCGGCCACCGCCTTCTCGTAGATCCGGCGGCCCGCGAGGCGGATGGCGTAGCGGATCTTCTCGCGCATGGCCTCGACCGGATCCTCGGGGGTCTCGATGGACGGATCGGCCTCGATGCTGGAGAGGACCTCCTCGACGGTGTTCACGGCGATGCTGCTGGCCAGCTCCCCCCCCACGTGCCCGCCCATGCCATCGCAGACCACGAAGAGGTTGAGCTCATCGTTGATGAGGTAGGCGTCCTCGTTGTTCGTGCGCTTCATTCCGACATCGGTCACGCCACAGGAAGTGATGCGCATCGTGGTCTCCAGGGTCGAGCGGAGTGTCGGGCGGTGCGTGGGGCGCCGCCAGGTGCCCTTGGGCTCGCGCGATATAACCTGCGCGGGGTGCTTGGCAGCCAGGGAGGCGTGGGGAGGGCTGGACCGGCGCGCGAAACGCCTTATCTTGGGGGGCCCTCACCCCCAGGCCCGGAGGCGCGCCATGTTCAACGCGATCACAGGCGTCGTCAGGAAGATCGTCGGCACGCGCACCGAGCGTGAGATCAGGAAGATGCAGCCCCTGCTGGACCGCATCAACCAGCTCGAGGCCCACTACAAGGCGCTCGACGACCAGGCGCTCGCGGCCTGCTACCACGAGTTTCGCCAGCAGGCCGGCAACGGCAAGCCGCTGGACGATCTGTTGCCCGACGTCTACGCCATGGTGCGCGAGGTCGCCCGCCGCCAGCTCGGCGAGCGGCACTACGACGTCCAGCTGATCGGTGGCGTCGTGCTGCACCAGGGCCGCATCGCCGAGATGAAGACCGGCGAGGGCAAGACCCTGGTGGCCACGCTGCCCATCACCCTGAACTCGCTGTCGGGAAAGGGCTGCCACGTCATCACGGTCAACGACTACCTGGCCGACCGCGACGCCGACTGGATGGGGAAGATCTACCGCTTCATGGGCATGTCCGTCGGCAAGATCCTCTCCTCGGATCGCGTCGAGGAGAGCAAGCGCGCCGCCTACCACGCCGACGTCACCTACGGCACCAACAACGAGTTCGGCTTCGACTTCCTGCGGGACAACATGAAGTTCGAGCTGGAGGGCTACGTCCAGCGCGGCCACAGCTTCGCCATCGTGGACGAGGTCGACTCCATCCTGATCGACGAGGCCCGCACGCCGCTGATCATCTCGGGCCCCACCCGTGATCCCGTGGACAAGTACTACGTCGTCGATGGCGTGGTCCCCGTGTTGCAGAACGAGATCGACTACGTCATCGACGAGAAGGGAAAGACCATCACCCTCACCGATGAGGGCGTGGACAAGGTCGAGCGCAAGCTGGGGCTGGACAACCTCTACGATCCCCACAACATGGAGATCCTGCACAAGGTGGATCAGGCGCTGAAGGCCCACATGCTCTTCAAGCGCGACCGCGACTACGTCGTGCGCGGCAACAAGGTCGTCATCGTGGACGAGCACACCGGCCGCCTCATGACCGGCCGGCGCTGGTCCGACGGCCTGCACCAGGCCATCGAGGCCAAGGAGCGGCTGGAGATCGAGCCCGAATCCCAGACCTACGCCACCATCACCTTCCAGAACTACTTCCGCATGTACCAGAAGCTCGCCGGCATGACCGGCACGGCCGAGACCGAGGCCGAAGAGCTGATGAAGATCTACAAGCTCGAGGTGGTGGCCATCCCCACCAACGAGCCCGTGCGCCGCACCGACCACGACGACGTCATCTACAAGACCCAGATGGAGAAGTTCCGTCAGGTGATGGCCGAGATCGAGGACAGCCGCGAGCGGGGCCAGCCCGTGCTGGTCGGCACCACCTCCGTGGAGAAGTCCGAGATCATCCACCAGATGCTCAAGAAGAAGGGCTTCCACCACGAGGTGCTCAACGCCAAGAACCACTCCCGCGAGGCCGACATCATCGCCCAGGCCGGGCGTCGTGGCGCGGTCACCATCTCCACCAACATGGCGGGTCGCGGGACCGACATCAAGCTGGGCGGCGATCCGGTGAAGCTGGCCCAGTCCGAGGTCGGCCCCGATGCCAGCCCCGAGGTCTACGAGGCGGCGCTGCAGAAGGCGCGGGAGCAGTGCGCCAGGGAGCGTGAGGAGGTCCTCGCGGCCGGCGGTATGCACATCCTCGGCACCGAGCGGCATGAGTCGCGCCGTATCGACAACCAGCTGCGCGGGCGCTCCGGGCGCCAGGGCGATCCGGGCAGCAGCCGCTTCTACCTCTCCCTCGAGGACGATCTCCTCCGTATCTTCGGCGGCGAGAAGATCACCATCTGGATGGAGCGGATGGGGCTCAAGGACGACGAGCGCATCGAGCATCGCTGGATCAACAAGTCCATCGAGAACGCCCAGAAGAAGGTCGAGGGGTACAACTTCAACATCCGCAAGACCCTGCTGGAGTACGACGATGTCCTCAACGATCAACGCAAGTCGGTCTACGGCCTGAGGCGCAGGGCGCTGGGCGGCGAGTCCATCCGCGACATGGTGATGGAGGCCATCGGGAACCTCATCGACGACACCATGGACGAGTGCTGCCAGGAGGGCGTACACCCCGAGGACTGGAACATCCCGGGGCTCAAGGAGCGCATGCTGCGGGTCTTCGGCGTCCAATGGGAAGAAGAGGACGACGCCCTGCGCGACCACTCCCAGGTGGAGCTACGCCAGCGCATGCTGGGCGAGGCCACGGAGGTCTACGAGGCCAAGGAGGAGGAGCTGGGCGAGGAGGTGATCCGGCAGGTGGAGCGGATGTTGCTGCTGCAGTTCACCGACCAGCTCTGGAAGGACCACCTCCTGGCCATGGACCGCCTGCGTGACGGCATCGGCCTGCGCGGCTACGGCCAGCGCAACCCCCTCCTCGAGTACAAGAAGGAGGGCTTCAACATGTTCCAGATGATGGGGGCGCTGCGCGACGAGTCCGTGGTCTCCCGCATCCTGCGCATGCAGCTCTCCCCGGAGGTGGCCGCCGCCGCCACCGCCCCCGGCAAGCGGCAGGCCCGCCAGATCGCCCGCGGCCAGGCGCCAGCCCAGCCGTCCGCCCAGGGCGCGGCCCCCGGCGGCATTCGCGGGCTGGAGGCTCCCAGCGTGGACGCCGAGGAGGCCATGCGCCGCCTCGCCGAGCGCCAGGCCGAGGCCCAGGCCCAGGCCGCCCTCGCCGCAGAGCAGGCCCGCGTCGCCGCTGAGGCCGCCCGGCCCGCCAAGGGCCTGGAGGCCAAGGTCTATGGCGAGCGCAACGGGGTCAAGCGCAACGACCCCTGCCCCTGCGGCTCCGGGCAGAAGTTCAAGAAGTGCTGTATGAACGCGGAGTAGCGTTCATCATTCGCGATGGATGGCGCGCGCCAGCTCCCGCGCCACGCGCTCCGGGCGGCAGAACCTGATCGCCGTGAGGTCCAGGTGGTGTTCCTCCTCGATCCCGTGATTGATCACGAGGAGCGCCTGGGGTGCGTAGGCCTCGATGAAGGAGCGGCAGCTGCGGGGAAGGGTCGGGCGCCCGAGCGCGCCGGCCTTGACCTCCACCGCCACCAGGTGATCGTCGGCGCGCACGACGAAGTCCACCTCCGCGCCGTTGCGGGTGCGCCAGAAGCCGATTTCGTCGGTGGGAGCGGCGGCTTTGGTCAGCTCCGTGAAGACCAGATTCTCCAGCAAGGCGCCGCGGTCGCCGCGCCCTTCGAAGGGGGAGAAGCCGCCGTGGAGTTGGTTCCTCAAGCCGTTGTCGAGGAGGAAGAGCTTGGGAGTGGAGGTGATCTCGGCGCGCATACCCCCGAGGAAGGGCGGCACCCGCGCCAGGACGTGGCTCTCCTCCAGAATCGCCAGGTACTCGGTGACGGTGGAGGCGGCGACGCCCGCGATGGAGGCCAGCTCGGCCTGGTTGACGAGGTTGCCCACCTGGGTCGCGGCCAGCCGCAGGATGCGTCGGAACGCCTCGGGGCGCTGGATACGGTGGGCGTCGGAGGCGTCCCGCAGCAGGTGGGCCTGGACGAGGTCGAGCAGCAGGGCCTGGCGCTCGCGCTCGGGCTCGGTCAGCCAGACCTCCGGGTAGCCGCCCCAGACCAGCATCCGGTCGAGGCAGGCCCGCTCGGTGGACTCGGCGCGGTAGGCAGGCTCGGCGCGCATGGCGTGGGCGCTCACCTCAGCCAGCGAGAGGGGCAGGAGCCGCACGCGGTGGGCACGCCCTGCCAGGCTCTCGCGCGTGCGCGCGTTGAGGTGGAAGGCGGAGGAGCCCGTGGCCACGATCGGAATGCCCAGGCGCAGGTCCACCAGGGTCTTGAGGAACAGGCCCGCCTCCTCGAGGTGCTGCACCTCGTCGAAGACGAAGGCAGAGAAGCCCGGACCGAGTGTGCGCACTCGCTCGGCGAAGTGGGCCCCCGAGAGGCATAAATCCCGAAGGAGCGGATCATCGAGGGGCAGGAGCAGGGGCGGCCGCGCCTCCCGTTGCAGGCGGAGCAGGATCAGGGTGCTCTTGCCGGCCTGGCGAGGCCCCACCACCAGGGTGGCGCGGGCTGGGTCGAGCGTGAGGCGCACAGATCGCGCCACCACCTCTGCCGGCAGGCGCGCTGACAGCGCGCTGGGCCAGAGGGACGGATCCCGCAGCCAGGGGTTGTAGGTCTCGAGGCGCAGCAGTGTGGAATTATCCATGCTGATCTCCAGCGCCATCGAAGGATAGCATGGCTGATGCCGCGCCGGCAACTGTACGATGACCTTCGGCGTCGACGTTGGGGGGGGAGGTCTTCGGACCCATCAGGATCGGGGGGCATGGGTCTCGGCAGCCAATTTCCCCGCACCCCGCCGGCGCCCGGAGGTCCCGCGCCTGAATCCACCCCACCCGGCGTGGACAACCCCGCGCCCCCGCGATAGTCCCGCGCCCCCGGACTCACGTCCAGGGTATTTCACACGCCGGAACCAGCTCTCCGCGCCACGGTGCCCCTTCCTTCGCGGGATCGGGTCGGCCCGGGAGCCCGGCGGACGTCCAACCACCCACATCGCGGCCCCCTTCCATGTCCGTGCGGGCCGCGCGGAGCACCTATGACCGTCTCCCTTCGCGAGCTTCTCGAAGCGGGCGTGCACTTCGGCCACCAGACCCGGCGCTGGAACCCCAAGATGCGCCCGTACATCTACGGCCAGCGCAACGGCGTCCACATCATCGACCTCCAGCGCACCGCGCAGGGCCTGGTGGAGGCCTCCCGCTTCCTGTCCGCCACCGTGGCCCGCGGCCACACCGTGCTCTTCGTCGGCACCAAGCGCTCCGCCCAGGAGATCGTGGCCGATGAGGCCAAGCGCTGCGGCATGTTCTACGCGAACAACCGCTGGCTGGGCGGCACGCTCACCAACTTCCAGACCGTCCGCAAGTCCATCGAGCGCCTCAACCAGCTCGAGCGCGCGCGGGACGAGGGCCGCTTCGAGCTGCTGTCCAAGAAGGACGCGCTGCAGGCCAACCGCGAGATCGAGAAGATGAACAAGTCGCTCGGCGGCATCAAGGAGATGCGCGGGCTGCCCGGCGCGCTCTTCATCGTGGACCCGAAGCGGGAGTACATCGCCACCCGCGAGGCCAACAAGCTGCACATCCCCGTCGTGGCCCTCTGCGACACCAACTGCGATCCCGACGGCATCAACTACGTCATCCCCGGCAACGACGACGCCATCAAGTCCATCCAGCTCTTCACCATGGCGGTGGCCGAGGCCTGCATGCAGGGCGCGTCCATCAGCCGTGACGGCACGCCGGTCGTGGCCCCCGAGGTGGACGAGCGCGTCGAGGTCGTGCGCCGCGGCGCCGTCGAAGAGGCGGCCGAGGAAGAAGTGTCCGAGGAGGGCGAGGAGTAGCCCTCCTCCCTGCAGATTCCCCCATCCCCCCACCGCGCGCCTCCGCGGCGCGCACACCGGCCCGGGGCACCGACGCACCCTCGGCACGCCCCGGGGCGGGAACCTGGAGATCACCATGGCTTCTGCGAGTGAAATCAAGACCCTCCGTGAGCGCACCGGCGCTGGCATCCTTGACTGCAAGAAGGCGCTGGCCGAGTCCGGTGACGACATGGACAAGGCCATCGACTGGCTGCGCGCCAAGGGCATCGCCTCGGCCGCCAAGAAGTCGGGCCGAATCGCCGCCGAAGGCGCCATCCATGCCTACATCCACGCTGGCGGCAAGATCGGCGTGCTGATCGAGGTCAACTGCGAGACCGACTTCGTGGCCCGCACCGAGGGCTTCCAGGAGCTGGTCCACAACATCGCCATGCAGGTCGCGGCCCATTCTCCGCTGTACGTCTCCGTGGATGACATCCCGGCGGCCGATCTCGCGCGCGAGCGCGAGGTGCAGCGCGCCAAGGTCATCGAGGAGGGCAAGCCCGAGAAGATGGCCGACAAGATCGTCGAGGGTCGCATCGCCAAGTGGCACAAGGAGGTCTGCCTCCTCGAGCAGGACTACTTCCGCGACGAAGACAAGACCATCGGCGGGCTGCTGGCGGAGGCGGTCGGCACCATCGGCGAGAACCTCAAGATCCGCCGCTTCGTGCGCTGGAACCTGGGCGAGGGCCTGGAGAAGCGCTCGGACGACTTCGTCGCCGAGGTGATGAGCCAGATGAAGAAGGCCTAGGGCCGTGCGGGCTTCGGAGCGGGGCTCCACCCTGCTCCCCCCGCAGCGAAAGGAGCGCTCCATGGACGAGGAAGGCTCTCCCGCCGCGCCGCGGCGCATCCTCCTCAAGCTCTCGGGTGAGCTGCTCGCCGGCGCGCAGGGGTTCGGCTTCGACCCCGCCGTGCTCGACCGTGTGGCGGCCGAGCTGGCCGCCGCGGTGGCGAGCGGCGTGCAGGTCGGCGTGGTCATCGGTGGGGGCAACATCTTCAGGGGCCTGACCGGCGCCCAGGGAGGTGTGGATCGCGTCCGCGGCGACCACATGGGCATGCTGGCCACCGTCATCAACGGTCTGGCCGTCGCCGATGCGCTGGAGCGCGCCGGCTGCCCCGCGCGGGTGATGACCGCGATGGAGATCCAGCGCGTGGCCGAGCCCTTCGAGCAGCGCGCCGCCATCGCACACCTCGAGGCCGGGCGGGTCGTGATCTTCGCGGCCGGCACCGGCTGCCCGTTCTTCTCGACGGACACGGCCGCGGCGCTGCGGGCGGCGGAGATCGGGGCCGGCATGCTGCTGAAGGGCACCAAGGTGGACGGGGTCTACGACAAAGACCCGGTCAAGCACCCGGACGCGGTGCGCTTCGCCGAGATCAGCTATGAACAGGTGGTCCGCGACTCGCTCAGGGTGATGGACATCACCGCCACCAGCATCTGCATGGACAACCAGCTCCCCATCGTGGTGTTCGACATGACCCGCCCGGGCAACCTGGCGCGGGTGCTGTCCGGGGAGCCCATCGGGACCACCGTCGGGCCGCGACCAGGGCCGGCGAAGGTCCGCTGAAGCACGGGAGGAAGCATGGAAGAATACCTGGAGAGCCTCAAGGACGACATGGCCAAGGCCATCGAGACCTTCCTGCGCGAGCTGTCCACCATCCGCACCGGCCGGGCATCCCCGCAGCTGCTCGACATGGTGCGGGTGCAGGTCCAGAGCTATGGCGCCACCATGCCCATCAACCAGCTCGCCACGGTCACGGCGCCCGATCCGCGCCTGCTGGTGGTCAACCCCTGGGACAAGACCACGCTGGGCGACATCGAGCGCGCCATCACGGCCTCGGGCCTCGGCCTGAACCCCGGCAACGACGGCTCCCTCATCCGCGTGCCCATCCCCGCGCTGACGGGCGAACGGCGCCAGGATCTGGTCAAACAGGTGGGCCGCATGACCGAAGACGCCAAGGTGCGCGTCCGGCGAGTCCGCAAGGAGTACAACGACCTCTTCAAGGATCTGCAGGATTCTTCCGAGATCACCGAGGACGAGCTCCGCCGCGCGCTTGACGCCGTCCAGAAGTCCACCGATGGCCACGCCGCGCGGGTCGACGAGATCTCCCTGGGCAAGCAGAAGGAGGTGATGGAGGTCTGATGGAGCGTCCCCTCCCCAGGCACCTCGCCATCATCATGGATGGCAACGGCCGCTGGGCGCAGGCCCGCGGGCTCGAGCGCGTCGACGGCCACCGCGAGGGGGCGCAGAGCGTGCGCGAGATCGTGCGCGCCTGCCGCGCCATCGGCATCCAGGTGCTGACGCTCTACAGCTTCTCCACCGAGAACTGGAAGCGCCCCACCACCGAGGTCCGGGCGCTCATGTCCCTGCTCAAGCAGTACCTGCTGTCCGAGCGCCAGGAGATGCTGGACACAGGCATCCGGCTGCGCATCATCGGCCAGCTCGACCGCCTCCCCGGGCCGGTGCAGGCCATCGCCCGCGAGATCTGCCGCGACAGCGACACGGGCCGCACGGTGATGGACCTCAACCTGGCCGTCTCCTACGGGGGGCGTGCCGAAGTGGTCCAGGCGGTGCGCTCCATCGCCGAGAGCGTGCGCCGCGGCGAGCTGCCCGTGGCGGCCATCGATGAGGCCCTGATCGGCGCCCGCCTGCAGACCGCGGGGCAGCCCGATCCCGATCTGCTGATCCGCACCTCCGGCGAATTCAGGATCTCCAACTTCCTGCTCTGGCAGCTCGCCTACAGCGAGTTCTACGTCGCCGACACCCTCTGGCCCGACTTCCGCAAGCCCCAGCTGTTGGAAGCTCTCGATGCCTACCAGCACCGGGAGCGGCGCTACGGCGGCCTGGCTGGGCCTCCCAAGGGCGGGGTCTAGCCCATGTTCGCCCGGATCGCGGCGGGCCTCGTAGGCGTCGCCATCCTCGTGCCGTCCCTGGCCTGGGGCGGGCCCATCGCTGTGGACCTCCTGGTCCTGTTCGACCTGGTGGTGGGGATCCTGGAGTACAACCGCATGGCGCTGGCCGAGCGCCCGCTGCGCTTCGTGCTCGCCGCCCAGGCCGCGGTGCTGTTCGTCAGCGTCGCCTTCGGCTCCCTGGGCCTGGCGGGGGGCGTCGTCATCGGCCTCTGCCTCACCAGCTTCATCGCCGTGATGATCTGGAGCCCGGGCATGGAGGGCGCGGCGGATCGCGTCGGGCGTCTCCTGCTGGGCTCCGTCTATCTCGGCGGCCTGCTGGCCTTCCTCCCCCTGCTGCGGGGCCTCCCGCAGGGGGTCGGCTGGCTCTTCGTGCTGTTGGCCTCCACCTGGCTGGGTGACACCGGCGGCTTCTTCGCGGGGCGGGCCTTCGGGCGCCACAAGATGGCCCCGCGTCTGAGCCCCAAGAAGACCTGGGAGGGTTTCGCCGGGGGCTTCATCGCGGCCGCCGGGGGCGCGGTCCTGTTCGGGTGGCTCACGGGTCTGCAGGTTCCGTGGCATGTGCTGCTGGTCGTCGGCGCCGTAGTGGACATCTTCGGCGTGCTCGGCGATCTGGCCGAGTCCCTCCTCAAGCGCGCCTTCGGCGTCAAGGACTCCGGCACCATCATGCCCGGCCACGGCGGCATGCTCGATCGCATCGACTCGGTGGTCTTCGCGGCGCCGGTGCTCTACCTGCTGGCCTTCCTCTGGTACGCCTGGCGAGCCTCGGCCGCCGGCTCCGAAACCACGCCCCTCTGACCACCACCCATGCTCGTTCCCCTCAAGATCGCCGCCGCCATCGTCGTCTTCGGGCTGCTGATCTTCATCCACGAGACGGGGCACTTCCTGGTCGCCAAGCTCTGCGGCGTCCGGGTGCTCACCTACTCCTTCGGCTTCGGGCGCCGGCTGTTGGGCTTCAAGCACGGGGGCACGGACTACCGCATCTCCGCCTTCCCCTTCGGCGGCTACGTGCGGTTGTGGGGCGCCGATCCGTTCGATCTCGAGGAACGCGACGCGCCGCCGCCAGCCACGGCCCGCGGCCAGCTCGCCCTGCAGGACGTCTCGGTGTGGTGGCGGCTGGCCATCTACGCCGCCGGTCCCCTCGCCAACCTGGTTGTGCCCTTCTTCGTGTTCGCCGTGCTGCTCATGGCCGGCGAGCCCCAGGTGGCCAGCGTGGTGGGCACCGTGGTGCGCGACAGCCCCGCCGCGGAGGCGGGCCTGCTGCCCGGGGATCGCGTGATCGAGGTGGGTGGCGAGCCCATCCGCACCTGGGGTGAGCTGATGGACACCTGGGAGGGTGCGGTCGGCGCCGACCAGCGAGTGCCCCTCGCTGTGGTCCGCGGCGACGCGACCCTCGCGGTCACGCTGCCAGCCCCCGAGGGTGAGGAGAGCAGCCCCTACAGCTGCGGCCTGCGCGCGGATTCGCCCTCCACCGAGATCGGCGTGGTCTCCACCGAGTCGCCTGCCGGCCGCGCCGGGCTGGAGAGCGGCGATGTCCTGCGGACGGTGGGGGGCCAGGAGGTGGACTCCTGGGCCTCGGCTGCGGCGCTGCTGCGCGAGGCCGGAGGTTCCGTCGCCCTGACCTGGGACCGCGACGGCACGCCGGGGGCCGCCGAGCTGACCGCCGATGAGGCGTGGATTCCCGCCAGTGTCGCCACCCTCTTCGACGATCGGTCCCTGGACCGCTGGGGGCTGGAGACCGCCACCCTGTTCGTGGGGCAGATCTCCAAGGACTCGGCAGCTCAGGAGGCGGGGGTCCAGCCGGGTGATCTGCTGCTGGCCATCGACGGGCAGCGGCTCGGTAGCTGGCACGAGGTGCTGGCGGGTGTCGCGAGCGCGCTCGAGGAGGAGGGCGAGGAGCGCAGCGCCCGTCCCCTCGCGCTGTCGCTGCTGCGTGGGGCGGCGCCCCTCGACCTGCAGATTCAGCCCCGCGTGGTGAAGGACACCGACGCCATCGGCCGCTACCGCTGGCGGCCCATGCTCGGCATCGGGCCCCTGGGGGCCTGGGCAGAGAACCCCACGGTCCGGGTCTACTACTCACCGGGGCGGGCGGTGGTGCGGGCCGGCGCCGAGACCGTGCTCCTGGTGCGCTTCACCGTGACCCAGATCGTGCGCATCCTGACCCGCGAGGTGGCGCCGGGTGAGAGCCTGGGAGGGCCGGTGGAGATCATGCGCCAGGCCACCCACGCCGCCGAGCGGGGGCTGTTCGACGTGGCCCGCCTGGCGGGCATGATCTCCATCTCCGTGGGCATCTTCAACCTCCTGCCCGTGCCGGTGCTCGACGGCGGCAACCTGCTGTTCTACGCGCTGGAGGCCGTGCGCGGGCGGCCCGTGTCGCCGCTGCTCCGGGAGCGCGCCCAGATCGTGGGCGTCATGCTGCTGGCGGCCATCATGATCTTCGCCTTCGTCAACGACTTCCGTCGCCTGTTCGGGGGCTAGCGCGTGGGCCTGCTGCTGGCCATCGACACGGCCGGCCCGGTGGTGGGCGCGGCGCTGGTGCGCGGCGAGGTGCTCGAGGGCGCCTGGTGCGCGCGGGTGGGGCGCGGCGCCGAGGCGCGCCTGACCCCGGCCATCGCCGAGCTGCTGCAGGGCCGGCGCCCTGAGGTCCTCGCGGTGGCGGTGGGGCCCGGCGCGTTCACGGGTCTCAGGGTTGGAGTAGCCACCGCGCTCGGGCTGGCCACGGCCCTTGGCGTGCCCGTGGTGCCCGTGCCCTCGCTGCAGGCCCGCGCCGCCATGGCCGCGGGCGAGCCGCGCGTGCTGGCCTTGCTGGATGCGCGAAAAGAGCGCTTCTACGGCGGGCTGTACGACGCGCGCCCGCCTCTGCCCGTCGCCCTCGGCCCTGAGCGGGACCTGCCCCTGGAGGAGCTGCTCGCCGTGGCACCCGCGGTGGCGGTGGGGGAGGGGGCCGGCGTCGTCCGGGCTGCCTGCCTGGCCGCCGGCCACCGGGTCGTGCCCCACGCGGATCGAAACCCCGCCGTGTACCTGGCCTGTGTCGCCCGGCTGCTGTACGCCGGTGGCTGCCATGTCGCTGCTGACGTGTTGCAGATCCGCTACCTGCGTCCGCCGGATGCCACCCCCCCGACGGACCTGCCGCGGAGCGCCATTCCCTCGGAAAGATAAGCTCAACCGGCCGCTCGGCCCCCGTGCTATGATCGGTCGGATTCCCCCACCACGTCTCCCGGAGGACGGATGAACGACGAAGACCGCAGGATCCTCGAAGCGTTGGCAGCCGAGAACCCCGATCTCGCCCAGCTGATGGCCGAGCACCAGGCCTACGAGGACCAACTCGACGAGCTGAGCGGCCGGCGCTACCTCTCCGATCAGGAACGCCTCGAGATGGCGCGCCTCAAGAAGGAGAAGCTGCGTGGTAAGGACAGGATCCACAAGATTCTGGCCGAAGCGCGGCGTCCCGCGTCCTCCTGACATCCGGCGGGCCGAGCGCCCGTGTGAGGTCTTCGTGTCCGAAAGGAAGCTGAGAGTCGGTGTAGCCGGCGCCACCGGTGCGGTTGGCCGTCAGATCGTGGAGCTGCTGCAGGAGGCCGACCTGCCCATCGGCGCGATCGTGCCGATGGCCTCGCCGGCCTGCACCGTGGATCACCTGGAGATCGGCGGGCGTCATGTGCGCGTCGAGAACCTGCTCGTGGAGCACATCCAGACCTGCGACGTGCTGGTCTGCGCGGTGCCGCCCAAGGCCGCCGTCGGCGCGCTGCGCAGCGCGCGGGAGGCCGGGGTGCCAGCGGTGGATCTGTCGGGCACCCTCGGCCCGCGCCAGGGAGTGCCCCTGGTGGTGCCGGCTGTGGGCCGTGCGGCGCTGCACGAGATCCGCGATGTGCTGGCGGTGGCCTCGCCGCAGCCCGATGTGGTGGCGCTCACGACCCTGCTCGCCCCCTTGCTGGCGGGCGGGGGCAACCTCGGGGTCCGGGGCACGGTGATGCACTCCGCGGCCGCCATGGGGCGCGCGGGTGTCGAGGAGCTCTCCAACCAGGTCGTGTCCCTCTTCAACAGCCGCAGCCCCACCCGCAAGGTCTTCCCCCAGGGGTTGGCCTTCGACGTGCTGCCCTCCCTGGGCGAGCCCGCCGTGGAGGGCTGGACCGCCGACGAGCGCCGCTGCGCCGAGCAGAGCGCCGCGCTGCTGGGGCTGCAGCCCGATCAGGTCGTCCTCTCCAGCCTCGTGGGGCCCTGGTTCAACGGGCTGTGCCTGGCGCTGCAGATCGAGCCGGAGCCTGCGCTGGACGCCGAGGGCGTGCGGGCCCTGCTCGCCGGGGCGCCTGGGATCACCCTCACGGGCGCGCTCGCCCGCGAGCTACCCCACCCGCGCGGGGTGGACGGCAGCGCCGCCCTGCACGTCGGGCGGCTGCGCGACGATCCCGGGGGCCGCTGCGTCCACCTCTGGGCCGTGGCCGACGAGCTGCGCTTCGGCGCCGCGGCCAACGTGGTGGCCATCCTGGCGGCCCTGATCGAGGACGATCTGCTCGGCTGACAATCTGACGCGGTGCCGGTGGGTGGAGACCACCCCCGGGTGTCAGGGTGTCAGGCTTCGGGGCGAAACAGCGGTATTGGGGGCCTGGTCCGCTTCTTGCAGCGCCGAGCAGCCCAGGCGGATAGTCCCGCCCCCCCCCGCTGGAGGAACGGCGTATGCGCACCCCTGCTGCCCTGGCCTGCGCCCTGACGGTCGCCCTGCTGTGCGCCGCGCCGGCGCACGCCGATCCCACCCGCCTGGCCTGGAGCACCACCGAGGACACCTCCATCTCCGATCTGGCGATCTCGGAGGACGGCCGCTGGGTCGCCTTCGTGGCGGACGGTTCCGGGAACGTGCGGTTCCTCGACACCGGCTCCTGGGAGGTGGTGGGCGACACCGCCGTGTGCTCCTCCGCCACCGTGGGCGGCGTCGCCATCGCCGGCGACGACGGCGACTATCAGGTGTTCGCCGGCTGCTCCGACGGCACCGTGGTCGGCCTGACCCTCGATCGCGCGGGCGCCACCGGCGACCTCTGGGAGGAGCCCGTGGCTCTCGCGGACGCCGGGGCTGTGCTGGCGGTCGAGACCGACGGCGAGAGCGTCTACGCCATCGCCGAGCAGGACGGCGGCAACGAGCGCGTGCACAGGATCGGCGTGGACAGCGCGGCCGAGGACACCACCAGCTATCCCTCCACCTTCGGCCAGTCCGGCTTCGCCGACTCCTGGCTGGGATCGAGCTACCTCTTCGTCAGCCATGACGGCCAGAAGGTCTCCAAGGTGGATCTCTCCTCGGGCTCCATCGCCACCTCCACCGAGAACCTGGCCGGCCGCCAGATGGGCGACATGTACGCCGTCAGCGACTCCGCCGCCTTCCTGGCCGACGCAGACGGCGGCCTGATCCGCTTCAACCCCGGTGGCCTCGACTTCGACATCCTGCTGGACGACGACGACGGGCTCGTCTCGAACCAGGCCGTGGCCATCGACGACACGGAGGGCTGGCTCGCCCTGTACGACGCCGGCGTGGGCGAGGTGGTGCTGTACGAGTTCTCCGGCCTGGCCTGCGGCGATGAGGAGCAGGCCCGCTTCCCCACCGACGACATCGTCGAGCTGGTGGTCGGCGATGGCTACACCATCGGCGGCGGCGGCGCCGGGGCCCTGCAGGTGCTGACCGACCGCCCCTGGGTCGAGACGGGCACCGTCTCCCCCAGCCAGGCTGTCGCCGATGACACGGTCACCGTGACCTTCACCGTGGACGAGGACGGGGAGTGGAGCCTGTACCTGGGCGGAGACGGCACCACCTCCGGCACCCTGCTGGACAGCGGCAGCGCCGAGGCTGACGTGCAGACCGAGGCCTCCTTCGTGGTGGATGAGGGCTTCGAGGAGGGCGACAACGAGCTGTGGCTGCTGGCCGGCTCCGCCTCCCTCCGCGGCCACGACCGCACCAGCGTGTCGGTGGACAACCCACCGGCGGCCCCCTACCTGACCGCCGACGGGGTCGGCTTCGGCAACCAGCAGCTCACCGTCACCTTCGACGGCATCACGGACGCGGACCTCGCCAGCTACACCGTCTACTGCACCGTCACGGAGTTCTCGGCCGAGGACTACCCCACGGGCGGGCCCCAGTTCGACGGCGAGGACGAGGTGGAGGGGGAGCTGCCCGTCTCGGTCGAGGGGAGCCCGGGCGAGGCCGTCACCGTGACCATCCAGCCCCTCACCAATGACGTTACGTACTACGTCGCCGTCCGGGCCTACGACAAGGGCGGCAAGGAGAGCGAGATGAGCAACGTGCTCAGCGCCACGCCGCGTGAGACCGTCGGTGCCGCCGGGCTGGCCGGCGAGCAGGGCGGCTACTGTGGAACCAACGCCCGCTGGGGGCTGGGCGCGCTGGCGCTGGCCGGCCTGCTGGGCCTGCGCCGACGGCGCCTGGCCGTGGTGGCCGTGGCCGCCCTGGCGGTGGCGCCCAGCGCCCTGGCCGCCAGGGACCGCGAGCACCCCAGACAGCACGCCAACGTGGAGCTGCGCTTCGGCCCCTACTTTCCCAGCTCCGAAGCCATGCAGACCGTCTACGGCGACAACGGCCGTGGCCTCCTCCAGCTCGAGGGCGGTGCCAAGATCACCCGCTTCTTCGAGGCTGATCTCGGTGCCGGGTTCTACCAGGACCTCGGCACCCTCGTCTCGGTGGACGATCACGCCCACTCCGCCGAGCACACCATGATCACCGCCTGGCCGTTCACCGCCAGCCTGGGCGCCCGGCTCCACTTCATCAACGACCAATTCCTGGTGCCCACCGCCGAGATCGGCCTCGACTACTGGCTGTGGCGCGAGAACTGGTACGTGAACGACACCGTGGGGGGCGACTCCTCCGTCTCCGGCGGTGAGCTCGGCTGGCACTGGGGCGCTGGGGTGAACCTCCTGCTCGACAACCTGGACAAGCGCCACGCCGCGGCGCTGGAGTCCCACACCGGCATCCACGACACCTACCTGGTGATCGACTGGCGCACCCAGACCCTCGGCCAGTGGCGCGGCGACGGCACGAGCCTGTTCGACGGCTCCATGGTGACCTTCGGCATCAAGGTCGACATGTAGGCGCTCGCGCCCCATGCCGAGCTACCGACTGCTGCTGGAGTACGACGGCACGGACTACGCCGGGTGGCAGTGGCAGCCCGATCAGGCCACCGTGCAGGGCGAGGTCGAGCAGGCCGTGGCGCGGGTGATGGGGCACGGGCCCATCCGCGTGGTGGGCTCCGGTCGGACCGACTCGGGGGTCCACGCCCTCGGGCAGGTGGCCAGCTTCGCGAGCCCGGCGGAGCGCGATCCGCGCAACCTGCGGCTGGGGCTCAACAGCGTGCTGCCGCGCGACATCTGCTGCCGGGACGCGCAGCGCGCGCCCGACGGCTTCGACGCGCGCAAGCACGCCAAGCGCAAGCTCTACCGCTACCGTCTGCTGGACGGCAACCGCCGCTCGGCGCTGCGCCTGCGCCAGGTGGCCTGTGAGCCCATCACCCTGGACGTGGCGGCCATGGCCCGCGCCGCGGCGCACCTGGTGGGCACCCACGACTTCACCAGCTTCCGGGCGGCGGGCTCGGACGTCCCCACGTCGGTGCGGACGCTGCACCGCCTGGAGGTGGCGCGGGTGGCTGACGAGATCGTCTTCGAGGTGGAGGGCGATGGCTTCCTGCGCGCCATGGTCCGCATCATCGTCGGGACCCTGGTGGAGGTGGGCCGCGGGCGTCGCGACCCCGAGAGCCTCCTCGACGTGCTGGCCGCGCTGGACCGCTCCGTCGCCGGGCGCACCGCGCTTCCGCAGGGGCTCTGTCTGGTGTGGGTAGAGTACCCCGGGCTCGGTCCCTGGGGCGTCACGCCCGCCTGATCGCGAATCAGTCCTCGAACTCTTCGAATTCGGCTTCTTCGCCCTCTTCTTCCTCGTCGTCGTCGTCGTCGTCCGAGGTGTCCTCGGTGAACTCCCCGAACTCGTCGATCTCGTCGTCCTCCACCGCCTGCTCCTCCTCTTCGTTGAGGCCGAAGGGGAGCTCCTCTTCGTCGTCGGCGCGGCGGATGCGGCTGTTCTCGGCCTTGAGCCGTGCCATGGCCACCGCGCGTGGATCCTGGTACTCCTCGGCGTCCGCGGGAGCGCCGCACTTGGGGCAGGTCGGCTCGCTTCGGTTCAGGTCGTAGTACTTGGTGCTACAGGCGCTGCAGACGCGGCGGGTGCCGAGGTTGCGCGGCTTGGTGAGCATGGGCGGACCTCTCGAGGTGGTGGATCGCGGCAGGGCGATGGTCGCGGGGCCGCGCATCCTAGTCTGAAGCGCGGGCGCGTCAAGGCCCTCGGGCATTTTTCAGGCGCTCCGTCCCGGGCTATGGAACCGACCGCGAGACGGCACGGTCGGAGCCGTGGCGCGGTCCCAACCACGGCGGAGCACCCATGGGAGATCCCAGACCCGAGGCGGTTCAGCGGCGGGACAAGCTGCGGCCGCGCACCCTCGGCATGGGGGGGGCGCTGCTGGCCATGGTGGTCGCGGTGGTGATCTTCATCGGGATCGTCCTCTGGTACACGGTCAACCCCGCCGAGATCGAGCCCGCGCGGCTCTCGGACCTGGAGGTCGTCCACCGCCTGGCCACCGCCTGTCACGAGCGCTATCCCCAGGGCGCCCTGGCCGCCGAGGCGCACCTCGCCGAGGCCCTCCCCCGCCTGGAGCGGGCTCGGTTCGCGCCGGCGGACCCCGATCTGCAGGGTGTCGAGGTGCTCCTCTGCAAGGCGCTGGCTGTGGAGCCGGGTTGCCCCGAGGCCCTGCTGGGGTGGGCTGAGTTGGCAGCGCTGCGCGGCCTGCGCGGCGAGGACGACTCCATCGAGCTGCAGCGCGCAGCCGCGCTGCTCGAGGCGCTGCGGCGCTTCGCGCCGGACACGCGCGATCTGACGGTGGTGGAGCGCGAGCTGGCACGCGCCCTGCGAAGCCCGGGCGGAGAACCCCCGGGGGGGGAATGAGCGATCAGGCTTTGCTGACGGCCCGCGCGCAGGCCTCGCGGCCCGCGGTGGTGTAGGCCGCGAACAGCGCGGTCATGGTGGCCGCAGGCACCGCGAGGCGCGCGGCGGCCTGCTCGACCGTGGCGACGCCGGCGAGCATATCGCCGAAGGCCCGCTCCAGCGCCTCCATGGGTGCCGGGAGCGCGGGGCTGGCCCTGGCGGGAGAGGGGGCGAACCCCAGCAGGGAGGCCTGCTCGGCGTCCGACATGGCCGTGGCGGCCTTCTCCCCTGCCAGGGGCAGGCGCGCGGCTGGATCTCCCAGCAGCATGTAGGCCGAGAGGTCCTGGCGCAGCATCCAGAGGTGGGCCTGCGCCGCGGAGGCCGCGCCGGCGTCATTCCGTGAGTAGATCTCGGCGACCTGGGCGTTGAGGGCGTTGAAGAACGTGAACAGCTCCTGGAACGCCAGCCCGACGCGGTCGCCCCGCAGGGCGGAGCGCAGCAGCTCGAGATAGCGGGCGGGCTGGTTGACCGCCTTGCCGCTGTCCCACTCCTGGAAGGCGTAGGACCAGGCCAGGTCCACGTGGCCCATGAAGGCCAGGGGGCCGTTGCTGTGGGCCAGGACCGCCTTGGGTAGGGCCGCCACGAAGGGACGCTCCCCGGGTTGGGGCAGGCCAGCCAGGACGCGATCCACGTCACCGCGGTAGCGCCCCTGCTGCTTGAGGGCCGTCAGCCATGGGTGGTAGGCGCTGAGATCGGGCGTGCCGGCGCTATAGCAGGCCAGCATGAACCAGATGCCGCCGGGGAGGAAGGCCTCGAGCCCGGCCACGTCCTCGGCGGTCATGGCGCCCTGGCGTCCGAAGCACATGGCGCCCTGGCGCAGCTCGTGTCGGTCGGCCGGCCTCCAGCCCGCCGTGGGCGCGCCCTCGCCGTGGCTCACGGAGAACAGCACGCCGAGGTCGGCCTCGCCCACCACGCTGGTGAGGTCCTCCGGGCTGGGTTGGTACCGGCTGCCCGTCTCGAGGATCTCGCGGGCCCGGAAGTGCTCTCCGAGATCCTCCCGCGCCATGGCCAGCCCGGGGTTCACCAGGGCGCGGTATCCGAGCTGGGTCGCGCCGCTCTGATCGTGGACCGTGTGGAAGATGGCCCGGGCATCGGCCTGATCGCTCGGCTTGTCCTCCCATCGCAGCACCTTCTCCACGTAGGCCTCGAGCTGCCGATCGTCGTCGAAGGCCAGCCGGCCCGGGTAGTAACGGGTGGACATGGCCTGCTGCAGGGAGAGGGGCAGCTCCCAGAGGTCGCCGAGGAAGAGCTGGTAGCGCGGGAGATCCGTGTGGAACTTCGTGGACACCTCGAAGTGCTCGCGGCGCCAGCGCATGGCCTCGTCGAAGCTCCCGAGGGGCGGGACCGCGTAGTCCAGGACGGGGTGGCCGCCCTGCTGCGCCCGCCTACGCTCGATGAGCGGACGGATGGCGGCGGGCATCTCCCGGCCGCGCTTGGTGTCCGGGTAGAACACGCCCCAACGTTGGGCCTCGAGGTCGTTGCGCGCGGCCGCGTCGTCGAAGAGGAATTCCGGGTCTTCCGCGTTGGCCTCGCCCAACTCGCCGCCCTCGTCGTGCGGCGCGCCCTGCTCACCGAGCCCATCGGGCAGCACGGGCTCGTGGGTGTCGGCGTGCGCCATGAACAGCTCGAAGGTGGGCTGGGTGTCGGTGCCGTCGTTGGAACTCATTTGGATCTCCTTTGGTTGGTGTTTGCACCGTAACCGCGGCGCCGAGGCTGGCCAGCGGTTACCTCCAGAAAGCTGGTCACCCTCCGAAAGACTCGAGGAGAGAGAGCAATGAGAACGGTCATCATCTCCGACACCCACCTCGGAAACGGGCAAGGATACGACATCTTCGCGGGAGAAGCCGCCCTGCCGGCCTTCCTGCGCCACCTCGCCGCCGGCCCCACCGTGCGCGTGGTGTTCAACGGGGACGCGGTCGATTTTCTCATGAACGAGGACCCATTGGAGCTCGAGGTGGCGCGCGCGGTGCGCCAGGCCCGGGCGATCGTGAAGTCCTCCGCGTCGGCGGCGGTGTTCGAGGCCCTCGGTGAGCTGCTCGCCCGGGGGAGCGAGGTGATGGTGCGGCTGGGCAACCACGACGTCGAGCTGGCCCTGCCCGAGGTGCAGGCGGTGTCCGTGCGGCCACCCGCCAGCCTGAGCAGGTCGCGGCGCGCCTGCGGTTCGTCTCCGGAGAGGATCCCACCCTCCTCGAGGTGGGCGGGGCGCGCGTGCTGCTGGGGCACGGCGAGCAGAACGACCCCTGGAACCAGGTGGACTACCCCGCGCTGCGCGCCGGGCCGGTCAAGGGCGCCTACCCCAGGTACCGCTACGCACCGGGCTCCAGGCTGGTCAAGACCCTGCTCAACCCGCTCAAGCGTGAGTTCGGCATGCGCTTCGCGGACCTGCTCAAGCCCGACTTCCAGGGCGGCGCCCTCACGGCCCTGGCCGTGGACCCGGCGGCCGTGAAGGTGGTGTTCAAGGGCTCCACGCTGACCTTGACCTGGCAGCTGCTCGGGAGGCAGGCCGAGGGGGAGGGTGGGTTCACCTTCGACGATCAGGCCGCCACGGCCGAGCCCGACCTGGGCCTGTGCGAGCGCTTCGACGCCGCCGGGCTGGATCACGAGGAGCGCGAGGCCCTCGAGGCCCTGCTCGACGACGGCAGCCCCGAGGCCTTCGGGTTCGGAGACTCGGAGGCGGTCCAGCGCGCCTCCGCCAAGCTGCTGCGCGCCGGGCTGCAGCAGTACGCCAAGCTGCAGCGGCGCCTCGTCGGTGACCAGGGCGCCCGCTACTTCGAGATCGAGCCCCTCGATGACGAGCTGAAGGAGGGGCGCCGCCTCGCGACCAAGTACGAGGTGGACGCGGTCGTGCTCGGGCACACCCACTCCGCCCGCTTCAAGGCGGCGAAGGACCTCTGCTTCATCAACACCGGCACCTGGATCTGGCTGATGGGCCCGCCCGCGGCCGACGCCCCACTCCAGGTGTGGACCGACTTCCTGACCCAGCTGCGCGCCAACCCGGGCATGGATCCGAAGCTCGGGCCCTGCCCGCCGCTGGAGACGCGGTTCACAGCCGCGATCCTCGAAGAGCATCCCTCGGGTGGCGCGCGCCTCGCGCTGGTGGCCTGGGACCAGGATGCCGAGCGCCTCGAGACCATCGAGGAGGCCCGCGTCGGCGCCGCCGGATAGCGCCAACCGGAGGCCTCCTTCCCCCGGGGCCGGCCGGTCCCGACACCACCTGGAGAGACCATGCAGGAGTTGAAGAAGGGTGATCGCGGCGCGCTGGTGGCGTTCGCGCAGGCGCGGATCGAGGCCCTCGGGTTCGGTCCGCTCGCGCTGGACGGCGACTTCGGTCCGGCCACGGAGGGAGCGATCCGGCGGCTGCAGGAGAGACGCGGTCTCGAGCCCTCGGGGGTGATCGACGGGGACACCTGGGACGCGCTGCTGTGTGCCGATCGGGGCGCGGACGAGGTCGCCTCCTTCGCGGACGGGGAGCCCGAGAAAGCCGACCTCTGGCCCCTCGAGCCGGGCGAGGCCGGGCCCGATGTGCTGGTCCTGCAGGGCTGGCTCTCGGATCTTGGGTTCCCCGCTCCGGACACCGGGGTGATGGACGCCGGCACCGTCGCCGCCCTGGCGCGGTTCCAGGAGGCCCACGGCCTCCCTCCCACCGGCGCCTTCGACGAGGACAGCGGCATCGTGCTGCTGCACGCGCTCGGCGAGCGGTTCCCAGACGGCCCGGGGGAGCGCGACGGGGCGGCGGGCTTCGAGGCCTTTGCGTCCGCGGGCGCCTACCGGGATGTCACCGGCCGCGGCGGCTACGTCTACCGGCAGTACGAAGACGGCGCCATCGAGATCATGGCGGCTCCGCACGGTCGCGGCGTGGGCACCGGCTTCTCCGCAGGCGGCGCGTGGCAGGCGGTCACGGCTGAGATCGGCCCGTACCGGGCGGCGCCCGCGAGCGGGCCCGAGCCCCTCGCCGTGCTGCAGCGTGGCAGCCGTGGCCCCGAGGTGGAAGCGGTCCAGGCGCGGCTCAACGAGCTCGGGCTGGGGCCCATCACCGCCGACGGGATCTTCGGGCGTGGCACCGCCGAGGCCGTGGCGCGCTTCCAGCAGGCCGCGGGGCTCGCCGCGGACGGGCGCGTGGACGAGCGCACCCACGGGGAGCTGTGCGCGACGCGGGCGCCGCTTGGGCCTGGCTGCGACCCCACGGTGCTGCGCCGCTGCCAGGAGGCGCTGCAGGCCCAGGGCTTCGCCCCCGGCACCCCGGATGGCCTGTGGGGTTCCAGGACCGAGGGGGCCGTGCGCAGGTTCCAGGCCGATCGCGCGCTGCCCGTCACGGGCCGCATCGACGAGCGCACCTGGGGAACGCTGCTGGGCGCGCCCAGCGTGCGCGTCCCCGAAGAGCTGAACGCGGGTGAGCGCGCGCGGCTCCTGGAGCAGGCGCGGGAGGCGGCCGCGGGGGCCCCCGCCGTGGTCCTGAAGGTGCTGGAGGAGGCCATCGACTGGCTCGGCGTGGTCGAGGTCCCGAAGGGCTCCAACGGTGGCCCCAGGCTCGACGCCATCTCGGGCGGGTACTACCAGCCCTCCTACGAGCGCGTCCACGGCAAGCCCCCCTGGTGCGCCCTGGCCTGCAGCCACTGGATCAAGGTGGGCCTGGGCGCCGCGACCTGGAAGGACGTCCCCTTTGGCCAGCGCTTCGGCGCCGCCTTCCAGTACGAGGACTGGGCCAGGGAGCACGGGCGTTGGGTCGCCGCCACCGCCGCGGCTCCCTGTGGCGCGGTCTTCGTGATGGCCCGCGCGAGCTCGGGCTCCGACAGCGCCGGGGGCAGCCGGGCCGGGCACGTCGGGCTGGTGCTGCGCGATCTCGGCGACACGGTGCTCACCATCGAAGGCAACGTCAGCGACAAGGTCAAGTCCAACACCCGCCGCAAGGCGGATCTTCGCGGCTTCGTCACCTGGGCCTAGCCCGGCGCGGGCCCGCCATACAGGAGGTTCTCCATGAGCGATCTCGAGCAGCGCATCCACGACTCCGTCCACAAGGTGCTCGACGGCCTCCAGGATCTCACCACCCTCACCGTGACCACCTACGTCGGCGACGTGACGGTCGCGTTCCCCGATGGCAAGCTCGATCTCAAGAAGCTCCAGCCCGCGGCGTCGGCCCTCCACGTGGCGGCCATGACCCAGATCTCCCTCGACAACGACATCTCCCAGGTGAAGGGGAGAGATGAGCTGCCCGAGGGGATCGAGCGGCTCCACACCGCCGCCGTCCAGGTGGCCATCGAGGCCCGCGCCTCGGTGGTCAAGATGCTCGTCGAGATCGCGAAGACCCTGTGAGCGCGCCCGCCCCGCCGCCCGCCGCCGTCGACGGGTGGGCCTCCCTCGACGCGGAGTTTTCCGGCCTGTTGGCTGGGGTCGAGCTGCTGCCGTCGAGCGAGGCCGAGTTCCAGGCCCTCGATCCAGAGGGGCCCCTGCTCTGCGAGGTGCGCTGCCGCCTGTTCTCGCTGGGGTATGCATGCCCGCCTCCGGGGCAGGGGGTCGGGCTGCGCGGGGCCATCGCGCGGTTCCAGGAGGAGGCGGGGCTCGAGGTCACGGGCTGGCTCGGCGTGGTCGCCTGGGACGCGCTGGCGGCGCTGGTGGCGCTCGATGCCGCCACCGAGCCGGCACGGTGGCGCGATGCCGGCGGCGCCTGGCGCCCAGCCTACCGCCGGGCCGCCTGCTGGCGCCTCGCCGCGCTGGGGCAAGCGGTGGCGTTGCCCCTCGATGGGCCGCCTTCGGAGACGCTCATCCGGGAGGCCTTGGCAGCCTTCGAGCGCAGCGCGGTCGGCTGGGGTTGGCAGGGCGCCGGCGGCGCTCCCGATCGGGCCGCCGCGGTGCTGTTCGATCATCGCGCGCTGGTGGCCCTGCTGCGGGTGCGGGATGGGCCGGAGAGCTTCGTGGCCGACGAGGGGGCGCAGGTCCTGGGGGAGCGCGTGCTCGCCGCCGAGACGGGGCTCTCGGGCTGGGCGGACGAGCCCGCGCTGGCGAAGGAGGGCTGGATCGAGCTCGGCACCGGGGCGGAGGAGGGCCCCGACGTCTTCGGCCTGGACGAGGGTGGGGATTTCGGCGCGGGGGACACCTTCGAGGTCCTGGCCGCGCTGGCCCAGCGCCACGGCGACCAGCTGCAGGAGGCGGTGGACGAGGTGCGGCGGCTTGGGCGCGCGGGAGGCCTGTGGGACGGCCTTCGGGTCGCCTTCGGCTGGCTCTCGCGTTGGGCCCGTCGGATCCGCAAAGGGCTGGTGGACCTGGCCCAGGTCGGCCGCGCCGTGCTGCGCCAGGCGGCCCGCGTCATCCATGGGCTCGGGACCCGCGTGCTGGCCTCGGTGCGGGACGCGCTGCGGTATCTCGCCTCCCTCGGCGGTCCGCTCTACAGAGGCCCCCAGGCGTGCGTGGTCCGCAGCCCTGATGGAGACCTGTCCCTGCTGGTGGCGCGGGACCTCACCGCGGAGTCCCTGGGAGCGGCGCGGGAGGGGCTGCGCGCCTGGAGCCGGGGTCACGCCGCCGCCTGCGAAGTCGTCGCCGTGGTGGTCCGGGTGATCGTCGATCTGATGTCCGGTCCGGTAGGGTGGGCCCTGCTCATCGTGCGGCTCGTCCAGGCCCTCTGGCGGGCTGGGCTGTTCCATTCGGACATCATCGAGGAGGCGGAAGCCGGAGGCTGGACCAGTTGCGGAACGTGGGGATGAGGACCGGGAAAGCCGCCATGCCGAGCAGGAGGGCGACGATCTGCGCGACGGGGTGGGGCTGTGCCCCGGGCAAGACGAGCGAGGAGAGGCCCACGAGCAGGAAGGGGGCCAGCAACGCGCCGTAGAGCGCGCTCAGCGTCAGGGGCACCGTGAGCCACCAGCGGCGCCAGCGGGGTATCCGCGCCCGTGCTGGCTCGAACGAGGCCGGGCAGAGCAGCTCCGGCTCGCGATGGGCCTCGCGGGCGACCTCCAGCACGAGCCAGTGGCCCAGGCCCGCGCGCCCGGCGGCCACCAGGGCGTCGGTGGCCGCGTCGACCCTTCACACTGCTCCATCGCGTGGGCGCGCAGCAGGCAGGCGAGGACCACGGCCTTGCCCGCCAGGGGGACCTCCGCGCGCTCGCGGCCGAGGGTGGCCAGCACATCCGCGGGGTCGTGGCCCCAGGTGCCGATGGCGGCCCGCGCCAGGCGGTAGGCGCTGTCGGCGTCGATGTCGTCCGAGGCCGGATCGCACTGCGCCAGCCAGGCCCGCGCGGCCTCCAGATCTCCAAGGTGCGCCGCCGTCCGCGCCAGCTCGGCGGTCACGATCTGCCGGCCGCGCGGGGTCCGGCATGCCTCGCGCCCGGACTCGCAGATGGCCCGCAGGCGCAGGTGGTCGCCCTCCACGGCGTAGTGGTTGGCGAAGACCTCGACCAGGGCGGTGAGCGCCCGCTCGGCTTGCTCGTCCGGCCCCTGGGCCAGCCGCGCGCGCAGATCCAGGAACAGGCGCTGCGCCTGCTCCACGCGACCGGGCCGGAACCCCGAGCCCTGCATCAGGCTGCGCAGCGCGGGCGGAGCGATCTCCAGCCGCCCGGCCTGGGACCGCAGTCGCGCCAGCCGGGCGGCCTCGTCCGTGGGTACCTCGGTGCGAGGCGACGCGGCCTGGCGCGGGACGATCACGTTCTCGGACCCGCAGTGGGCGCACCTGACCGCGCCGCCCTCCAACGGCGCCCGCAGGGGCGCGCCGCAGGAAGCGCAGGCCAGCACGCGAACATCGAAGGCGAACGGGGGCTGGGACATGAAGACCTCCCTGAGGGGGGGACCGGCGCGGGTCGCGGCTGGCGTCGAGGCTCAGGTGGACCCTGCACCCTGGCTGGCCGCTTGGCAGGTGATAACCTCGACTCCCCACCGACCACCGGGATCCCCATGCTTCGCTTCCTGCCATCGCTCGCCCTCGCCGTCTCGCTCCTGCCCGCTACCGCCAGCGCCGGGGTGGTCTCCTGGGTGGACTGGCAGTCCTACGACACCGCCTCGGCCACGGTCCTGGGTCAGGCCATCGCCGCCGACGGCACGGTGGTGGACGTGACCTACACCGGAGAGTGGGCCTTCGTGCAGACCTCCTGTGGCACCAACTACTGGAGCACCACCGACACCGGCACCTACCTCAGCAGCACGGTGGACAACGCCCCGGACGACTCGGGCGTCAGCGCCACCATGTGCGACATCATCGCGCTGCGCTACGCCACCTCCAAGACCCTCACCTTCTCCGAGCCCGTCACCAACCCCCTCTTCGCGGTGGTCAGCCTCAACGGCAACGGCTACCGCTTCGACCGCGACTTCGACATCCTGAGCTACGGCCGCGGCTACTGGGGCACGGGCACCCTCACGGAGACCACCGCCATCGCGTCGGACGGCTCCGTCCTCTACCAGCTGAACGGCTCGGGCGAGCCCCACGGCGTCATCCAGTTCATCGGCACCTTCACCGAGGTCAGCTGGACCAGCCTCACCCCCGAGAACTGGAACGGGTTCGGCATCGCCATCGAGAACGTCGCCGCCGCGGTCCCGCCGGAGATCGACCTCTTCGAGGCTGACGGCACCGCCATCCTGGACGAGCAGGCCACGGCCATCGACTTCGGCACCGTGGTCGTCGGCGACAGCGCCAATCTGACCTTCACCATCGCCAACAGCGGCTCAGGCCCCCTGAACTTCACCGATCTGCGCATCGAGGGCAGCGGCGCCGCGGCCTACACCGTCACCACCCTCGCTCCGGCCATCGCCGCGGGCGCCACCACCACCTTCACCGTGACCTTCGCCCCCACCGACAGCGTCACCTGCGACGCCGAGGTGGTCATCGACAGCGATGACTCCGATGAGGCCGAGTTCAGCTTCCCCATCACGGGCGCGGGGATGTACGACGCGGACGGCGACGGCATCGCAGACAGCGTCGACAACTGCCCCACCACCGCCAACCCGGATCAGGCCGACACCGACGCCGACGGCACAGGTGACGCATGTGACACATGTATCGATGTGGACGGCGATGGATTCGGCGTCTCCTCCGATGGGAGCTGCGACGCGGACTGCGACGACACCGCCGCCGCCACCTACCCCGGCGCCGACGAGTATTGCGACGGCATCGACACGGACTGCGACGGCACGCTGGACGAGGATGACGCCCTGGACGCCGCCACCTGGTACCAGGACGCGGACGGCGACGGCTACGGTGATTCAGCCATCAGCGCCATCGCCTGTGTCGCCCCCAGCGGGTATGTCGCCGACGCCGGCGACTGCGACGACACGGCCGCCGCGACATGGCCCGGCGCCGACGAGTACTGCGACGGCGTCGACACCGACTGCGACGGCACGTCGGACGAGGACGACGCGCTGGACGCTGCCACCTGGTATCAGGACGCGGACGGCGACGGCTACGGCGATGCGGCCGCCAGCGCCGACGCATGCGCGGCCCCCAGCGGGTACGTCGCCGACGCCGGCGACTGCGACGACACGGCCGCCGCCACCTTCCCGGGCGCCGACGAGCACTGCGACGGCACCGACACGGACTGCGATGGCATCCTGGACGAGGACGACGCGCTGGACGCCAGCACCTGGTTCCGCGACGGCGATGGCGACGGCTACGGGGATCCCGGCATGGGCACCGCGGCCTGCGCCCCACCGAGCGGGTACACCGCGGACGCCAGCGACTGCGACGACGGCGATGCCGGGATCAACCCCGCAGCCAGCGAGATCTGGTACGACGGGATCGACTCCGACTGCGATGGCGCCAGCGACTACGACGCCGACGGCGACGGCTTCGACAGCGCCGAGTACGAGGGCGAGGACTGCGACGACGGCGATCCGGAGGTGAACCCGGAGGCCGAGGACGCCTGGTACGACGGGGTCGATTCCGACTGCGATGGCGCCAGCGACTACGACGCCGACGGCGACGGCTTCGACTCCGAGACCTACGGCGGTGACGATTGCGACGACGCCGACCCGGACACCTGGCCGGGGGCGCCGGACGAGCCCTACGACGGCGAGATCACCGACTGCGACCACGCCTCGGACTACGACGCCGACGGCGACGGCTTCGACGCCGAGGCCTTCGGGGGAGAGGACTGCGACGACGCCAACTCGGCCATCCACCCCGGCGCCACCGAGATCTGGTATGACGGCGTGGACGACGACTGCGACGGCAACGACGACGACCGGGACGAGGACGGCTGGCCCGTGGACGAGGACTGCGACGATCTGGACCCGGACTCCTGGCCCGGGGGGCCGGGGCTGGACGAGGACTGCCAGCCCGTCGTCCCCGACGACAGCGGTGACACCGGGGAGGGCGGCGCCCTCAAGGGCGGCGGGGGCTGCGCCTGCGATGGCGGCGCCGGGTTCGCCTCCCTCTGGCTGTTGGGGCTGGTGCCGGTGGCGCTGCACCGGCGGCGCAGGAGCTGACACCCATGCTCGCCCTCGCCCTCCTCATCACCGCCGCCGCCCTCGCCGTCCCGGCCGATGGGATGGTGCGCGCCGGCGTGGGTATGCCCGACGTCGTGCACCTGCAGGCCGACTTCGCCGTGGCCGAGCACTGGACCGTGGGCGCCCGGCTCGGCTCCAACCTGGGGATGCTCACCTACGGCGATCTCACGGCCGAGGCGCGCTGGTGGCCCGCGGCCACCTGCTGGGGCTGCGGTGGTCCCGACGCCTTCGCCTTTGGCTTCGGCCCCGAGGTCCTGGTGGGGCCGGCCCCCCACCTGGCCGCGGTCATCGCCGCCGCCGGAGTGGAAGCCGCGTACGTACACCGCTTCGGCGAGCGCGTGGGCCTGGTGCTGTCCCAGTCCTTCGCCCCGGGCTTGACCGTGGACGTCCCCTGGGGCGAGCGCGGCTTTCGGCCCGAACCGGCATTCACCCTGGCGCTGCTGCAGGCCGGGGTGAGCTGGTAGTTCAGGCCAGCAGCGACTCCTGCCCCGAGTCCACCAGGAAGAGGCAGGCCGCCCCGCAGGCCTGCCGGAAGCCATCCAGCCGCGCGGGCTCGATCTGATCGCCCAGCCCGAGCAGGTGCAGGTCCGCGCGGGCCGTGGCCTGGCCGAGGGCGGCCAGGAAACCACCCTCCAGCACGACCGTGCGGGTGGCTCCGGGCAGGCGGCCCATGCCCACCAGCTGCCTGAGCCAGCGCTCGGCGTCTGGGCGGGAGGCTGGATCGCGCACCACGGTGGCCAGGCGGAGGGTGCCGCCCCCCCGGGTCAGCAGCAGGCCGAGCAGCACGGGGAGATCCAGGTTGGCCATCTGGAGCCGCAGGGGCCAGTCGGGGCTGCGGTCGGAGAGCCAGACGGTCACGTCGCGGCCGAGCGGTGCGCCGGCGCGTGGGTGGCACAGGTAGAGCGCCAGGCCCAGGCCCTGTGCGCGGCAGTGGTCCAGCACGGGCTGTACCTCGGCGCCGCTGCGCGCGTCGCCGTCCACCAGCACGAGGTTGGGCGGGAACAGCGCGCCCTGGAACACGTCCACGGCAGAGCGGGTGCCCAGGGTCCAGCCGGGCGACTCGGTGGCGGTGGCCGATCCGTGGACACCCTGGGCCCGCAGGGACTCGGCGGCGGCGTCCAGCGCCCTGGCCAGGGCCGGGTCGCGCTGCAGGCCGACCAGCTTCACTGAGCCGAAGCCACCCGCCAGCTGCATGGCCAGCGACTGCAGGCCGCGCAGCTCTTCGACGGTCTCGACGGGCACCATCAGATCGGGCTTCCAGGCGCGCTGGCTCCGTTCGAAGCGCACGGCCCGGCGCGCGGCCCAGGCCGCGAGGTTCACGGCCAGCCCGCTGCGGACGGTCTCCCAGGGGGTCTCCAGGTGCCGCCGCTGGATCCAGACGTAGATCCCGCCCACCAGGACCAGGGCCACCAGGCCGATGCCTGGGCTGGAGAGCATCAGGCCGGTGAGGCACGCCACCGCGCCCACCGCGGAGACCCATCGACCCACGTGGAAGGTTGGGCGGAAGGAGATCATCCCGAGCACCTGCTCCACCAGCACCACCACGTTGATGGCCAGGTAGGTGACCAGGAAGAAAGCGGTGACGATGGGGGCGATGGCGTCGAGGCTGCCGGAGAGCAGGAACAGTCCCGTGAGGGCGAGGGTGGCCCCAGCGGCGAAGCGCGGCTGTCGGCCCTGCCCGACCCGGGACAGCCAGCCCGCGGCCGGCACGACGTGATCGGCCGCCATGGCCTGCAGCAGGCGTGGTGCGGCCACCAGCGAGGAGAGAGGGCGGCCATCAGGGTGGAGCACAGCAGCCCCACCAACACCAGCCAGCCCACCAGCGCACGGTCCAGCATGATCAGATTGTTCGCGAGCAGCTCCTCGCGAGTGGCCACCCCGGCGTACCAGAAGGCCGCCCCGAGGTAGAGAGAGCCCGTGATGCCCCAGGCCATGAGGCTGCCGCGGGGGATGCTGCGGCGCGGGTTCTGCAGCTCGCCGCTCATGCCCACGCCCACCATGATCCCGGTGACCGCCGGGAAGAAGATGGAGAAGGCCTCGCGCAGGTTGGCGTCCGGGAATTCTCCCCAGAGCGGCTGAGCGCGCAGATCGGCGGTGAAGAGCCCCAGCACGGCCGAGGCCAGGGCCAGCAGCACCAGCACGAACATGCCGGCCTGAGCCTTGAAAGCCAAGGTCGCGGAGGACCAGGACAGCGCCGCCACCCCCAGGAAGGCCACCGCCACCACCATCCCGGCCGGGTGGGAGGGGAAGAGCAGCGCCCAGGCCTCGGTGAAGGCGTACAGGTACATGGCCGCCGAGGCCGACTGGGCGACGTACAGCGGGATGCCGATGGCGCCGCCCGCCTCGAGCCCCAGGGCGCGGGCGATGATGGCGAAGGCGCCCCCGGGCCGCACGGGCACGTTGGTGGCGATGCTCGAGACGGACAGCGCCGTGGTGCCGGTGATGAGCAGCCCGGCGAGGATCACCCCCAGCGCGCCCGCCAGGCCGCAGTTGCCCACCAACCAGCCCTCGCGCAGGTAGAGCAGGGCGCCGAGAATGGTGAGGAACACCGGGCGGAAGACACCGTTGAAGGTGCCGAACCTGGCGACTTCCGCCTGCGGGGAGGGGGAGGGGGGGGGCATGCGCCGGAGTCTCCTATCAAGAAACAGCTCGGGGCAGATGGATCTCGCGCAAAGACGCCAAGCCGCCAAGATGTCCGTGGCTGGCGGGAATCGCCGAGGCGAGGCGTGGCCTCGCAGGATCTCACGCAGAGGCGCAGAGACGCTGAGAGCCTGCGAGC